>JAEWEQ010000013.1 GCA_023389315.1 Actinomycetes bacterium | reverse complement strand
GCCGACGATTTGGGGTGCCGCGAGCAGTTGGAAGGGGTGAATGAGATTATCCGCATGGGGGCGGCCTACCAACGCCTGACAATTGTGGGTAACCGCCACACCTTCCCCGCTAAAGCGATGGTGGATTTGATGCGCGCGGAGTTCAAAGCGGACCGGCCGATCAACCCGCTTTCTTTCACCGCGTCAGCGCCGGCGCAGTTGAAAGAGCAGCGCATTTAGTTTCACGAGGACGGGTGGCGCGCCTGGATATGCGCAGTTGGGTCCGCTTGCGTGCGGGCCGGCGGACACGGGCGGTCGCGTGAGCCGGTGGCGCACCCACTCCTGGGGTCGCGGATTCCCGGGAGCCGCCACCCTCGCCAGTCCCCCGGGGCCAGCGTTAGCGCGCCACCATGGTGGTCAGTGGCATACCGGAGTCGGGGGAGAATCCCAAGCCCGAGGGTTCCACTTTGGCGGCTGCCAGTAGCGCCCCCATGGCGGCGATCTGCGCCCCGTTATCGGTGCAAAACCGCAGCGGTGGGATGCGTACCTGTAGGCCCGCAGCCGTGGCCCGCTCCGCTAGCAACTCCCGCAGCCGGGAGTTCGCGGAGAACCCGCCACCCACCACGATAGTGTCGCACTCGAAATCCAAACACGCTTGCACCGCTTTGGTGGTCAAAGAATCATTCACCGCTTCGGAAAAACCCGCACAGATGTCAGCCGCCACCGGTTCCTTACCCTGCTGCTGCAGCGAAGCCACGTAGCGGGCGACGGCAGTTTTGAGGCCGGAGAAAGAAAAATCGTAACGGTAGCGGTGCTTGTCCTTGCCAGCCGCCAAACCGCGCGGGAACACGATGGCGTCGCGATCGCCCTCGCGCGCCAGACGATCCACATGCGGCCCACCCGGATACGGCAAACCCAGCAGGCGACCAACCTTGTCGAACGCCTCCCCCGCCGCGTCATCCAAAGTGCCGCCGAGCTCCTCCACGTCGGTGGCTAGGTCGCGCACATGCAGCAAGTTGGAGTGGCCACCAGAGACCACCAGGCCGATGAAGCGCTGCGGGAGGGGGCCATCTACCAGGCCATCGACTGCCAAATGCCCGAGGACGTGGTTCACCCCGTAAATCGGCACTCCCAAAGTGGAAGCCAACGCCTTGCCAGCGCAGATTCCCACCGTCAACGAACCCACCAGTCCGGGGCCAGCAGCGACCGCCACGGCGTCGATGTCGCCAAGTTCCACCCCGGCCTCGTCCAAAGCTGCTTCCAGGGTGGGGAGGAAAGACTCTAGGTGAGCGCGCGAGGCAATCTCGGGGATGATGCCCCCGTAGCGGGCGTATTCGTCCATGGAGGTGGCGGTGCGGTCAGCCAGCAGGGTGTGGCCGCGCACCAGCGCCACGCCGGTTTCGTCGCAGGTTGATTCAATGCCCAGCACCAGTGGGGCATTGTCGGATCGTTCGAGGTTTTCCACGTCCTTCATTGTATCCCTGTGGCGCAAACCGCCCCCAAGCCGGTACTTACCTCAGCGCAGGGTGAAGGGCTCAGCGCAGGGTGAAGGGCTCAGCACCGTCGAAAAGCTGGAGGATGGTGTCGGTGACATCACCCTCGGCGCCCACTTCGACGCTTTCTAGGCCGGGACGGGAAAATTCAATCAAGGCTCCGGTCGTCATGATCACCTGGTCTGCGGTGATCGTCATTGCGACGGTGTTCCCCCGAGGATCGTTCGTTATTCCAGCGCAGTGATAGGCAGTGGCGAAAGGTGCCACGGCAGCTAGTTGCTCCGAGTCCAAGGGCGCGACCGGCCGGTCGGCCTCGCACACCCCGATAACAATGTTTACCGGCACCGGGAAGCGTCGCTTTTCCAGCTCGGCGCGCAGTTTTTCCGGCTCACTGATGCGACCCGCCAGGTCGACGATTACCACCTGTGCCGGCGGCGCCTGCTCATCGGAGCGATCGAAGTTCCAGCGCATGCCTACCTGATCTGCCGGGTCGCTCAAGCTAAGCGGCAACACGGTTCCCGACAGTACTAAGAACACTGCCGCCAGTATCATCGAGGCATTATTGGGATCCGTCTTGATGGACTGCAACGCCTCCCCCGCGCTATCAGAAACCACATAGTAGGAGGCGTTTTCAGGCGGCACCAACTGAGCTACCTCACGCAGCGCCTTCGGGGTTTCACTCAGCAACGCCAGGTGCTCGGAAATGGGCTGGTGGTAGGTATCCCCCGATCGGGTTTGTACCGGTAGGGCCCGCACCAGGCGGGCGAGGCGGTAGCGCTGAGTGAAGTCATCTAACTGCAAAAGCGCTTGCGTTGGGGAAAGGTCGGCCCATTCCAAGTTCGCAGTCAAGCTCGAAATAACCGGATTGGCAGCCATCGACTCAGCCTGGTTAGCGAAGTAAAGCACTTCTTTGGCTTCCCAATTCCAGGCTTTCATCCAGTTAGGTCGTTGGCGCAAAATGTCGCCGACCCGCCACAGTGAAAGCATCTGGGCTCGCACCACCTGCGCCAGCAGCGTTAGTTGATAATCGTCTAAACGTTCATCTGAGCGCGCCACGCCGAACCCTGCTAGGCGTACCAACTCATCACGGCATTCTAAGAACTCTTGGAAGCGCAAGTGAAGGTTGTTGGCATACTGGGGGAACTGCGACTGCAGTTGCAGCACGTCCAAGGCCAACGCGTCCTCGCCCATGAGCGCCGATTGCAACACCGCCCGCAAATCCGTGCGCCGCTGCGCGCGCCTGCGCATCATATTTCGGACCGCGGTCACCAGCACCATCGCTCCCACGCCAAACAAAAGGGCCAGCCAAAACGTCCAGATAGTTTGCTGAGCCAAAGACACAGCTGACGGTTTCGTGACGGCGCCTGCGCGTAGCACCAGGAATGAAGCGGTGAGAGCCACGGACGCGGCTACCACTATCCCCACCGGCGTTAATGGCAGTGAAATTGGCGTAGAGAAGCGCTTTTGCGACACGAAATCTGCATACTGCGCCCGTGCTCTGGCTGTCTGCGCTTCTTCGTCCGCCTCGCTGTGGAACGCGGTAGCCGCGCGCGCCGACTCCTGCTTACTCTGCGCCGCCTCCTGCTTGCTCTGCGCCGTCGCCTGCTTGCTCTGCGCCGCCGACCCGTGGGAGAAGTCCAAGCACCGTTCGCGCGCCGGCAACCGTATCGCTTTGACTTCCGGGCGCATCCGTTTGCGGCCCACCGGGCTCCAGCTTTTACGCTCCACCCACACGTACAAGTCGTCCTCGGGCAACGAAGTCGTGCACAGCGCTAACTCGCGGGCAGCCCCATCCCAAGCGCGCAATATCTTCACTACGTCAGCTTCGCTGCTCACCGCCGCCGGAGCGGTGGCCAGGTGCGCGCTGGCGGCCGCCACGGCCTCGTCAAATTGGGCCTTATAAACCGGCAGCTGGGTCGCCAATGCCTCCGCCGCTTCGATCCCCGCGCGCAAAGTCGCCACACAAGGGTGCGAACTGGGATCAAACCGGGTGGGATTGGCGAGGGCGGTCGCATCCGCACTCAACACCGCACGGCCTCGCTGCACCACTTCAGCAACGTCACCCATTTGCACCAAATCATGCAGACCGCCCTCGTCAGAGCCCGAGCTGATTTGCATACCTTGGAATTGGACCTCCAACCGACTGAGCAACGTCACCGTGGAGACCCACTGTTCGGCTCGCGCCAGCAGCGTCGCCTGGTAGGGGCTGGGAGCGGCTACCGCTTCCAACCGCACCTGGTCGGTATCCAGCAAAGCCTCGGTGCGCACCCGCTGTATTTTCTCCAACGCCTGGCGACGTTTTTCGCTGGTCCCCAGGCAGTGACGGGAGCGGGAAATGGTGCGACCCACGGTCTGAGAAGCGGCAGCTACCAACAGCCACCACCCGAAGAAGGCGGTGAAACTCACGGCAAAAGGGGCGCGGTTCGCCAACCGCACCTGGTTTTCATGCTCCCGAATGGCGCTGGTACCGCTGTCCGTGTTGTTAAGGAAGCGTTGGAGTTCGCGGGTGAGGTTGCCGGTATTCAGATCTCCGTGAGCAACCATCAGGCGCAACACGCCGCGCAGATCCGACTCCGGTTGCTCGACCGGCAAATCCCCTGGTATCAGCCTCATATCACCCTCGACAGCCAGGTGGAAGGTGTCTGGGGATAAGTAGTTGAGGTGGTCATCTTCGACGGGGGTAAAGCCCTCCAGTTCCCCGGCGATCAGACTATCCATTGCCGCACTCCGCTGATGGGGGCTACCACCCCAGAAGACAGCCACATCCGCGCTGTCACGCACGATGTCAACCACGAAAACATCGCTGCGCGGGATCAGGGAGTACAGGGCATTAAGGTACAGTTCGTCGAAATAGTCCGGGTAGGCGCGCACCAGGCAGTCAGAGTTCTTCCCGCAAGCCGGCGGCGCACTACCGTCGGTAGCACCGAGGAGGGGCTGTGGGTCATCATCCGCGATGGGTAAGGCGTTTGGGCGCACTCGCACTAAGACGCGGGTTTTAGCCGGCCAATCCAGGGCTTTAAGCTGGCCTAATGCCTCATCACCGAGGATCTGCTCTGGGTCATTTAACACCACTGAGGCCACTACTTCTTCGGGTGGCGCCGGCACAGTACTTAGGAAAAGGGGCCGAATGAAACTCCAAGTTAAGAAAGTCAGCAATGCCACTAGCAGGATTCGGGAACCGAAATCGATAAGCTTGTTGCGCTGCCTTAAAGAGAGTTTCACACAGAGATTGTCCCACACCTAGGCAGCGCAGACACACCAACTTCCACCTGGGTAGTAAACTGACCGCAGAAGGGCGGGAACGTCCTCGAAAATAAAGGCCCGCAGCGGGCGGTAATCCAGGAAAATATGGGAGGGGGCACCGTGCAAGGAGCATTATTATTCAACCTAATCGGCTCCACCATATTCAACCTACTCGCGCTGCTGGCAGCGGCCAGATGGTGGTTTAAGGGCCCAAAGTTCGCCACCGACCAAGGACTTACCGACAGCTTCAAAGACTACCAACCACGATGGAAAGTCGATCGCGGGCGCCTGCTGATTAACCTGCCCACTGTGTTCGGTTTTTTTCAAGCAATGGCGGCCTTCATTATCGCCGAAACCAATGGTGTGACTTTTGGTGTGCTCTGGGCATTGGTGCTGCTGCCGTTCACGGCCCTCAACTTTTACCTATTGGCAGTGGCCACGGTGCGGCTGAGTGGGCACTTAGACAATAAGGTGCTCCAGCTAGTTGGTCGAAAACCCATCGTATACGCCGATATCGTCGATATTAGGGTGCTCGACCTGGCTGGCCGCAAGCTGGTGAAGATGAAGACGAAGGCAGGGAAGACTCGCTACCTGGAGACCTGGCGGGTTCTTCAGGACTCACGCCTGTATGACTCCCTGGTGACGGTTGCTACCGAGTGCGCGATCCCGGGGCGTAACCTGGCTGAGATCGAACCGCGAAGGCACGCCCAATTGGTGCAAACCTTGGTCGTATTGGAAGAAGCCTTCGATATCGAGGCACTGGGGTACCGGGCCGTCAAATGACACAGGCGCGGTGGTGGGGCGCTGCCCCTGCTGCCCTCTTTCCGTAGCCGCACGCCCCTGGTATTAGTTCCCTCCTTAATCTTCCTTCTTTGGAATCACCCACGCCGCGCACTTTACGAAGAACAAGGGGTGGCGGTAGTACGACTCCGACCACGGGTCCGCGGTGAACGACATCAGGTTGTTACGCAAGGCACGCGGCGAGATTTTCTCCTGTGGAATCGCACTGCGGTAGCCACTGGTGTCTTCCCACTGGCTCTGCGGGCCCTGTTCTGTGAAACGCCACGAACCGTCCTCGTACTGCATAACGGCGACCGAGCGCAGCGGAGTGTTTTCCTTCCTGAACGCGGTCACGCTTCGAACGCCCCAAAGCCCGCGTTTGAATAATAACGGCGAGAGGGCAGCGATGTTTGACAGTGACGGCGCGGCCTGTACCCCCAGGCTGTCTTGATCGTGGCGCAGCGCGAACTCGGCTGCCACCCGCTGCGCCCGATCCACCATGCGCGCGTCCGAGAAGAAAGTGACGCTGGTGCCCGGCACGCGGGTGCCGCAAACCAGGAAGCCGAACTCGCCGTTCGCGTCCAAGTCCATGAGTTGCTGCAGCGCCGTGGGTAGGTCGCAGTTCAGCAGGCTCACTTCCGCAGTCGGTAGCGCTGGGTCAGTGGGCAGCTCGCGCTCCGGGACGCCTTCGCGGCGCAAGGCGTCAAGTAGGCGTGTTTCCGCGTCGTCGTCTTCATCGATCTGATCTCGGATAACCAGTTCTTGATAGCTGAAGATCTTCCCATCGGAGGTTTTCACATGACTGTAGAAACCCAGACGGAAATACTGGAGCATTTCCTCCACCACCAGCGCCGGGCCCAAGGCGGCATAGTTGAACGCCGCCGTCACCGGCAAGAACTTGGGGTCGCACAGCACCAGGTTCATTTCGTCGTCGGTGGCCTGGGTAGTCACGCCCCCATAGTTGCTGCCGTATTTCCATCCCGAGGACGTGGCCTGGGCTGGCGAGGTTGGGTGGGGTTGCGCGGTGGTGTCGCTCTGCGCGGTGGGACCTGCAGGCTCAGCCGCTTGCACCCCTGCCAGTCCTTCCCCCTGGGGAGCCGCAGGCTCAGTCGCTTGCGTCCCTGGCATCTCTCTGCCCTGGGGAGCGGCAGCCCCTGTAGTCCTTGATAATGCGGGGTTTGCGGTGGGCGCCTTCTTGCCGAATAGTTTCGCCGGGTCATTCACACCCGAGCGCGGTGCTTCTTTCGCGCGTGCCTGCTGCAATCGCAACTGCGCATGTTCTAACAGCGAGCTACCGAGCAGGTAATGCATTGGCCAGGTGCGGTTGATCTCGTCTTCCACTCGCTGCCAGCCTTGCGCGTTGTCGGCCACGGTTGCTGCTTCGATCAGTTCCAGGACAGTTTGGGCTTGCTGCTGGGTGACCTCCCCTTGCCTGTCCCCCTGCGCGATGGCTCGCAGATCTTGGATGACGTCGAAATATTCGGCCATGTTGTCCTCCGGTTATTTTGACACCGATTATAAGGTACCTTCCCGCCCCTTCCACGCCGCTCGCTCCCCCATTCACCCACCGTGAGCTAAAAGGCCAAGTTCCCACCAAAACCTGGCCCAAAACCTCACGATGCAAAATCTCACCCCTTCGCGAGGAAGACCCCCACCTCCCGGCACCACCCGCCCTCGCCAATCCCGGTTCCTTCACCCACCGTGAGCTAAAAGGCCAACTTCCCACCCAAACCTGGCCCAATACCTCACGATGGCGGCGGCGACGGGATGGTAGTGCCGGAGGGAAGCCACGGGAGGGCACGGGAAGCGACGGGTGGGCGCGGGTGGCACGAGGAATCCCGCAGACAGTAGCCAGAGTCACCCTCGTGGCCGAGCTAAGGTCGCGGTAGCATGAAACGCACTCATGAGACAATGAAAAGTATGAAACGCCTATTTTTCCTTGACCTAGACGGAACCGTAATCACTGAAGACCAGCAAGTCCCCGCCAGCGCCCAAACCGCCATCCGCAAAATCGTCAAGGACGGGCACGAAGTTTTCATGTGCACCGGGCGTTCCCTACCCGAGGTCTACCCCTGGCTGTGGGAGATCGGCTTCTCCGGCATTGTCGGCGGCAACGGAGCCTATGGGCAACTCGGCGATCGCGTGCTATTTGACGAAGCCATTGACGCTGAGACTGTGCGTATCGCGGAGGATTATTTCGCGGAGCATGAAGGCCGCTGGATATGGCAAAACCCTGACGGCATGTACACCACCACCAACTACTTGGAGTATTTCCGCGGCGGCATCCCCGCCGGTAACGGCATCATCGGGGACTGGGCGGACTACGTGGAACTTGTCGAGCCGATAACTTACGACCGCGCCCCCAGCCGCGCCACTAAAGCAATGGTGACGTTCCCCCCGAACTCCCCACTGACCTACGAGGAGGTGGTTGCCGCACTGGGCGATCGCCTCGACATCATCCCCGCCGCCGTGCAGGTGAAAGAAGGACTGATTCTGGAACTCGGCAAACCCGGCGTCACCAAGGGCGCCGGCCTGGCACACGTGGCCAACGCTCTGGGTCTGGATATAAGCAGCACGGTAGCGGTGGGCGATGGCAGCAACGACATCGCCATGCTGGAAACCGCCGGGCTGGGGATTGCCATGGGGAACGGGTGCGCCGAGGCCAAAGCGGTTGCCGACTGGATCGCTCCTTCCATTGACGAGGACGGGTTGGCAGTAGCCATCGAATACGCCCTGACGCGGTAGCGGGCTGGAAGCGCGCTCCCGCGGTAGCCAGCTCGAATACGCGCTGACGCGGTAGCAAGTTAACCCCGCATCCTCCCCCGAAATCCGGCTTCTAAGCCTAGGCCTAGCCAGGCCTAGATCCCAAGCGGCTTAGTCACAAACAAAAGCTGGTGGCCAACCCCCATGTCCCTAGGGTTGGCCACCAGCCGTCGTGAGAGGCGAAGTGCGGTTAGATGCCCTTCAGCACTGCCTTGCCGAGTTGACGGTTCAGCGTGGAAATCACATCCAGCGGGATCTGCTTGGGGCAGACCGCCGCACACTCACCAATATTCGTGCAGGTACCGAAGCCTTCAGCATCGTGCTGGTTCAGCATGTTGGTCACGCGCGTCAGGTTCTCCGGCTGGCCTTGCGGCAACATGTTCAGGTGGGTAACCTTCGCTGAAGTGAACAGCATGGCGGATGCGTTCGGGCACGCAGCCACGCACGCACCACAACCAATGCAGGCAGCAGCTTCGAACGCGCGGTCGGCGCGGTCCTTGGGAACCGGGGTGGCGTGCGCATCGGGAGCCGCACCGGTGTTCACGGAAACGTAGCCACCAGCTTGGATGATGCGGTCCATGGCGGAACGATCCA
>JAEWEQ010000018.1 GCA_023389315.1 Actinomycetes bacterium | reverse complement strand
ATCTTACCGATCATCGCCACCGGGTAGATCAGGGCGTAACCCAAGGCCACGCGCGGGTCCGCATTGGTGCGAGAGTTCGCGAAAGCGAGCACCGCCGGCTGCGTCTGGGAACCGCCCAGGAAACCAGCCAACTGCGTGCCGCCCATCTTAAACAGCCAACGCATCACGACGTACAAACCAGCACCCATGATGGTGGTTACGATCACGCCGAGAACCAGGATCTTCCACCATTGGCCACCGGTAAAGGCCTGCGCGATCTGGCCACCAGCGTTAGTGCCAGCTTGGGCCAAGAACACCAGCAAACCGAACTCCGATAACACCGAAGCCGCAGTGAAAGGAATCGCGGTAACGACCTTACCGATACGACCGATGCGGCCGAAAATCAACCCCACCAGCAACGTGCCCGCAGCAGAACCGATGGAGAAATAATCGCCTGAAGGAGTGAAAATCCTCAACTCACCCAGCAGCACACCCAATGCCATCCCCAGGCCCAACGCCACCGGGTTGATATCAGAAAGACCCCGCGCCGAATCACCAAAGAACTTAGTGATCTCGCTCATCTTCGAAGTTGGCGCCACCACCCGTACTCGGTCACCCTGCTGCAGTACCAAACCCGGTTCGCCCACCATATCGACATCACCGCGACGTACCCGCGAAATCGTCGCAGAGAACTTATTGGAAAGCTCCAACGACGCAATCGTGCGGCCCGCCAGCTTCGGATCGGAAACCGTGATGCGACGGAAATCCAAGTACGAGCGGTCCTGCATCAAGGAGTGCGAGGAGGAGTGGCCCAGTTCGGTAGCGACGCGGGCTACCAACTCGCGCGGGCCCACCACCGTCACCAGGTCGTCCTTGTCGAGAGTATCGGACATGGAGGGGCGCGAAATGGGGCCGGTTTCGCCGCGACGAATACGAGAGAAAGTGACTTTGTGGCCGAAGGTTTCGTACAGGTCACCGATTAGGGGGTGGTCCGAACGCTCCACCCGGATGGTGCGGTTGGCCAACGGCGAGGGCGTGTCAGCGTCACGCTTGCCGTAAGCCAAGGCTGCCAAAGCAGCGATCATCATGCCTACCACACCGAACAGGTAAGCTACCGCGTAACCGACCGTGGCAGTGGCCGGGTCACCGGAGGCGTCACCGGCAGCAGCCAGCGCGGGAGTGTTGGTGGTTGCCCCAGCGAAAGTACCGGCGATGAGGGAAATCGGCATGTCGAAAACGTACTTGCCCACTCCGTAGGCGGTGCCCGCAGCAATAATGTACAGGGCCACGGTAGCCAGAATCGGGCCCAACGCGGTCTTCAAGTTGTGGAAGAAACTGGCACCAGAGTTCACGCCAATGGCGAAAGCGAAGATGGCCAGTCCTAAAATGCCCAGTTCGTGGGGGACGCGGACCTCGATGTTAGAAGTCTGCGCGCCGGCGGAGATCGCGATCGCGAGGAATAAAACCGCCGCCGCACCTAAACCCACACCTTTGATCTTGATGTGGCCAAAGGCCATGCCGATACCCACCAGCACAAATAACGTCAAAATAGGCTGGTGCGCGAGAAAAGTGAACACAGTGGTCACGGGAAGTACTCCTAGGAGCAGGTAGACATGCGGATAGGGATTTTGGATGCGCCAAGCGCAGTTCCTAGTATTCCAGCTACCTACTTAAATGCATGGTAGAAGAGTCCCAATATGTGGCCACTACCTCACTACTGTGGTCATTTCCGGGCTCAGATCGGTGGTGGGCAAAGTGGGGGAGTCGAACGCCCATCCCCGGTCGGTGACCATGCGGGAAATCGCCAGTCCCACACCGATAGCCAAAATCACGAAGGAGATCTCCAAAATCGAGGCGATCGCATCCACCGTTTGCCCCATGTTAAGGGCGGTGATAGCGCGATAGAACGGTACGCCAGGAATCATAATGACCACTGCGGGAACCGATAGGGTGACGCGGGAGAAGTAGGTTTTAGCAGAGATCGCCGTGGCCACCAATCCCACCAGCAGGCACGCGATCCCCACCATGGCTTGATTCGGGGCGCCGAGACTAACGGCAAAAATGCGTACCGGATTGAGGACCGCTCCGATGGTGGCAGCAGTGAGCGCCACCTTCCAGGGGGAGTTAAATAGGAGGGCGAAACAAAAGGCCGCGATGAAAGTCGCGAGGGCGTTCAACGCGATCAGCAAACTGGGGGCGATTTCGGGTGGCGCGGAAGGTGTCACGGACCAGTGGAAGAGTGAGGACACCACCCACATGGCGACCCCGGCAGAGACCATCAAAATGAGGACGTAAGCCCCGCGCGTCAATCCGGCGATTAAATCTAAACGCACTAAATCCAAGATAGCGGTGACCAGGGGAAAGCCCGGGACTAGGAACAGCATGGCCGAGACCGCACCGGCTTGGTGGGTGGAGTCAACTAGCCCCGCGCTCATCAGCGCCATCACCGCACTGATGTAAAGGGATGACGCTACGGTGGCGCAAACCATCCAGGTGGCGACATGGTTAAAACGCTTACCCAACATCCGCGAGCGAATGTACTGGCCGATGAAGGCGGCGAAAAGCACCACCGAGCATTCCACCCAGCCACCTTTATTGAGGAAAGCGAAGCCGGCACACCCAAAACCTGACGCCAACGCCAACTGCAGGCGCGAATACAGGTGAGGTTTATTGGCGATGCGGTCCAGCTCAGCCTCCGCGTCCTCGGCCAACAAACCGGGGCGCAGGTCGCGCACGAAGCGGCGCAGCTCATCGATACGGTCCGCGTTCACGCCCACCGCACGCTGTTCGGCTAACTCCGTGCGGAAAGTGTGTGCCGCGTAGGCAGTGGTGGTGAGTTCGGTGAGGGACACCTGCGACTGGTGTTTTTCGATGCCAATGGCGGTAGCCAGGCGCGCCATGGAAGTTTTCACCCGGTAGGAGCCAGCGCCGGCCCCCATCAGCATAGTGCCGAGCTTGAGCACCACTCCGGATTGGATTGCTAGGCGCTCGCGGATGGCGCGTCGCCTTTGGAGTTCCTCTTCGGTGAAAGAGAAAGCATCGAGGCGGGCGTGCAGGTCTGCAGTGGCACGAGCGGCCGCTTGCGCGGCGTCCTCGGCGGCCTGTTCGGCAACTTCCGCGGCTTGCGCAGCCTCGGCGGCTTCCGCCGCTTCTTGTTGCACGAGGGCGGCTGCGTCCTCGCTGGGATGCTCCAGATGGTCGGGATCGTTGTTGGGGGAGGCGGCCGCACGGCGCAGGCGTGCGGGTAGCCACTTGCGTGCGGCGGAGGAACGAGTATTGCGAGGGCGACGAGCAAAATGCATATCCACGTGAAAATAATAAAAACCTGGGGGCCGGTGACGCTACGCCAGGGGTCCCGCCTGGGGCAAAGAGTGGGAAACGTCGCACGCCCGAGGGTAGGGAAGGGGTGGTTAACGGGCCGGGCCGGTCACAAGGCGGAGAGGGCCGGTCAGAAGGCAGAGAGGGCCGGTCAGAGGGGCGGGTACGGCCGGTCAGAGGGCAGAGCCAGTCAGAGGGCAGAGCCGGTCAGAGGGCAGAGCTGGTCAGAGGTTGGAGCGGATACGACCCGGCGGCGAGGTTGCAGGGCGACACGACGGCAGATTGCCAGCAAGGCGCGGCGGCGAGGTTCCACGATATGAGAAAAAACCAGGGGATTTTCGAATAGCGATAAGCCCGGGCGTATTGTCAAAACATGGCAAGTTTCGCGCAGATCATTCTCCTCGTCCTGGTCGAAGTACCAGGGCGTGCGAGTTCTGCCGCGTAACGCGGGTGAGTCGCACGCCTCCCTTCCACCGAACAGACGCCTCGGTGCGGAGGGTTTTTCTTTGCCCACCGCCCCCAAAACACAGGAGACACACATGAGTACGCGGGCACAAACCACCACCATGACAGGCGCTCAAGCCATCGTCAAAACCCTTGAAATGCTAGGCGTCACCGACGTATTCGGAATGCCCGGCGGAGCCATCCTCCCCACCTACGACCCGCTGATGGACTCCCAAATCAACCACATCCTGGTGCGACACGAACAAGGCGCCGGACACGCCGCCGAAGGCTACGCCCTCGCCACTGGAAAAGTAGGGTGCGCCATCGTCACCTCCGGACCCGCCGCCACCAACACCCTCACCGCCCTGGCCGACGCCAACCTCGACTCCGTACCCATCGTCATCATCACCGGACAAGTAGGAGCCAACTTCATCGGCACCGACGCCTTCCAAGAAGCCGACATTGTGGGCGCCTCCATGCCCATCTCCAAACACTCCTTCCTGGTGACCAAAGCCGACGAAATCCCCTCCCGCATCGCCGAAGCCTTCCACCTGGCCGGCACTGGACGTCCCGGACCCGTCCTCGTGGACATCACCAAGAGCGCACAAAACGCCGAAATGGAGTTCTTCTGGCCCCCGGTCATGGAACTACCCGGCTACAAACCCGCCGGCAAACCCCACCCCAAACAAGTGCGCCAAGCTGCCCAAGCCATTGCCACCGCCCAAGCCCCTGTATTCTACGTAGGTGGCGGAATGGTGCGCTCCGGAGCCCACGAAACCTTCGCCGAACTGGTGGAACTCACCGACATCCCGGTGGTCACCACGCTGCCCGCGCGAGGAGTGTTCCCCGACGCCGACCGGCACCACCTGGGGATGCCCGGCATGCACGGCACGGTGGCGGCAGTGGGGGCGCTGCAACGCGCCGACCTGGTGATCGCCCTCGGCGCCCGCTTCGATGACCGCGTCACCGGGAACCTCGACTCCTTCGCCCCGCGCGCCGCAGTCGTCCACGTCGATATTGACGCCGCCGAAATCTCCAAAAACCGCCTAGCAGACATTCCCATCGTGGGTGACCTTAAACCCACCCTGGAGGCCCTGGTGCCGGCGGTGAAGAAAGCCATCGACGCCAACGGAAAAGCCAACCTCAAAGGATGGTGGACCTACCTGGATCGGCTCCGCGAAACCTACCCGCTGGGATGGACCGCCCCTGAAGATGGAATGCTCGCCCCCCAATACGTACTCCAACGCCTGTCCGCCATCGCCGGTGACGATGCGATCTACACTACCGGCGTGGGGCAACACCAAATGTGGAGCGCCCAATTCATCGAATACAACCGTCCTCGCCACTTCATCTCCTCCTGCGGACTCGGAACCATGGGATACTGCATCCCCGCCGCCATGGGGGCAAAAGTGGGCCAGCCAGACAAAACCGTATGGGCCATTGACGGCGACGGGTCATTCCAAATGACCAACCAAGAACTAGCCACCTGCACCATCAATAAAATCCCCATCAAAGTTGCCCTCATTAACAACTCCGTGCTGGGGATGGTGCGCCAATGGCAGACCCTGTTCTACAACGAACGCTACTCTCACACCAACCTCGCCAGCGGCGACACCCAAATCCCCAACTTCGTGGCCCTGGCGGAAGCCTACGGAATGGCAGCCAGGCGCGTATATAACGAGGACGAAGTCGACGAAGCCATCGAATGGGCGATGAGTATCAACGACCGCCCCGTCCTCATCGACTTCCGTGTCTCCAAAGACGCCATGGTGTGGCCAATGGTGGCAGCGGGAGTGTCCAACAACGAAATCAACTACGCTCGCGGGCTGGCCCCCGAGTGGGAACAGGACGTGTAACCATGACGCAGATACACACGCTGTCGGTGCTAGTGGAAAACAAACCCGGCGTCCTCACGCGCGTAGCCGCCCTGTTCGCCCGCCGCGCTTTCAACATCCGCTCCCTCGCGGTAGGGGAAACCGAACACCCCGAAATCTCCCGCATGACGGTGGTGGTGGAAGCAGACGACCTGCCCCTGGAACAAGTCACCAAACAACTCAACAAACTGGTGAACGTACTCAAAGTGGTGGACCTGTCGCAAACCTCGTCCGTGCGCCGACAACTAGTACTATTCAAAGTGAAAGCCGACGATCGGCGTCGCACCGCCGTGCTACAAATCGTGGACCTCTTCCGCGCCCACGTGGTAGACGTGACCCCCGAATCCGTGGTGATCGAAGCGGTGGGAGATAATGAAAAACTAAATGCACTACTAACCGCCTTGGAACCATACGGCATCCGAGAAATAGTGCAGTCAGGATCCGTGGCAATCGGTCGCGGTCCGCGTTCCATAACCGACCAACTCAAGGAGAACACCCGTGGCTGAAATCTACTACGACGACGACGCTGACCTGTCACTCATCCAAAGCAAACGCGTTGCCATCGTCGGATACGGCTCCCAAGGGCACGCCCACGCCCTCAACCTGCGCGACAGTGGGGTAGAGGTAGTGGTCGGACTACGAGAAGGCTCCAGCTCCTGGGAAAAAGCCGCCGAAGCTGGCCTGGAAGTCGCCCCCATTGAAAAGGCCGTAGCTGACGCCGACGTGGTCATGATCCTCACCCCCGACCAAGTCCAGCGCACCGTGTACGCCGAACAAGTCGCCCCCAACCTCAAGGACGACGCCGCGGTGTTCTTCGCCCACGGCTTCAACATCCGCTTCGGATACATTGAACCCGGCGCCGGCCACGACATCTGCATGGTTGCCCCCAAGGGCCCCGGCCACACCGTGCGCCGCCAATACGAAGAAGGACGCGGCGTGCCCGCCATTATCGCGGTGGAACAAGACGCCTCCGGACAGGCCTGGGATCTGACCCTGTCCTACGCTAAAGCCATGGGTGCCACCCGCGCTGGGGTAGTGAAGACCACCTTCACGGAAGAAACCGAAACCGACCTGTTCGGGGAACAAACCGTGCTGTGTGGCGGCGTGTCCCAACTGATTCAATACGGCTTCGAAACCCTGGTGGAAGCTGGGTACCAGCCCGAGATCGCCTACTTCGAGGTATGCCACGAACTCAAACTAATTGTGGACCTCATTAACGAAGGCGGCCTCACCAAGCAGCGTTGGTCGTGCTCTGATACTGCCGAGTACGGTGACTACGTTTCCGGCCCGCGCGTCATCACCCCCGACGTGAAGGACCACATGAAGGACGTCCTCGCCGACATTCAAAACGGTAACTTCGCTAAGCGCTTCATCGCTGACCAAGACGCCGGCGCGCCCGAGTTCCTAGAGCTACGTAAGCGCGGAGAATCCCACCCGATAGAGCGCACCGGTCACGAACTGCGTCGCTCCTTCGGCTGGACCGACCGCGACGCCGACTACACCGACGGCTCCGCCGCGCGCAGCTAACACCACAGCCCCCGACATTCGCCCCGGTACTGGCCTTAAAACTTCGGCAAATACCGGGGCGAAATGCTGAGAAAATACCGGCTGAAGCCGAGCCGTTAAGGACGATATACAATAGCGGATAAAAGCCGCCGACGGAGAAGAAAATGAGCCACCAACAACAGCAGCCGAAGAACCGCAGCGCCAATCGACTACTTAAAGTCCTGGCGATAATCGCCTTGCTGATGCTGGTCGCTACTATGGCGCTAGTAGCCTGGATCCACTACAGCACCATCGGCAAGATCGAAACCATTAAAAGCGCCTTCCCCGAGGAAGACACCCGCCCCGCAGTGGCCGCCAATAATACCTCCAAAAACTTCCTAATCCTCGGATCCGACTCACGCATATCCGCCGGAGACCCCAGCCACTGGGAAGCCGGCGCCCAACGCACCGACACCATGATGCTGGCGCAGCTGAGTGAAAAGAACAACACCCTCACCTTCATGTCGATACCGCGTGACTCGTGGGTCGACATCCCCGGACATGGGCAAGCCAAAATCAACGCCGCATACTCCAAAGGCGGCCCGCAACTTACCATCCAAACCGTGGAACAGTTAACCGGGGTGCGCATCGACCACTTCGCGCTGGTGGACTTCACCACCTTCACCCGGCTCACCGACGCCCTCGGAGGAGTAACTATCCCCACCGTGGAAGGTGACAAAACCATGAACGGGGAACAGGCCCTGCGATTCGTACGCGAACGCTACGCCCTCGCCGGCGGGGACTTCGACCGCGTCAAACGCCAACAAGCCTGGATCCGCGCAGTGATCAAAAAAGCCCTCAGCAAAGAGGTGCTCACCAGCCCCACTACCGCGCTGGAACTAGTGGAAACCGTCTCCGGCGACACCGCCACCGACGACAAACTAACCACCAGCAAAATGGTCAGCTACGCCCTTAGCGCGAAGAACCTGCGGAACCAAAACATCACATTCATCACCAGCCCCTACAGCGGGACCGGAACCTCCGATGACGGGCAATCAATCGTCCTGCTCGATAAAAACCGGCTCACCCCGCTGATGGAAGCCTGGCAAAAAGACGACCTGCCTAACTACTTGGAAAAACACGGCGCTGACATCCCCGGCCTGTCGCAAGTGGTGAACTAGCGCGGGTAGAGATGGTGGTGCGCTAGCGCAGCCGGTGACGGTGAGGCAGTGACGTGGCCGGCGGCGATGGTGCGCTAGCGTGGTGAGCGGCGGTGGTGGACTAGCGGCACTAGTGCAGCCGGCGGCACTCGCAGTAATAACGCTTCTCCGTGGCCTCACCCAAAGAAAAACTCTTCTTCGGCATCGTGCCATGGGCCGCGACATAGTCAAATAAACTCGAACGCTCCAGGGCAGGCAACACCATGCCCACCCCGCCGCGGCCAGCAATCAACTCCTCCAAATCGGCGCGCCCATGCACATACTCCACCTGGCTGGCACTATCCAAACCGAGGGTATCCACCAGGTCATCAATGATTAAATCCAAACTCTCCACCAACAGCGGATACGCATTCGCCACCGCCACGTCCTCGCCAATCACCTGGTCACCACGGGGCGAAAGCACCTCAACCAAAGTGGAGGGAGCCGCCGGGAAACGGTGGCCATGGCGGGCAACCGCAGCCGCGAAATCGTCAGCACTAACGCTCCCCACCCAACGGTGAATCGGCTCCACCCGCAAACCCGGATCATGAATGTTAAGCAACTCCACCAGCGCCCAGCGCGCCGGATCATCCGCCGCCGCACCCGCCGCGCGCCGCTTCAACCAATGCGAACGCGCTGCCGCCAAAGAATGATTACCATCGCCCACGATGAAACCAAAACCGCGAGGCTCACGCGGCAACGCGGCAAGAGCCTGCTCCAAGTCCCGCCAAAGCTCAGAATCGGCATCAATACGCCAACCCTTAACGGCACCGCCACCCAGCATCAGCTCTGTGTCATAGAGCAACTCCAGCTCCTCGCGCACCGCCTCAACCAAAGCAAACACCGCACCCGCCGGATCATCGAAAAGCACCTGCACGTGCGGCAACTCCAACGCCGCCCCCGCGCGCACTGCCTCCCGCGCCGGCAAACGCTCCAACACCGTGGCCTCCGACGCCTGCACATCCGCGGCCTCACCCGCAAACGAATACGCCTCCAAATCCAACGCCACGATCAACGACTGGCGCCGCGGCGCAAACTGCGTGGCCCGCTCCACATACACCGCGGCCGGCCCGAAACTGTGCAACACCGAATCACAATACTCACCCATAGTACGATGCACCTGCGCCACCCGGGCCGCCACCGCCTGCTTACCCTCCGGCAAAAACACCTCCGGAACCATCAAACGCAGAGTCGAAGGACAACTGCCGACGCGTTCCTCCACCCGCCGCCAATAATCAGGGGAAGAAGAAAACTGGTCAGCGGCAATCACACACCACGCCTGCAAATCCACACCGCGGGGCAAATCAATCAAAGCCGGGGAGATAGTCATGCCCCATTCCTAACACGGAAACCCACAGCTAGGGGGAAAAGTTCGCATACCGGGACTTCACACCACCCACCCAGCCACGCGGGAAACCCCACCAAGTTCGCATGGCGGAACAACCCGTCCTCGCCCACGCTAATGCGTTGGAATGTAAACATGGCACAGCAAATCAACCTCGCCGTAATCCCCGGAGACGGAATCGGACCGGAAGTGACCGACGCGGCCCTGGAAATCCTCCACCAAGTCGGTGCCAAACACCAACTACAAATCAACGAAGACCGCCTCAACCTCGGAGCCAACCGCTACCTCGCAGACGGCGCCATCCTGCCCGAGGACGAACTAAACCGCATCGACCAAGCTGACGCCATCCTCCTGGGAGCCATCGGCGACCCGCGCGTACCCTCCGGCGTACTAGAACGCGGCCTCCTACTAGCACTACGCTTCAAACTCGACCACTACGTCAACCTCCGCCCCGGCACCCTCCTGCCCTCCGTCGCCTCACCACTAGCCAACCCCGGCAACATCGACCTAGTGGTAGTGCGCGAAGGCACCGAAGGACTCTACTGCGGCAACGGCGGCACCCTACGGGCCGGAACCGAGCACGAAATCGCCACCGAAACCTCCGTAAACACCGCCCACGGGGTGCGCCGCGTCGTCGAATACGCCTACCAACTAGCGCAAAGCCGACGCCAACACCTGACCCTCGTGCACAAACACAACGTCCTCGTAAACGCCGGCGCAATGTGGCAACGCATAGTAGACGAAATCGGACAACAATACCCCGACGTGGAAGTCGACTACAACCACATCGACGCCGCCACCATCCACCTCATCACCAACCCCCAACGCTACGACGTCATCGTCACCGACAACCTCTTCGGAGACATCCTCACCGACGAAATCGGCGCCATCACCGGCGGCATCGGCCTCGCCCCCTCCGCCAACCTCAACCCCAGCGGCGCCCACCCCTCCATGTTCGAACCCGTCCACGGATCCGCCCCCGACATCGCCGGAACCGGCACCGCCGACCCCATCGCCGCCATCTGCTCCGTAGCGCTCCTACTGGACCACCTCAAACAACCCGCCGCAGCCGCCGACGTGCGCCGCGCCGTCCTCGCCCACATGAGCCGACGAGCTAACGGCACTGCGGGCAACCAACGCACCCAAAGCATCACCGCTGACGTAGCAGCCCAACTATGATCAAACCTAGCCACACACCCAAGGAGAACACCATGACTGAAGCAGGGGACCAACTCAACCGGGAAGCCGCCAAACCACTGCCACCAGCAGCCGAACTCGCCACCCGCTACCCGCTAACCACCCCCGCTGACCTCATGAGTGACGAGCAATGGGAACAAAGCCTAAAAGACCTCCACTTCGGCTCCCAATTCAGCGAACACATGGCCATCGCCACCTGGACCCCAGAAAGAGGCTGGCACAACCAAGAAATCCGCCCCTACGGGCCCATCCAACTCTCACCCGCAGCCTCCGTACTGCACTACGGGCAAGAAATATTCGAAGGCATGAAAGCCTACCGGCACGCCGACGGAAGCATCTGGACCTTCCGCCCCGGATACAACGCCGCTCGCTTCAACGAATCCGCCAAACGCATGGCCATGCCCACCATGGACCCCGCCGACTTCGTGGCCTCCCTCATCGCCCTCGTCCAAGCCGACCAACGATGGGTACCCACCCAACCCGGCACCTCCCTGTACCTGCGGCCCTTCATGTACGCCTCCGAACCCTTCCTCGGCGTGCGCTCCGCCCACGAATACACCTACCTGGTGATCGCCAGCCCCGTCGGCCCATACTTCTCTAACGGATTCGAACCCGTCTCCATCTGGGTCACCCGCAACTACCACCGCGCCGGCCCCGGCGGCACCGGTGCCGCCAAAACCGGCGGCAACTACGCCTCCTCCCTGCTACCCCAAATGGAAGCCGCCGAACGCGGATTCGAACAAGTATGCTTCCTCGACGCCGCCACCGGAAACAACCTCGAAGAACTCGGCGGCATGAACGTGTTCGTAGTAAACGAAGACGGAACCGTACGCACCCCCCGCCTCACCGGCACTATCCTCGCCGGCGGCACCCGCAGCGCCATCATCGAACTCCTACGCGAGGACGGACACCAAGTCAGCGAAGAAGACATCGCCCTCGACACCCTCATCGAAGACATCAACAGCGGCAAAGTCCAAGAAATGTTCGCCTGCGGCACCGCCGCCGTGGTCGCGCCCATCGGGCACCTCGCCTCCGACAACTTCGACGTGCACCTATCCGCCACCACCGTCACCGAACGCGTACACCAACGCCTCACCGACATACAAAACGGCAACGCACCCGACACCCACGGCTGGATGTACCGCATCGCCTAACAAACAGCGGGGCCGCCCTCCACACCGGAGAGCGGCCCCAACAGTTAAGAACTAGTTCGAGAACTTATCCTTGACCTTCTCAAAGCCGGCCTTGATGTCCTCACCCAGCTGCTCCGCCTTGTCCTTCGCGGACTCAGCCAAATCGCCCAGCTTACCGGAAGCCTGATCGGCCTTACCCTCAGCTTGCAGCTCCTTATCGTCGGTGAGCTTACCCAAGCCTTCCTTGACCTTACCGCCAAGCTGCTCGGACTTGTTCTCAACCTTGTCGTCGAAACCCATAACAAACCACCTTTCTACAGCGTCAACGGAAAAACGACGCATGTGCCCCAAGTCTAACCCGCAAGCGTAAACAGCGCGCGTTGGATCAAGACCGACGCCGCTCAATCAAACCCAAATCCCGCGCCGCACCCGTCGAAGCCGACGTCGCCGTCAACGCATACAAACGCAACGCATCCGACACCTGTCGCACCCGCGAACAAGGTGTCCAAGGCTCCTCACGCTCCAACTGTGCGCGGCGCCGCTCAGCCAACACGTCCTCGTCAACATCCAACACCAAAGAACCCGCATCCACATCAATCACAATGCGGTCCCCATCCTCAATCAAACCAATCAACCCACCAGCCGCAGCCTCCGGCGAAATATGGCCCACCGAAATCCCCGACGTACCACCCGAAAAACGCCCATCCGTAATCAAAGCCACGTCCTTACCCAAACCACGGCCCTTAATGAACGAAGTCGGATACAACATCTCCTGCATGCCCGGGCCACCCGAGGGACCCTCATAGCGGATCACCACCACATGGCCAGCTTGCACCGTCTTATCGAGAATGCGTTCAATCGCCTCCTCCTGCGACTCACAAACCAACGCGCGGCCCTCAAAATGGAACAACGACGGATCAATCCCCGCGGCCTTAATAATCGCCCCATCAGGCGCCAAATTCCCACGCAAAACCGTCAAACCACCATTGGCGGTATAAGCATGATCCAAATCCCGGATACAACCGCCCTCGCGATCCACATCCAAACTCGCCCACCGGTTCGACGTTGAAAACGGCTCCGTCGTGCGCACATTCCCCGGCGCCGCATGGAACAACTCCAACGCCTGATCCGAAACCCGCTCCGAGCGCACATCCCAACGCGCAAGCCAAGAAACCAAATCCGGTGAATGCACACTATGGACCGAACGATCCAACAAACCACCACGATCCAACTCACCAAGCAACGCCGGCACCCCGCCAGCCCGATGCACATCCTCCATGTGGAAATCATTATGATTCGGAGCCACCTTCGACAAACACGGCACCGACTCACCCAACCGGGCAATATCATCCAAATCGAAATCCACACCCGCCTCAACCGCGGCAGCCAACAAGTGAAGCACCGTATTCGACGACCCACCCATGGCCATATCCAACGTCATCGCGTTAACAAACGCCTCCCGCGAAGCAATCGAACGCGGCAAAACCGACTCATCGCCCTCGCCATAATAACGACGCGCTAAATCCATCACCGTTGTGCCCGCATCCACAAACAACTGCCGGCGCGCCACATGGGTAGCTAAAGTTGACCCATTACCCGGCAGCGACAACCCCAAAGCCTCCGTCAAACAATTCATCGAATTCGCGGTAAACATCCCCGAACAAGAACCACAAGTGGGGCACGCCAAACGCTCCAAAGCCGACAAATCCGCGTCCGAGACAGAATCGTTAGCCGTCGCATTCATCACCGTAACCAAATTCCCATGGCCACTTTGCGCCGGGCCCACAATCAAATCCGGATCAATATTCTTACCCGCCTCCATGGGGCCACCCGAGACGAACACCGTGGGAATATTCAGCCGCAACGCCGCCAACAACATGCCCGGCGTGATCTTGTCGCAGTTAGAAATACACACCAAAGCATCCGCACAGTGAGCCGAAACCATGTACTCCACCGCATCGGCGATGACCTCGCGCGAAGGCAGCGAATACAACATCCCCCCATGGCCCATAGCGATACCGTCATCCACCGCAATGGTGTTGAACTCCTTCGACACCCCACCGGCGGCGGCAATCGAATCAGCCACGATCTTGCCCACGTCACGCAAATGCACATGGCCCGGTACGAACTGGGTGAAAGAGTTCGCAATCGCGACGATGGGTTTACCGAAATCTCCATCCTCCATGCCGGTGGCGCGCCACAAAGCACGCGCACCCGCCATGTTCCGACCAGAAGTTGACGTCGCTGAACGCAAAGGAATGCTCATGTTAAGGTCCTCCAAATACCGTGTCCGACCCCAGTTTAGGCACCCGCCAAGCACACTCGTGGTAGCGCCCGCATGGCGAACCAGCGCGATAAACTATCAGCATGCATGGCGAATACAAGATCCCCGGTGGGAAACTCGTAGTAGTAGATCTGGACGTCGATGGTGAGAAGCTGGCGAA
This sequence comes from Actinomycetes bacterium, assembly GCA_023389315.1. GTDB lineage: Bacteria > Actinomycetota > Actinomycetes > Actinomycetales > Actinomycetaceae > Gleimia. The sequence goes on along the minus strand of JAEWEQ010000018.1, from coordinate 6,278 downwards.
TGTTTCCCTGGCGGGAGATTTCTTCCTTGAACCCGACGAAGCTTTAGACCGCTTACGCACCGCACTCGAAGGAGCTCCGGCCTCCGCCAGTATCAGTGAACTCAGTGAGCGACTGGAGGCCGCGCTCGAACCCACGGACCAACTGTTTGGCCTCACCACCGTTGGGATCGCCATGGCGGTTCGCCGGGCCTTGGGTAAATCAGTGGACTGGGACGACCTAGAATTTGACGTGATCTACGGACCTAGCGTAGATCCGGAAGTGAACCAAGCGCTGGATGAAACCCTAGTTGCACACGTCGCCAGTGGGCAGCGGCGCCCCTTCCTACGCATGTGGGAATGGAACGGGCCTCAAGTGGTGATCGGATCGTTCCAGTCCTACACTAACGAAATCAATCCCGAGGGCGTGGCCCGCCACCAAGTCCAAGTCACCCGCCGCATCACCGGTGGGGGAGCGATGTTCATGGAACCAGGCAACTGCGTCACCTATTCCTTAGTGGTCCCAACAACCCTCGTTGATGGCATGTCTTTCGAACAGGCATACGCGTTCTTGGACCAATGGGCCATGGAGGCGTTGGAAAAGTGCGGGGTCAAAGCCCGCTACGTGCCCCTGAACGACATCGCTTCAGAAGCGGGCAAGATTGGTGGGGCGGCGCAGAAACGTTTCGCCAATGGCTACCTGCTGCACCATGTGACCATGGCGTATGACATTGACGCTGAAAAAATGCTCGACTGCCTGCGCATCGGTAAAGAAAAAATCAAGGATAAGGGCACCCGTTCGGCAGCGAAGCGGGTGGATCCTATGCGGTCGCAAACGGGCATGGAGCGCGCGGCGATCATTGAGGTGTTTTTGGATCATTTTGCGCACAAGTTCGGGGCCCGCCGTAGTGAGCTGTCTGAGGCGGAGTTAGCGGAGGCACAGGAGTTGGCGCGTATTAAGTTCCGTGACCCGGCGTGGACGCATCGGGTTCCGTAGTCATTTTTATGGGGGTTTGTCGGCGTCCTCGCCGCTAGTTTCTTGCCTGTTGGCGCGTTCTATGATTCGTGGGGCGTGGCCGGGGCGGGTTTGGATGTGGTATTTGCTGCCTGCGCGGTCGATTATCCAGTGGTGATGGGGGCATAGGGCGGTGAGGTTGTCGAGGTTGGTTTGTCCGCCTTTATTCCACGGTTTGATGTGGTTGATTTCGCAGGTGGTGGGGATGGCGTCGCAGCGGGGGAAGATGCAGCCGCCGTCGCGTGCCAATACCAGGGCTCGTAGTCGGGGGTCGGCTAGGCGCCGGTGTCGTTTAAGGTCGTAGCGTCCGTCGTAGTGTTGGGCGATGTAGGTCCCTGTTTGTGTGGGGTCCATACTAGGTTCGGCTGCATTTAACGGGTGGAGCATGCGCGCGTTGGGGAAGCGGGCGTTGTATTCGCCGCATAGTTGCACGAGGGCGTCGGCGAGGCGTTTGGGCAGGTAGTGGTCGGGGTTGCGCCGCGTTTGGTCGTCGTTGATGCGGTGGGCGCGTTGCAGTTTCGCCAGGTGTCCGAGGGCGTTGCGTACGGTGTCGCCACCTTCGGTGGTGAGTAGTCCGTTTATTCTCCAACCCCCGGGGATAGCTTCGAAGTGTAGGTGCCGGTTGCGTTGCACTTGTTGGCGTTGGATTGCTTCGGCGTTGGCACCTTGGGGGTAGGACTGGAGGAGTTGTTCGAGTTGCCGGGTGAGTTCTGCACCTTGGTATTGTTTGGCGATTTCCAGCACGGCGGCGCTGGCGTGCGGGTGCAGTTCGCTGGGTAGGATGCGGCGCAGGGTTGCTAGAGTGCGGGCGGCTTGGTTGCGGCTGTTGGTGGAGATGTCGCAGTTGGCCCAGGCGGCGTGAAGTTCGGGGTTTTGGGTTTGTTGTTTGGCTTTGAGCACGATGGCGTTGGATTGGCGGGAGGTGGTTTTTTCGATTTCACTGATCAGGTCGGTGGTGTCGATCCCGTCGAGGCGTGCTTGTTTGTTTTCGTCGATTTCGGCGATGAGTTTTTCGCTGGCGCCTTGTAGTAGCCGTTTCGTTTCGATGGTGGCTTGCAGGTCTTCAATGGTGGCTGCGTGGTCAAGTCCGTGGGCATACAGGCGTTGCGCGGCGTGCAGCAGTTGCTGCAGGTCCGCGCTCGTCAGTGGTGCCTTTTGGTCTTGCATGCCTCCACTGTGGGGCATTCATTTTGGCAACGCCAAGGCTCATTGTGAGGATTTGTGGATGGTGGGTGGTTGTGGATTGTCGTTATTTGCGTGACCCGAACACCATGGATCCCAGGCGGACGCGGGTGGCGCCTTCAGCGATCGCCATGGCGTAGTCCGAACTCATCCCCATGGAGAGGGTGCGGGCGTCGCGCAACTGGCCATGGGTGGTGGCTTGGTCGCGGATTTGTCGCAGCGCCCGGAAGCTGGCACGTACTTTTTCGGGGTCGTCGCTGTGCGCGCCGATGGTCATGAATCCTTGGATTTGTAGGTGTGGTAGTTCGTTGATGGCGAGAGCGGTGGGGATGGCTTGGTCGGGTGTGAGCCCGTGTTTGGTGTTTTCTCCGGAGGTGTTGACTTGGATGAGGATGGGCAGTGGGGTGGTGTTTTGTACGCGTTTAGATAGGGCGGTTGCGAGTTCCACGCTGGCGACGGTTTCGACCATGTGGAAGCAGCGTAGGGCGTGGTTAATTTTGTTCTTTTGTAGCGGCCCGATGAGGGACATGTGGATTTGGGGGTTGACTGCTAGGGTCTCGCGCATGGCGAGGGCTTCTTGTACGCGGTTGTGCGCTAGGAGTGCGGGGCGCCCAGCGTTTTGGAGGGTTTGCGCAGCGGCGAGGCATTCTTCGGCGGTGCGGGTTTTCACGGCGAGTTCGATTTCAACGGTTTTGGGGTCGCGCCCGGCTGCTTTGCATGCTTGTTCGATTTTGCTGATGGCGTCTATTAGTTCACGCATCTTTCCCTGCTTTGAAGACGATTTTTGAGTATCCGACGTAGCGCAGTAGGGTTCCCAGTCCCACGCCGATGATGTTGGCGGAGATGTTGTCAGCCAGTTGGCTGGTGAATCCCATGAGGTAGTGGCTGATCCATAGGCATATGACGGGGGGTAGTAGCCCTAGGGCGTTGATGGTCATGAAGCCGACGAATTCGTGCAGTATGGGGCGTTTGGCGCGCGCTTTGAAGGTCCAGGACCGGTTCATCACCCAGGAGAACAGGGTGGCGACGATCGCGGAGATGACTTTGGCGGTGACGGGGTGGGTGGCGAGGACGGTGGCGCGCAGGGCGTTGAATACCCCCACGTCGACCACGTAGTTCATGCCGCCGACCAGTAGGAAGCGGATGATTTCGCGTATTTTTTGCTGGTTCATCGGGGCCCTACTTTGATTAGCCAGTGTTTGATTTGGTCGGTTTCGCCGCTGGTGTGGTGGTCGATCAGCCAGGTGGTTTCCCAGTCGTCGTCGCCTTCGGGGTCTTCCATGGTGTAGGTGACCATGGTGGCGTGGCCGGCTTCGAGGAGTTCTTGGTGCGCCTGCGTGACTGCCGCGTTGATCCCGGCGTCAGCGAGGTCGGCGGCCTGGGCGGGTGCGATGATGCGGTAGCGGGCGGGATTGCGGGCGTTGGTGGTGGCGCCGAGCCAGTCGTATTGTTCCCAGTATTGGTCGAGGGCCTGTTCCCAGCGGGCTTGGTCCCATGGTTCTATCCCGTCGTGGTCTTGGTAGTTGACGAGGGCGGTGAGGTCGTCGAGTGCGAACCGGTCGATGCGGGTGTGTATGAGGTTGCGTAGTTGTTGGTGCCAGCGGTGTGGGTTGGCGGTGATGGGGACGGTGCCGTCGGGGCGGGCCCCGTAGGCGGTTTCGGTTTCTTGGGTGTTTGCGGGTTCTTCTGGGCGGCGCCCGCTGGCGAGGTCGTCCCATTCGTCGATGAGGGAGGAGTCGACGGCGCGGATGAGTTTTCCCAGCCAGGTGGTGATTTGGTCGATTTCTTCGGTGCGGATGTGGTCGGGCAGGGTTTGCCTTAGTGCCCGGTAGGCGTCTGTGAGGTAGCGCAGTACGATGCCTTCGGAGCGGGCGATGTCGTAGCGGCTGATCAGTTCGGTGAAGGTGAGTGCTTCTTCGACCATTTGTCGTACTACTGATTTGGGTTGGATTTGGTGTCCGATGACCCAGGGGTTGGTTTGTCGGTATGCGTCGAAGGCGTCGTTTAGTAGTTGCGCTAGGGGTTGTGGCCAGCTGATTTCGTCGAGGATGCTCATGCGTTGGTCGTATTCCATGCCGGCGGCTTTCATTTGCGCCATGGCTTCGTCGCGGGCGTGTTTGCGTTGGGCTAGTAGCAGCGGGGTGGGGTTTTCTAGCACCGCTTCGATGGTGGAGATGACGTCGAGGGCGTAGCTGGATTTTGCGGGGTCGAGCAGGTCGAGGGCGGCGAGGGCGAAGGGTGATAGTGGCTGGTTGAGGGCGAAGTCTTCGGGTAGGTCGGTTACTAGTTGGAGGCGGTCGTCCTCGCCAGTTTCGTCGCTGGGGAGGGTTCGGATGACTTGCGCGGTTTGGAGGGAGTTGTAGATGTGGCCGAGTTGGCGCAGGTGGGGGTTGGTTTCGGTGTGTTGGTGGTGGTTGTTGGTGGCTAGTTCCAGCAGGTGCGTGGTGGCGGGTTTGGCGGATTGGAGGGCGTTTAGAACCAACGAGTGGGTGATACGCATTTGTGGTTGGAGTGGTTCGGGTTGGGCGTTTTTGAGCCGCTCGTAGGTGTTTTCGCTCCACCCGATGTGTCCTTCGGGCAGGTGTTTGCGGGTGAGTTTGCGTATTTTTTTGGGGTCGTCTCCGGCTTTGAGTTTGGCGTGGTTGTTTTCGATGACGTGTTCGGGGGCTTGTACTACTACCCATCCGACTTCGTCGTATCCGGCGCGCCCGGCGCGCCCGGCGATTTGGTGGAATTCGCGGGCTGTGATGAGGCGTTGGCGGTTGCCGTCGTATTTGGATAGGGAGGTGAATATGACGGTGGTTATGGGCACGTTGATGCCGACTCCCAGGGTGTCGGTGCCGCAGATGACGGCCAGTAGCCCGGCTTGGGTGAGGCGTTCGATGAGACGCCGGTAGCGTGGGAGCATGCCGGCGTGGTGGATTCCCACTCCCGCGTGGATGAGTTTGCGTAGGGTTTGCCCAAATCCGGTGGTGAATTTGAATCCGGCGGTGGCGGCTTTGAGCCGCTCGCGGTGGGTTTTACTTACGAGGGTGGTGGTGGCGAGGTTCTGCGCGGTTTGGGTGGCTTGCCGTTGGGTGAAGTGCACCACGTAGATGGGGTATTTGCCTAGTTCGATGAGTTCGCGTACGGCTTGGTCCAGGGGGGTGAGGGTGTAGCTCATTTCCAGGGGGACGGGTCGCTCAGCGCTTTCGATGACGGCGGTGTTTTTCCCGGTGCGTTCTTTGAGGTCTTTAACGAAGAAGCTCACGTCCCCCAGGGTGGCTGACAGTAGCACGAATTGGCATTGTGGTAGTTCCAGTAGTGGCACTTGCCAGGCCCAGCCGCGGTCGGGTTCGCCGTAGAAGTGGAATTCGTCCATCACGATGATGTCGGCGTCGAGTTGGTTGCCTTCGCGGAGGGCTTGGTTGGCGAGGATTTCCGCGGTACAGCAGATGATGGGGGCGTCGGGGTTGATGGATCCGTCTCCGGTGATCATGCCGACGTTGGCGGCTCCGAAGGCGTCCACTAGGTCGAAGAATTTTTCTGATACTAGGGCTTTTAGTGGGGCGGTGTAGTAGGAGCGGGTGTCGCGTGCCAGGGAAATGGTGTGGGCGGCGAGGGCGATGAGTGATTTCCCGGAGCCGGTGGGGGTGGCGGCGATGACGTGGTTGTCGGCGAGTAGTTCGACTAGGGCTTCTTCTTGGTGGGGGTAGAGGGGGCGTCCGGTGTTTTCGGCCCAGGTGGTGAAGGCGTCGTAGAGCGCGTCGGGGTTGGTGAGTTGGTCCTCGTCTTCGAGTTGGTCGATTATTTCGTTCAGCGGTGCGCTCATAGTTGTGATTGTCTCAAATCGGGCGGTGGCCACCAAAGTGGGCATTTTTGATTTCCGAGTACGGTGCGCGCGGTTGGGTGAGCGGCTGCCGGTTTCGCGGTGGCTTCGGCGTTTGCTATGTGGACGCTTGCTGCGCGTTTGCGCACTTGTCGTTATGGTCATTGCTGTCCCATCCCCTTAGGAGCTCCCAAATGTTTCCTTTAACCGCACTTTGCAATGGTCTTGTTGTCCCGCTGACGGCAGCTGATTTCTTCGCTTCTTTGCAGAAGTTCTTCACTGACCTGCTGATGACCA
>JAEWEQ010000089.1 GCA_023389315.1 Actinomycetes bacterium | reverse complement strand
GCGTTGACCACCACCACGATTTCTAACTCATCCTTGATGGCTTCCAACATGCGGATCTTATTGTCCGGCGTGAAACCAGGCAGCACGCGCGAAGCATGCAGGTCGTCGAAAAGCTTGCCACCCATCTCCAAGTAGAGTTTCCCGCCAATGTCACGCCGACGCTGCGCAATATGTTGCGACTGCAACTCGATGTAACGCTGAGCATCAAAACCAATATCGGAGGGGTTCACATTCGCTCCCAAACACTTGCGCGCCAAAACATTCCACGCCCATCCTAATTGACCAACCACCCTCACCTGAAGCGCTGCCACCGTGTTCTTCATCGGCGAGGACGGGGCGGCAGCTAGGATCGAAACGTGGCCTCCCAGCGTTACCCAGTCCCCAGCTCCTACCCCAGCTATCAGCCGCCCTCGCGCAAAGTGGAAGACGGTAGGCGAGTATCGCTGTGGGCAGTGGTGGACTCAGGGTTCATTATTGTGGCGCTACTGCTGGCACTGTGGCTAGCGGTGCTGCTGGTTGCCGGGTCCGTGCGCCTGTCGTTTCGTACCCTAGTGTTCCTCGTGTTGTTCTGGGTGGTGGTCACCTATCTGCTGTTGCCCCGCCTGCACCAAATCTTTTCCCTCATCTACGTGCCTGACTATTTCATTGGCCGCACCAAAACTTACGACGGGTTGTTGGGAGATCCCATAAACCTGGCATTCGATGGAGAGGAAGTGGACATCCACGCGGTCATGCGCGCAGCCGGGTGGACACTGGCGGACCCCATTACCATTAAATCTTCGTGGAAAATGGTGGTCGCCACCTTGCTGTCACGTTCCTACCGGCACGCCCCGGTGTCTGACCTGTTCTTGTTTGGGCGCAGTCAAGACTTCGCCTACCAGCAGGAAGTTGACGGCCGCCCCCACCAGCGACACCACGTGCGGTTTTGGAAAGTCCCCAGCGGGTGGATGCTGCCCGGCGGGCACCGCGCCCAGTGGCTGGCCGCCGGCACCTACGACAAGTCAGTGGGGCTGTCGGCCTTCACCTTGCAAGTCACCCACAAGATCGATGAAGACATTGACGCTGAGCGTGACTACATTATCGGCACCATCCGCTACGCCGACCCCGCGGTGAAGGTCCGCGTCATCGAAGACTTCTCCACCGCCTACCACCACCGCAACGGTGGGGGAGATCGCATCCGCACTGACGGGCACCTACCGGTGGTGGACGCGGCCGGCGCGAAAGAACGCGGCGCCATGCGCTTTGACGCCCTCATGCGCCCGGTCAAGCCGGTGCGGCAAAAACAGATGGGGGACCACGGTTTACCACCAAAATCCCTGCTCGCCACCGGCGTGGTGGTGGGGTTGCGCCTACTGGCAGTGGCCCTGCTCTGGCGCTCCTTCTGGGTGGAGGACGCCCAAATGTGGGCCGAGTTTGACGCGGCCACCTGGCTGGCCGTCCTCGCCCTCACCGCCGGCACCATTTTGGAAACCGTGCTGTGGGTGCTGACGTTGATGCGCCGCCCCTGGGCGCGCATGGCGTTGATGGCGTATTCGACGTTGGTGGCGGTGCAGTCGCTATGGGACCTCACCACCGAGGACGTGCCGCTGCTACGCTCGGTGTTCCTGGCCACGATGGCGGTGACGGTGGTGCTGATCCTGTCGGGCACTTCCGCACGCCAGTGGGTGTCGAAGGAGCGCGACCCGCAGATTGTGATCGGGGATTAGTAAAGGGGGCCCGCCGCGCGCCGCGGGCAGGTAATCCGCCGCGTGCCCGCTACCCGTCGCCCGACCGGTAGACCGGGTGCCCGCTACCCGTCGCTTACCCCGCGATCCGCCCCGTGCCCGCTACCCGCCGCCCGGCCGGTAGACTCTGCTTTGAAAGTGGTTAAGCTGCAGCCCTTCCACGAGGACGGTGCAGCAGTCCCAGCCGCAGCGCAGTTCCGGCAGCGCTACTGACCACCGCCGCACCACAGACCTGTATACCGCGAGGAAGGCCCGCTCGTGACCGCTGATTCCGCCGTCGTAATCATTACCTCCCAATTCCCCTTTGGGGTGGGGGAGGACTTCATAGCGGGAGAGCTGCCCGCTCTGCAAGCACAATTCGACCGCGTACTCATCGCCCCGCTGGCAAACAAGACCGAACAAATGCGCCAGCTTCCTGAGGGCGTCGAGCTGGTGGAGTGGGACCGGTTAGCGGCCTCCAAGATGCGCCCTACCGTGGCCTTCAGCGCCGCCCGCCAAGCAGTGGTCGCTGCCCGCGCGGAGGCTGCGCGTTCGGCAAAAATAGCAGCCTTCAGCGCTGCCTGGGTCGCATCCGCCACCCGGCAAGCCCGCGCCCTGGAAGCGAGTTTGCGCCGCGCTTTGACACCCAATACCAAGGTGGTGTTCTACGGTTACTGGCTGGCCCGCCACGCCGCTATTGCAGCGGAGTTGAAGCGCGCTTGGCCCGGACCGGCGGTAGCGGTTTCGCGCGCCCACGGCGGCGACGTATTCGAAGATCGCGCTGCGCGAGGCTTCCTGCCGGGCCGTCGCTACCTGGCGCGCAGACTGGATAAGGTGTTCTCCATTTCCCAAGCTGGTGCAAACACGCTGGCGCAGGCCGGTTTCAAACCCCAGCAAGTGAGCGTGGCACGCCTGGGGGTCGCCGCCACCTCCGTGCGCCCACCTGCCAGCGTCAGTGAACCGTGGTGCCTGGCGTCGTGTTCCAACGCGGCCGCGGTGAAGCGCCTGGATTTCCTGGCTCAGGTGGTGGCCGCGTTGCGTGAGCGTGGCCGCGCGGTGCATTGGGTACATATCGGCGATAGCGCGGCGGGCGAGTTTGACCTGGCCCGCGAAGTTACGCGCTTGGGTATTGACCAGGACGTGACCCTGGTTGGCCCGGTCCCCAACCCGGCGGTGCGGGCGAAGCTGGCTGAGCGCGGCGCTCACCTGTTCCTCAATGTGTCCTCTTCCGAGGGCGTGCCGGTGACCATCATGGAGGCCTTTTCGATGGGCTTGCCGGTGCTGGCAACCGCGGTGGGCGGCACCGGCGAACTGGTGCGCGACGGCAAAGAAGGGGCCCTCATAAGCGTCGACCACAGCGCGGACGAGGTGGCGCGGCGCGTGGAAGACTTACTTACGCAGTCGCCTGAGTCTTACCGCCAGATGCGGCAGGCAGCGTTGGCGCGCTGGGAGCAATTGGCGCACGCCGGTACTAACTACCCCGACTTCGCCGCACAGTTGGCGCGCCTTCTTCACTAGGGCGGCCAGATCATTCACGAGGACGGTCACCACTTTCATGAGGGCCGCCAGCTTCTTTGCGGGGCGGCCTCCCTCGTTGCGGACGGTCTCCTTCTCTGCCGGCGGTCACCTTCTTCCGGGGCGGTCAGTAGTGCGCGGCAGGCAAGGCACGTCGGCGCCGCTAAAGACAGGACTTTTGCCTGAAAAGTAGCGACAAACTTGATGTGTGGGCAGGGTCACGCGCCGCGAAGTTGACCTTCGCCCGTAGCCTGAGTAAAGTTTCTATTCGTTGCCCCGAGGAACGAAACACCTCGGATGGTAGCCCGGTTGAAGCGGAATCCCGCGGAAAACCAAACATTTTACCGCATTGCAAATCCTTCAAAAGGTAGTAGCAGTGTGTGTGGGTGTTGTTTGTGAACTCGATAGTGTGTTGTTTTTGTTTGTTTTGTCCTTTTTTGTTTTTTTGGTTGGGATTTGGCTGGCTCTGTTTTTTTGGGGTTGGTTTTTCTCTGGTTTTGTTTGGAGAGTTTGATCCTGGCTCAGGACGAACGCTGGCGGCGTGCTTAACACATGCAAGTCGAACGGGATCCTTATCTTCCTTTTTGGTTGGTTTGG
>JAEWEQ010000051.1 GCA_023389315.1 Actinomycetes bacterium | reverse complement strand
CGGGCGTTAAGCCGCCCGCCGCTGACCCGACTCGCTACTGTTGGGGCTTGTCCCCTCCAACTTGCCCGGGCGTGTCCCCACCGAAGCCGGAGCTGATGGATTTAAGCGCCGCCGTCAGCTCGGTCGGCACCACCCACACCTTGGACCCTTGCCCCTGGGATAGCTGCGGCAGCATTTCCAGGTACTTATAGGCCAACAGCTTCGGGTCGGGGTTACCTTCGTGGATGGATTCGAACACCGTGGTGATAGCCTTAGCCTCACCTTCAGCTTCCAAGATCCTCGCGCGGGCCACACCTTCAGCGCGCAGCACGCGGGACTGCTTCTCACCTTCCGCTTCCAGGATCTGCGATTGGCGCACGCCCTCGGCCTTCAAAATCGCGGCACGCTTGTCACGCTCCGCACGCAGCTGCTGCTCCATCGCTTGCTGGATGGAGGGCGGCGGGTCAATGGCCTTGAGTTCCACCCGGTTGACGCGAATCCCCCACCGGCCGGTGGCTTCATCCAGCACTCCGCGCAGCTGCCCGTTGATCTGGTCACGGGAAGTCAGCGTTTGTTCCAAGTCCATCGCACCGATGACGTTACGCAAGGTGGTGACAGTGAGCTGTTCGATAGCTTGAATGTAGTTGGCAACTTCGTAGGTCAATGCCTTCGGGTCGGTGACTTGGTAATAGATCACCGAGTCGATGGAAACGACCACGTTGTCGGCGGTAATGACCGGTTGCGGTGGGAAAGATGTCACCTGTTCGCGCAGATCCACCTGGGCGGCGACGCGATCAATGAAGGGCACGATGACGTGGAGTCCGGCGTACATGATGGAGCTGAACTTACCGAGGCGTTCAATCACCAGGGCACGAGATTGCGGTACCACTCGCACTGCCCGCACCAGGGTGAGCACTACGAACACCACGATCAAGATCATGATCAGGCTTGGCATTATGTGAAAGATCTCAGGCATTGGATCACTTCCTTGCGGTGAGGTTTAACAACCCGCTCACGGGCGTTAGGTCAAAACCAACTTTGATTATTGAAAGCTTAACTGGGGTTGGGGTCAGCGGGAATAACCACTGCCGTAGCCCCGTCGATTTGCACCACTGTCACTGGGGTTCCCACTGCCAGGGCGGCAGCGGTTGCCGGAGCTAGGCGGGCACTCCAGATCTCCCCATCTAGGCGCACCTGCCCACCGTTAACGGTCACCAGCTGCGTCACCAGTGCCGGTTTGCCCACCAAGGCTTGCGCGTTGGTCAGCACGTCAGGTGTGCGCCGCTGCAGGAAGTTCTTAGCCCAGGGGCGCACCAGCCCCAGCAGTACCAGTGCGACGATGGCGAAAACGATACCCTGACCGAGCAGTTCCAGACCCAGTAACTGGGAAATACCGGCCGCTACCGCGGCGCCGGCGAGCATCAGGAAGATCAGGTCCACGGTGGCGATTTCAACGGCCGCCAGGACCAAAGCTATGACTAGCCACCACCATATACTCATTGCGTTACCTACTTTCGAACATTAGTGGAGGCTCACGGTGCAGTCAGCGGGCGCGAGCCGACCAGCGTCCTTCAATCGAAGTCACGTTCAGCGGCAACCCGAAAACGGAGGAGACCACTTCATCTGCCAACACGTCCTCGAGCTTGCCGGCCGCCACTACGGAGCCTTCCGACATGAGGGCAGCGTGGGTGAATCCGCGGGGGATTTCCTCCACGTGGTGCGTCACTAGCACCAGGGCGGGGGCGCGCCGGTCGGCAGCGATTTCCTCCAAAGCCATCATCAATAGTTCCCGTGCCCCCAGATCCAAGCCGGCGGTGGGTTCATCGAGGATGAGGATTTGCGGGTCTGACATGAGGGCGCGAGCGATGTGTACCCTTTGGGTTTCGCCCTCGGACAAGGTCGCTAGTTCCCGCTCCGCCAGGTGGGCGATGCCGAAGATTGCCAGCAGGTCGCGGGCGCGCGCCAAGTCGGTGTCTTCGTATTCTTCGCGCCCGCGCACTGAACGCCCGTAGAGCACTGAGATGACGGCGTCCAGCACCGGTTGGCGGGCCGGCAGCAGGGCGCGTTCAGCGGCCGAAGCGATACCAACCACGGTGCGCAGTTCACTTAAGTCCACGCGCCCCAGCTGGTAGCCCAGGACTTTCGCAGTGGCGGGATTGTCACGCCGGAAGGAGGGGAAAACTCGTCCGGTGAGTAGCTGCACCAGGGTGGTTTTCCCCGCCCCATTCGGCCCCAGGATCACCCAGTTCTGTCCGGGTTTAACCGTCCAATCCAGGTCTTTCAAGATGGGTTTGCCTTGGCGGCGAACTTCGATGTTAGCTAGCTCAACTACGTTACCTTGCTCCATGGTTCCCATCTTATATCGCAGAGGTGACTTCAGTCCTAGGCGCGACCGAGTACGTCGCGATACAGCTCTACCGTCTGCTCCCCGATCTTCTTCCAACTGAAGTGTTCCTCCGCGCGCTTACGGCCCGCCTGCCCCATCTGCTGGGCAAGGGTTTCGTCTTCCAGTACGCGGGTGAGGCGCTCCGCTAGGTCGCGTTCGAATTGCTCTGGGTTAAGGGGCGTGCCGGAGCCGTCGGTCTTTTGCTCGATCGGCACCAGGAAGCCGGTTTCGCCGTCCACAATCACGTCGGGGATGCCACCGGTGGCGGTGCCCACTACCGGCAGCCCTACCGCCATTGCCTCTAGGTTCACGATGCCCAGGGGTTCGTAAATGGAGGGGGTTACGAACACGGTGGAGGCATCCAAGATGCCCACCAGTTCGGGGCGCGGCAGCATTTCGGTGATGAAGTGTACGTGGTCGCGTTCGGCGCGCAGCTGCTCGATCAGCCCTTCCACTTCCTGCTTGATGGCAGCGGTATCGGGGGCACCGGCGCACAGCACAATCTGGGTGCCCTGGGGGATCATCCGCAGAGCACGCAGCAGGTGCGGCAGCCCCTTTTGGCGGGTGATACGTCCGACGAACACGACGGTGGGTAGGTCAGGGTCGATACCGTAGCGTTTCATCGCTTCGGTGGCGATTTGTTTTTCTTCGTCCGAGGACGGGGCGGCCCAGTCATCAAGGTCAATGCCGTTGTGTACTACGCGCACTTTGTCCGGGTCGATACTGGGGTAAGCGCGCAAAATATCGTCTCGCATCCCGTTCGAGACCGCCACGATTGCGTCCGCACCTTCGTAGGCGGTCTTTTCCGCGTAGGAAGACAAGCGGTAGCCACCGCCCAACTGTTCTGCCTTCCACGGGCGCAGCGGTTCTAACGAGTGGGCGGAAATGACGTGGGGCACGTCGTGCAGCAGGTGGGCCCAGTGGCCGGCCATATTGGCGTACCAGGTGTGGGAGTGAACCAGGTCGGTGCCTTCCACGCCCTGGGCCATCAGTAGGTCCACGCCCAGGGTCTGCAGGGCCGGGTTGGCGTCTTTCAAGGCGGGGAGATTGTGGTAGCCGGTTACGCCCTCGTCGGCGCCGGGCTGGCCGGGTTCGCGGGGCCCATCGAACGCGTGGACCCGCACGTCGATGAGGTCACGCAGTACCCGAGCTAGCTCGTTTACGTGCACGCCAGCGCCGCCGTAGATGTGGGGTGGGTATTCACGGGTGAGAAGATCGACTCGCATTTCAGGCCTTCCGCGTTAGTTTTCGTGAGCTTTAGTTCCTAACTTAACGGTATCCCACTCATTGCCCACACGAGAGGGGTTCATCACAGTTATTCTGGGATTATGAGCACACCAAGAGTTTTAGCAATTGTCCTTGCCGGTGGCGAAGGTAAACGCCTGATGCCTCTTACCGATGACCGCGCCAAACCCGCGGTGCCTTTCGGTGGGCACTTCCGTTTGATTGACTTCGCCCTGTCCAACATCGTCAACTCCGGTTACCTGCGAGTAGTGGTACTAACCCAGTACAAGTCCCACTCCCTGGACCGCCACATCACCAAGACCTGGCGCATGTCCACCCTGCTGGGTAACTACGTCACCCCGGTTCCGGCCCAGCAGCGTCGCGGCCCGCACTGGTACCTGGGTTCAGCCGACGCCATTTACCAGTCGTTGAACACCGTCCACGACGAACGCCCCGACTACATTGTGATCGTAGGGGCGGACAACATCTACCGCATGGACTTCTCCCAAATGGTGGAGCACCACATTAAGTCCGGCCTGCCCTGTACTGTGGCCGGCATTCGCCAGCCCCTGGAGCTGTCTTCTTCCTTCGGCGTGATCCGCGCTGAGAACGGCCGCATCCTGGAGTTCATTGAGAAGCCCGAAACCACTGAGGGTCTGCCCGATGATCCGAACTCCTTCCTGGCATCCATGGGTAACTACGTGTTCACCGCGAAAGCCTTGGAAGAGGCGCTGCGTGAGGACGCTGCAAACGAGGATTCCAACCACGACATGGGTGGCAATATTGTCCCCTGGTTCGTGGAAAACGGTGGCTGCGGGATTTACGACTTCATCGACAACGTAGTTCCCGGTTCTTCCGAGCGTGACCGCGACTACTGGCGCGACGTTGGTACCCTCGATGCCTTCTACGAAGCGAACATGGATTTGATTTCGGTACACCCGATCTTCAACCTGTACAACCTGTCGTGGCCGACCTTGACGCAGATTCCCGGCCACTTGCCGCCGGCCAAGTTCGTCTACGGTGACGCCGGTACCCGCATGGGGCACGCCATTGACTCCCTCATCTCCCCCGGGGTGATCGTCTCCGGTGGTGAAGTGGTCCGCTCCGTCCTCTCCCCCGGCGTGTACGTACACTCCTGGGCGAAGGTGATTGATTCCGTCATCATGGATGGTTGCCGCATTGGCCGCAACGCGGTGGTATCCAAGGTGATTTTGGATAAGAACGTGGTCATTGGCGAGGGCGTGGAGATCGGTTTGGATCTGGAGCGTGACCGGGCCCGTGGCCTGACCGTCACCGAATCCGGCATCACCGTGGTTCCCAAGGGCATGGAGATCCTGGAGTAGCACTAGCTTGCGGCCCACCCCATAGGTTTTGCCCCAGTTACCTTTTCGGTAACTGGGGCAAACGTTTAGAAGTTTGAGTTAGGCGCGGTGGTTAGCGGCGGTGGTTTTCATCCCACAGGCGTTCTTGGCGTTCCATGAAGCTTTCGCCCCCACCGTTGCCACGCGGACGCGAGTCCAAACCGAAGTTGGTGGGGTCGGCTGGGCGGCGGGCGAGGGCGTAGAGCACTCCACCTACCATCATGCCAAAGCCGATGACGCCCACCAGGATGGTCATCCACAGTTGCGGCAGGGAGATCCCGCTGAGCATGACTATTTGTCCCACTACCACCGCGATGATTCCGGCGGCCACCCGGCGTGGCACAAACTGTTTGCGCACGGGATCGCTTGTTCGTTCGCGGTGCGCGGCTGACATGGTGTTAGCGAAGCGGGGGTCCTCGCGGCGCAGCTCTTGTTCCATTTGTTCTAAGATGGCGCGCTCTTCGTCCGATAGTGGCATGAGATTCGCCTCCTTGCTGTGCGCTACCTTCCACCGCGAGTCTCTGTTTCCCTGCGGGGAACTGGGAACCACTGTCGCCACGTCCCAGTTTTTCGCCGTGTTCCTAGTCTAAGCGTTTCGGGCGAATTTGCCTATTCTTGCCCACGCTCTTGACGTAGCAATGCCGCTGGGGCGATGGCGGCTTTACCAAACCGCGCGTGGATCTCATCCATGGCTCGCTCGGCACTGGAAACGTCCCGGGTTTGATCTAGCCGCACCGGCACGCCCTCGGCCCGCGATTGGAGGTTCTCCACCCGCACCCCCACTAGCCGCACCCCGGTTGCCGGCACTCCGTAGGCGGCGAGCAGTTTCCCGGCGTGGTGGGCGATTTCTTGTCCGCTGTCGGTCGGCCCGGGTAAGGTGACCGAGCGCGTCACGGTTTTGAAATCACCCCCGCGCACTTTGATCGCCACCGTCCAGCCCACCAGGTCTTGGGCTCGCAGGCGCCGCGCGCATTCATGTGATTGCGCCAGCACCACCGGGGATAGTTCTTCCAAGGTGGTGAAGTTGGTGGGGAAAGTTTCTTCCGCGCCCACGGACTTTTCCACTCGTTTGGTTACTACCGCCCGCCGGTCGATTCCGGCAGCCACGTCTTTGAGGTGGTAGGCGGCGGCTATCCCCAGGAGTTTTTGCAGGCGCGAGGACGGGGTGGCAGCCAGTTCGGCAACGGTTTCAATCCCGGCGCGGCCCAGTATTTCCTGGCTGCGTCGCCCCACCCCCGGCAGTGCTCCCACTGGCAGGCAGTGGAGAAATTCCACGGTGGCGGACGCTGGGACCAGCAGCATTCCGTCGGGTTTGGCGTGTGAGGAGGCGATCTTCGCCACTGTTTTAGTGGCGCCGATTCCCACCGATGCGGGCAGTCCGATTTCGTGGCGGATGCGGGTGCGGATCTGGTGGGCAATGGTGGTGGGTGATCCCAGGCGCAGGCGCGCGCCGGATACGTCCAAGTAGGCTTCGTCGATGCTGACGATCTCCACTTGCGCGGTGATGGTTTTAAGCAGCTCCATCACGCGGCGTGAATACTCCTGGTAGGCGGGCCGGTGGCTAGCGACGACTATGGCGGTGGGTGCCAGGCGCCGGGCGCGCAGCATCGGCATTCCAGCGCGTACCCCCAGGGCGCGTACGTCGTAGGTGGCGGAGGTGACCACGGAGCGTTCTGATTTTCCGCCCACGATCAGTGGTTTGCCCACTAGTGAGGGGTCGAGGGCGATTTCGACGGAGGCGAAGAAGGAGTCCATGTCGACATGCAAAATCGGGGTAGCACTGTCGTCATTCCCCCAGTTACGCTGTGCTGCGCGGGTGCGCGGCGAGATTGACATTTTCTTCCTCGTCAGTGGCGGGTGACAACGTTGGATGCGGCCTGCCGGCCGGGCATGAATAGTTTAGATTCGCGGCGGTGCCGCGGTAGTTGATACCGTCATGATATGGCGAAACGGCGCGCAAAGACAGCGGTTAAAGGCAACAGTTCCCCTTCTTCGCGGTCGCGTTCCTGTGAGCGGGAGCAGACCGGCGAAACGCAGCTGCAACTGTGCGATGGGGTGGAAGTAGATGTCGGTGACACCGTGATGACGGTGCGCCTGGATCAACAGCGCGCCACCATTTTCCTGGGTGATTATGAATCTTCCGCCATTAACTTGGCCGACCCGGGAGATTTGGACTTTGAATACATGCAGCAGATGGATGCCGTGGTAAATGGGTTCTTCCCCGACGGCCAGCCCTTAAACGCCTTGCATCTGGGTGGCTGTGCTTGTGCCCTGGCATGGGCGTGGGAGACTCGGCGACCGAACTCGCGCCAACTTGCGGTAGAAATCAACGGCCAGATCGCCACCGCCTGCCGCCAACTTTTTGACTTGCCCCGCTCACCGCGCCTGCGCATCCGCGTGGCTGATGCCGCACAGGCGGTAACCACCATCGCCGGTGAGTCAATGGACGTGGTGGTGCGAGACGTATTCGCCGGGGCGCAAACTCCGCGAGCAGTACGCACCTTGGAGTTCTATAATCACTGCCGACGAGTACTGCACGAAGATGGGGTGCTGCTGGTGAACCTGGGGCACGGTCGCGGCCTGGATGCGCGCCCCGACTGCGCGGCAGTGGCTTCGCTATTCGCCCACCAGTGGCTCATCGGTGAAGGCAAGGTGCTCACCGGTGGGCGGCGTGGGAATCTGGTTTTAGTGGCGACCAATCGTGATCAGCCGCAAACTGCTTGGGATGAGGCGCTGCGCGGCTTGCGTCGCTTGCCTTTTCCGGTGCGGATCTTATCGGGTGGCCAACTGCGACGCTGGGTGGGAACCACCCCGGCGTTAGTGGAGCCGCCTGTGGCGCCGTCCCCAGACTGCGCTTAACGCTGGCGCCCCGGCGTGCACGGGGCTAGTGAAGGTAGGCTGCCTGCGAGGGCGGGTGGCACTGTGGTGCCCGCAGGCACAGGTGGGCTGCGCTGCCCGTTCGGTCAGTGGCTCTCAGCTGCGCGAGTCAGTCTCTCCGCCCGCGTTGTCCTCGGTAGTTTCACCGCCAGCTGCACCTGTTTCGCCCCGATCACGGGTAGCGCCGCCAGCTGCACCTGTTTCGCCCCGATCACGAGCGGTTTCGCCAGTGGCGGTCTCAACTTCCCACGGTCGCGGCGCCCGATGGCGAGGGCGGTGCCGACTGCTGGTCGGCTCCGGAGCTTCCGCTGCCGGCACCGGAGTGTGGGCAGCGCCGTCCTCATCCAAGATCACCTCGGCGCGCGCTAAGTACTGTTCAATGGTGGATGCCAACGCATCGGTATCGAAAGGAACCTCTCCGAACTTCGCGCCCACCCCGTCCTCGCCGCGAGCAATCTGA
Organism: Actinomycetes bacterium; assembly: GCA_023389315.1. Lineage (GTDB taxonomy): Bacteria > Actinomycetota > Actinomycetes > Actinomycetales > Actinomycetaceae > Gleimia. The sequence continues at coordinate 56,543 of JAEWEQ010000051.1, read as the reverse complement.
GCGAAATCACGGGCGAAAGTCTCCCGCTCCGCGGCGCTTTCATCCCCTGCTTCCTTCAACTGCGCTAAACGTTCGTCGAAGTGGTGTTCCAACCCGTCCACTAACGCAGCCAGTTCCTCACTGTTTTCCACCGACTCTTCCAAGGACCGCTCCAGCATCTGGGTGCCAGCCACGATATTGCCCATCGGCAGGGACAAGTCCAGGGTTGACCCCATGCGGTTAAGTAACGCCAAAGTGGCTTGCGGGTAGTCCATATTCGCCATATAGAAAGGCACTGCCGCTAAGAAAGTCACCCCGTCAATATCGTGGGATGCCAACCAGTAGTGCAAGAAAGTGTTGGCCGAGGCAACCATGCGCACGTCCTCGCCCATTTCTGTCTGCCCTTGGGTTAGCGAAGCGTCAGTGGATTGCACGTGCACCAAAGTGGGACGAGTGTGGGGAATGGTGGCGGGCATACCTTTGAGGGAGACGCAAATCTCCACCCCAGCGTCCTGCGCGAAGTCGGTCACCGCGTGGGCGAAACGCTGCCATTTCGCATCCGGTTCGGGGCCGTGCAGGATCAGCATCGGCAACCCGGCGTCATCGTGCACCAAATCGATAGCGAGTTCGGGGACCTCCATGTCGGTCACCGTCCAGTTCGCCACCGTCACCACCGGGCGATGTGAGCGGTAGTCAATCAGCATGTCGGTGTCGAAAGTGGCGACTCGCTGGCTGGGCAGGGAGGCAAGGAGTTGTTCCACCGCCAGGCCCCCGGCGTTACCGGCGTCGGTGGCGCCGTGGAGGTGGCACAGCAAAATCGGTGCGTGATAGTTCACCGAAGTATCAACGTCTAAAAGTTCATGCGGTTCCACGTTGGCCTCCTCCCCTGCTAGGTTCACACCGGTTGGATCCCTCCGGTTGGCGGCGCACTCTAACCTTTTGGTCATGCACCAGGCGGTTTCATACCGTAACCGCTGCGGTTTCACGCCGGTTGGATGCGTACAGCAACTTACCGACCCTTGATTCTACTCTACGGCTCTGCCGCCATGTCGGCATGTCCACTCCCAGGGATGAAGCCAGTGAAAACCCCGTTCGCGGGTGCTGAAGCGGTGCTAATCGGTAATAATTGATGGGCTGATATTTTTCCGAACCGATGGGAGCTACGGTGAACCGCGCCGACGCGACTCGCGATGAGCAGATAGCTTTGGAACAAGCTTTCGTCGACCGCGCCTACCGTGAGCTCGACTCCCAACGCAAACGCTACCGCGACAACCAGCGCATCGCGCACGCCTCCCAGTGGCGAGACACCCCCCAAGCTTTGACTGAGCGCGACGCGCTTTCCGCCCACTGGGGCGATGAAGCCCAACGGTTAGAAAACGTCGGTGAGCGCCTAGTGTTCGGCCGCATCGACACCACCGACGATGACACCCTTTACGTGGGGCGCATCGGGTTGCGCGACAGCAGTGGCGACCAGTTCCTGATCGACTGGCGTGCCCCCGCTGCCCGTCCCTTCTACCAAGCCACCGGCGCTAATCCCGAGGGCGTGCGCCGGCGCCGCCACATCCAAACCCGCCTGCGCGAAGTGGTGGGCATTGAAGATGAACTACTCGATGCTTCCTCGCCCACCGAAGGCCTGGTGTTCCAAGGCGAAGGGGCACTGATGGCGGCCCTGACGGAGGCCCGCGATGGCCGCATGGGGGACATTGTTGCCACCATTCAACGTGAGCAAGATGAAATCATCCGCCGCAACGGGGACGGGCTGATCGTCATCCAAGGCGGGCCGGGAACCGGGAAAACCGCGGTGGCCCTCCACCGGGCCGCCTACCTGCTCTACGCCGAACGCGGACGGTTGGAAAACTCCGGGGTATTGATCCTGGGACCGTCGCGCGTGTTCCTCAACTACATTGACCAAGTACTGCCATCCCTGGGTGAAACCGGGGTGGTTTCCACCACCGTGGCTGACCTACTACCCGGCTACCAGGCGAGCGCCCGCGATAACGACTACCTGCGCGACCTGAAGGGGCGCTTAGATTGGGCGGATATCGCCGCCCGCGCAGTCCGCAGTTTCGAGCGTGTCGGCGAGGACGTGGAGCTACTGATCGGCGGCGTTAAAGTCACCTTGCAGGCAGCGGACGTGGCGGCCGCCCGCGCCCACGCGCGCCGCAGCGGTCGCCCCCACAACGAAGCGTGGGAGGGATTCGCCCTCGAACTAATGGGACAGCTGGCTAAGCAACTGGACGAAGCCAGCGCCGAGGGTCACGACGAAGAATGGTACTTCGATTCCATCCGCACCAGTTTGCCCGCCCAGCGAGCCATTAACCTGCGTTGGTTGCCGGTCTCTGCCGGGTACGTGCTGCGCAAGTTGTACTCCAATGCGGATTTCTTACGCCAATGCGCCCCGCATTTTAACGAGGACGAATTGGCCGCCCTCGCGCGCCCGCCACACGCCCCGTGGACCGAGTCAGACATCCCCATTTTGGATGAACTGGAAGAACGCCTAGGGAAGTTACCCAGTGCGCGCAGCAGTGAGCGCACGCGGCGGAAGTTGGAAGAACGCGAAGTTGATGCGGCCGCCGCCGCCATTGACGCCCTCGACCTGGGTGGCGGTCTAGTCAGCGCCCAGATGCTGGCTCAGCGCGCCCGCGGTGAGGAAGGTGAAACCACCCTGGCGCAGCGGGCACTGCGGGACCGCACTTGGGCTTATGGCCACGTGATTGTGGACGAAGCACAAGAGCTATCGCCACTGGCATGGCAGGTGTTGCTGCGCCGCTGCCCGTCGCGCTCCTTCACCGTGACCGGTGACTTGGATCAGTTTTCCGGGTCCGCCCCGAAGCGTTCGTGGGAGGAAGTGCTCGGCCCGGCCCAGCGAGCGTTGGTAGCTAAGACCGTGCTGACGGTTTCGTACCGCACGCCGGGAGCGTTACTGCGCCGGGCGGAAGCCTATTTACGGGAGCGTGATTTAGCGCCGGCTTACCCGCTGGTGGCGGCGCGCGAAGCTGAGGACACCTACCAGTTCTCTGCGGTGCCCCGCCCGGATGCAGGCTGCTACGCCGATAGCATCGAGGCAGCGGTGGCCGCGGAGTTGGCGCATTTGGATGCACGCGTTGGTGAAGATTTGGGGCGCCTGGCGGTGATTGCTCCCACCGGATTAGTACGCGAGCTAGCGTCGCTCGAAGGCTCAGTGTGGGCCCGCGCGCACGCCCAGTCGCTGACCGACCGGGTGGTGTATTTGACGCCAGCGGCTGCGAAGGGCTTGGAGTTCGATGTTGCCATCGTGGTCGACCCGGTGAGTATGGGCCGGGAGCATCCGGGGGACGTATACGTGGCGATGACTCGCCCCACCCAGCGGCTACACGTCCTCGCCCATGGGGAGGTGCCAACGTCACTACTGCCCTAGTTAGGGTTTTCCCAAGTGTGGGTTTTCCCAAGTGTGGGTTTTCCCAAGTGTGGGTTTTCCCGAGTGCGGGTTTTACGGCCGCACTTTGGGGCAGTGGAAAACGGGTGCTTGCTGGCCGGGAGCGGTTGTATCACTTTATGGATGGCGCCGGCCGTATGCGGGTTGGGTCTGCCAACATGGAGCCATGACTCGCGCGCTGCTACTAGAGGATCCTCACAAAGACGCCGATGCGGTTTTCGCCGCCCAAGGTATAGACGTCACCAGACATCATGGGGCCCTGGATGAGGCCGAACTCATTGACGCCCTCGACGGGGTCAACATCGTTGGCATCCGCTCTAAGACCAACATCACCAAGGCAGTGTTTGATGCCCACCCGCAGCTACGCGCCATCGGGGCATTTTGTATCGGCACCAACCAGATTGATCTGCGCGCAGCCAGTGAAGCCGGGGTGGCGGTCTTCAACGCCCCGTATTCCAACACTCGCTCGGTGGTGGAACTAGCGATCGCAGAGATCATTGCTCTCACCCGCCGCCTGACGGTACGTAACTCTAAGCTCCACCGCGGGATTTGGGATAAGTCTTCCGCGGGTTCACACGAGGTACGCGGACGCACCCTGGGGATCATTGGATACGGCAATATTGGCACCCAGCTGTCGGTACTGGCCGAAGCCTTGGGCATGAATGTGGTGTTTTACGACATCGCGGAGCGCCTAGCGTTGGGCAATGCCCGGCGTGTGGCCACTTTGGAGGAACTGCTTGCGATTTCCGACGTAGTTTCTTTGCACGTAGACGGGGCTGCGTCCAACCAGTCGTTCTTTGGTGCGCGCGAGTTTGCCGCAATGAAACCAGGGGCTTTATTCATTAACCTTTCACGCGGTTTCGTAACCGACCTCGACGCATTGGTAGAGGCACTAGAATCTGGGCACGTGGCGGGCGCCGCAGTGGATGTGTTCCCCACCGAACCGAAACAGAACGGCGACTCCTTCGATTCTCCACTAGTGGGAATGGATAATGTGATTCTTACCCCCCACGTGGGCGGTTCAACGCTAGAAGCCCAATTGGATATTGCCCGCTTTGTGGCGACCAAACTTTGCGAATATGAACGGTCAGCGACCACGGAAATGTCGGTCAACCTACCAAACCTCACGTTACAACCCACCGATACTTCACTCTTCCGCCTGGCGCTGATCCACCGCAACACCCCGGGTGTGTTGGCAACCCTAAACCAACTGTTTGCGACTTATGGAGCAAATATTGATGCACAGATCCTGTCCACTTTAGGTGATACCGGTTATGTGCTCACCGATTTGTCTACCCCCCTACCGCAACCGGCTTTGGATGCTATCAGTAAGTTGCCACAGACTGTTCGCCTGCGGGTGATGGAGCGTGCTACTGCACTACGCTGATCCTGCCACCGCAGCTACCACACTGGGCTTACCGATTGTGAGACGCATGCTGCCACATGTAAGTGTGACAAAGGGCTACTTTTTCCTACGAAGTGCACTCCAGCGCTAACTTACTGTAACGTAGGTAACGTCTTAGTAAGTACCTCGCATGGAGCGAAACGTGAATCTCACTGAACAACTTCGCCAATCCTACGCCCCCTCCGTTCCGTATACGGTGCTCGAGGAAGAGCGATCCTTACCGCAGATGCTATTTGATGTAGCCGCCCGCTATCCGGATCGCATCGCCCTGGACTTCCTTGGCTATCAACTCACCTACGCACAGCTGGAACGAAGGATTCGGCAAGCCGCCCGCGTGCTATCCCGAGCGGGGGTGCGCGAGGGGGACCGAGTGGGAATCACGCTTCCAAACTGTCCTCAACATGTGATCTCCTTGTACGCCATCATGCTGCTAGGAGCAATCGCGGTGGAAACCAACCCGCTGTCGCCAGCCGCCGAATTATCCGCCGAGCTACAGCGCGCAGACGCCAAAGTGCTGATTGTGTGGGAGAACTCGTTCAAGCAACTAGATCTACCAACTGTTCGCCCCCGTATGGTATTGACTGTGAACCTCACCCGCGCTCTGCCACTATCGGCGCGTATACTCATCAATCTTCCAGTGAGCCCGGCGAAAGCGAAGAAAGCTCAGATGAGTGCTCCCACGCCTTCGTGGACTTTGGATTTCGATAAGGAAATGCGCAACGCCACTCCTTGGCGCCGAGATTGCCCGGCAGGTCCGGACGATGTAGCAGTGCTGCTGCATACTGGTGGCACCACTGGTATTCCTAAAGCTGTTAAGCTGACGCACCGCTCAATCGGCACCAACTCTGCTCAGTCGAAAGCCTGGGTGCCGGCGCTGCATGAAGGCGCGGAAGTGTTCTACGCGATTTTACCCCTGTTCCACGCCTTCGGTTTATCGGTTACATTGGTCTGTGGCTTGCGTCTAGGTGCCACCATTGTGCTAATGCCGAAGTTTGATGTGAAAATGATGCTGGACGCCCAGCGACGCCTGCCGTGCACCTTTTTCCTCGGCGTAGCCCCCATGTTCGATCGCATATTAAAGGGGATAGAGGAACATCCTACTGACCTAACTTCTATCCGCTACGCTCTATCCGGAGCTATGCCCCTTCCGCAAGAAATAGCTGATAAGTGGGAAAAAGCGACCGGAGGTCTGGTAGTTGAAGGCTATGGGATGACGGAAGGTTCACCGATTTTAGTAGGTAATCCTCTATCGCAAGCCCGGCGTGCCGGTACTTTGGGACTACCATTTCCCTCCACTGAAATTCGCATCGTTGATCCTGAAAATCCCGATCAAGACGTCGAGCCGGGTGAAGTGGGTGAACTGATTGCTCGCGGCCCGCAAGTATGCGCCGGTTACTGGAATGATGAGGAAGAAACTGCCCAACTTATGCACAAAGGCTGGTTGCGTACCGGCGACCTGGTGCGTCTTGACGACGGCTGGCTAGTGATGGCAGATCGTCGTAAGGAAATGATCATTACCGGCGGATTCAATGTTTACCCCTCACAGGTAGAGGACGCGGTTCGATCCATGCCCGAGGTAGAGGACGTGGCGGTTGTAGGCTTGCCTGAGGGAGCGCGCGGGGAGGCAGTAGTTGCCGCTTTGATTCTTAAGGCAGGCGCAACGGTCACCTTAGAAGATGTTCGCCGATGGGCAGAGAAGTCCATTGCCCATTATGCCTTGCCCCGCCGTATTGTGGTGATGTCGGAGCTACCGCGCTCGCAAATTGGCAAGGTGATGCGACGCCGGGTGCGCGAGTATTTGGAGGGCACGTCAGAGCGACTCCAGGAATCGCGCGGCGAGTTGCGCGAACAACTGAAAGCCACGTCGGAGCGCTTGCAGGAATCGGGTGAAGAGCTTCGCGAGCAGTTGAAGGCCACGTCGGAAGCTGCACAGGAGCAACTGCGTGGACTGTCGGAGCAGATCAGTGAGCAAATGGAGGCCACTACTGCTGCTGCCTCGCAGCGCATCCGGGAGTTCCACCAAACATGGGTGCGCCCGGAAACGGGCGACCAGTCTGCCGCGGCGGAAGAACCTGGGCAAAGCCAAGAGCAAGCTGTCCCCGCTGATGATCAGGAGGGGCGCGGCGAGTGGCCGACGCGACAGGCCAACACCTCAGCCGAACAAGACGCAGCGGCGGCTGGCCTAAGTGAGACGGATGAGGAAAGCGGTCGCTAGTTAGGGGGCTTTAGTTTTCTTGTGCCTGGTCGCCGTCTTCTTGACGGGTGGCGTTGGCGCGCCTGTCAGCACGCAAGCTGGAGATGGCCGCTTCGAAATCGGACAGCGACTGGAAGTTCGAATACACCGAGGCGAAACGCAAGTATGCGACCTCGTCTAGTTCGCGTAAGAACGGTTGGATGGCGCGTCCTACCTCGTCGGTGGAAACCACCGCTGCGCCAGTTGAGCGCAGTTGCTCCTCTACGCGCTGCGCCAGCAGCGCCAGCGAGTGTTCATCCACCGGGCGCCCCTGACAGGCTTTGCGTACCCCGGCCATTACCTTGTCGCGGGAGAAGGACTCCACCACCCCGGAGCGTTTCATGACAGCGAAGCTGGAGGTTTCGGAGGTGGTGAAGCGGCGCTTACATTTGGTGCATTCACGCCGGCGCCGGATTGACATGCCATCGTCAGCTAGGCGCGTATCAACCACCCTTGAGTCTTCATGTTGACAGAAAGGGCAGTGCATGGACGCCTCCTCAATGACCCGGTGCGCTGTGCCGGTGAAAATATCTTCAAGTCTTATGATCATATCTTCACCGCTGACTTTGCGCACACCTGGGATCACAAGTGGCGAGGGAAACGGATGGCGCCAACTAGCGCGCTATCACTTCCCTAAGGCCGGTAGTTTCAGGGTCTGCCCCACAGTAACTGCCGAAGTCTCCAGTCCGTTCAGTTCCATGATCTGACCGACCACTTGGTCTACGCGCTGTCCTGGTACTTCCATTTGCGCGGCGATGGTCCACAAGGATTCACCTGGATCCACAGTAGTGACTTCACCCACCGGAATGGTTTCAGATTCGGCGAACAACCCACCTAGGCTTCCACCAACGCCCACCATCACTACGAAGGCGGCAAACCCCACGCCTATTTGCTTCCACCGGCTGGGAGCAGCAGCGCCGACGGCTGCCGGCTGGGGCACTTCCCGAGTCTTCGGTGGAGGGGTTACCGCCGAGGCCGGGCGCTTGGGGGTGGTTGACACGGCCTCGGCGGAAGTATCGGTGAAGTTCGGTTCGACGATGTACAGGTGAGCGCGGCGACGCCCTCGCCCATTCGCACCCTGCTTAGTGGCAGGGACCGCGCTGCCGGTAGCAACTACGCCCAGGGTCCTGGCCGGTTGGTTTTCTCGGCGCGGGGCAATCGGTAATGCACTCATTTCAAACCTCCATCGAACATATGTTCGTCGTACACATGTACGATACAAGATGGCTCCGACAAAAGCAAGACATCCTCGAACATTTGTTTGATTTTCTCTTTTTTGCCAGTAAACTGGCGATAAACCTAGTACAGCGCACACCACGGACAAATCATTTGCCAGGTGCTCGGTCAGGAAGGAAAACCCATGACGAAGCCTCCCGCGCTCACCCAGCGCCAGCAGCAAATCCTGGAGTTAATCGCCAAAGACATCCGCGAACGTGGCTTCCCTCCGTCGGTGCGACAACTAGCCAAAGCCGCCGGACTGTCCTCCGCGTCCTCGGTCAAACACCAACTCGACGCGCTGGAAGAAAAAGGCTACATCCGCCGCGAACCGCGCCTGCCGCGCGCCCTCGAAGTCCTCATTGACCCCACCGGGGAGCCGACAACAGAAAACGAAGCAACCCCCGCTCCTGGCGCCGACACCCAGGTGCTTAGCTACCACATTCCGGTGGCGGATAACACTGACACCGACACCACCCATGCCCCACTGGTGGGGCGCATCGCCGCGGGTGAGCCGATCACCGCGGAGCAGAGCGTGGACGACGTTTTCACCCTGCCTCAACGTTTCACCGGGCACGGGGAATTATTCGTACTGGAAGTCAGCGGCGAGTCCATGGTGGATGCCGCCATCTGCGACGGTGACTACGTGGTGATCCGCCGCCAACCCACCGCCCTGGATGGGGAAATTGTGGCAGCCATGATCGATGGGGAAGCCACCGTCAAAGTCCTCGCCCATCGCGACGGACACCAGTGGCTGGACCCGCGCAACGCCGACTACTCCCCTATCTTGGGCGATGAGGCAACCTTGCTGGGCAAGGTCGTAACCGTTATCCGGGCCCTGTAAAGTCCGTAGCGAACGGGTACTGTAGCGCGCGCGGCGGACGGACCCCTCACGTCCTCGGCAAACGGGTAATGTAGCGCGCGGCGGACGGACCCCACACGTCCTCGGCAAACGAAAAACGGTGGGTCCACTTTCGGCCCCACCGTTTCCCTATGCTTAGCAGCGGATGCTACAAGCCCAGATCGCGCGCAACTTGACGCAGGCGCTGAGCGGACTCAGTCAAGCCATCGCGCTCACGCAGCGTCAACGGCGGCTCCAGTACCCGGCCCGCGCCGCGGCGATCCACCAGCGTCGGGGCTGCCATCACCACGTCGGAAATCCCATTCCAGTCTTCCAGCATGGAAGAGATGGTCAGAACCCGGTTCTCATCGCGCAGCACCGCGGTAGCGATGTTCGCGGCGGCCAAACCGATGGCGTAGTTGGTGGCGCCCTTACCATCAATGATGGTGTAAGCGGAGTTCACAACGTCTTTCGCGATCTCTTCGCGTAACTCAGCGTCAAACAGGCGCCCATCCACGGTCGGTCCCCAGTGGCGCAGCGGCACGTTACCGATCTCCGCGCTGGACCATAGGGCGACTTCGGAATCGCCGTGCTCACCCGCAATGTAGGCGTGGATGTTTTGGATCGCGACCCCGGTGTGGCGCGACACCAGGTAGCGCAGACGAGAAGTGTCCAGCACCGTGCCGGAGCCGAAAACCTGCTCGCGGGGCAAACCGGAGATCTTCAACGCCGCGTAGGTCACCACATCCACCGGGTTGGTGATGTACATGTGGCGCGCATCGGGAGCGACCTCGCAGATTTGGGGGACGATCTTTTTCATCAAAGAGATGGTGGACTCGGCCAAGTCCAAGCGGGTTTGGCCTGGCTTTTGCTTGGCTCCGGCGGTGACAATCACCATGTCCGCACCGGAGAGGATCTCAATCTCGTCTGATCCTTCCACCGACCCACAGGGGGTGAATTGGATGCCGTGAGCAATGTCAAGTGCTTCGGCTTTCACCTTGGCGGCGTTAATGTCATACAACACGATGTCGCGAGCATCGCCGCGCATGGCGCAAGCATAAGCAACAGCGGTACCAACCGCTCCAGCACCAACGATGGCGATCTTGGACGGACGTCCGGTAGCTAGCGAGGGGTACAGAGGTTTACTGGTAGGGGTTGCCATAGATTCTCTTTCTCTAGGTGACGTATTCATTGAAACAGACAAAACCAGGGGTGTCAGCCACCTTGGCAGCGGAAAAAGCGCTGGCGTGGCGATACTCACGCCCGCAGTGGTAGCACTCGGGCCCTGGGTCCTTAATGGAAGATGCGATGCGCCACCTATTACGAGGACGGGGCCGGAAGTCGGGCGCATCCGCGCGGTCTAGAGGGTGCGGAAGTCAGGCACATTCGCGCGGTCGCGGGCAATTCCCTCAGTGCCCAATCTCGCGCGCCAGCCGCGCCAACGCCCCCACCGCTGTTTCCAGCTTGTCGGTGCGCCAAAACGGTGGCAATGTCTTCAGCAAATACCCGCTGTAGCGAGATTTCGCCACCCGCGAGTCCAAGATCGCCACCACCCCACGATCGGTATGAGAGCGGATCAAACGCCCCGCTCCTTGGCTCAGACGCAAAGCCGCATGGTTTAAGGACACCTCGTAAAAGGCATTGCGACCGGCTTTAGCGACATGGCGCGAGCGCGCCTGCACCACCGGATCGGTGGGCACCGGGAATGGCACCCGATCCATCACTACCAGGCGACACGCCAATCCGCGTACATCAATACCCTGCCACAGCGACATGGTGCCGATCAGACACGAGTGCGGGTCAGCGGCGAAAGCCTCCACCAGTTGCGGGAGCTGGCCCTCCCCCTGGGCCAACACTTCCCAGGGCAGTTCCTCTCGTAATACTTGCGCGGCTTGGGTGGCGGCGGCCCGGGATGAAAACAATCCCAACACCCCACCTTCGCTGGCCTTGGCGAGCTTGATCAACTCCTCCAGCTGCGGATCGCTGATGCCCGAAGTGGTGGGGGGAGGCAGGCTGCGAGCTACGTACAAGATCCCCTGTTTGTCTAAGTCGAAAGGGGTGCCCACGTCCTCGCTAACAACTCCTCCACCCGCTAAGTACAGGCCCAGCGAATGCGCCACCGCTTGGAAGCTACCTCCGAGTTTCAAAGTGGCGGAAGTAAAAACCGCGGGGCGCTTTTCCAGCAGATGGTTGGCAATCAGGTGGGAGACTTCCAGGGGACCGCAATGCAAAGTGGCGTTACCGTCCTCGAAACGCGACAGCCAAGTGATGGTTTCTTCTGGTTCCCGCCCCCAAATATCGACAAACGCTTCCATGTCCGTCAAAGCCGCGGCCGCCACCCGGCGCTGCGCCGCATCTACTTCCTTGTTGGCTTGCAGGTCGCGCAAGTAGCTACCGAGTGCCAAGTCGAGGCGTCGCATATGCGACACGAGGGCGTCGTCACGGTGGGTGATTAAACCCTGCGGATAATCCTGCAAAAGTTTTTCAAGTGCTTCCCCCGCTTCGATCAGGTCAGACGCATCTGCCATCCCTACGCGCTGGGAGCGACGCGCCCGCGAAGCGATACTCGACAGGTACAAATGCTGGGTGGCTTGATTAGAGATGGCACGCTCCAAGTCGTGAGCCTCGTCCACCACCAGCGCATCGAACTCCCCCAGCACCGGGGTCTTACCATCGCAGTGCACCCCTAACATGGCGTGATTCGTCACCACCAGGGCGGCGTCGGTGGCCGCTTCTCGGGCTGCCACCGCAAAGCACTCATCGCGCATCGGGCAGGTCTGTCCCAAACAAGCATCGGTGGTGACACTCACCTGGCGCCACGCTTCGTCACTGACCCCCGGCTTAAGGTCATCGCGGTCCCCCGTTTGCGTCTGCATTGCCCATTTACGGGCGCGCACCACCTGCTCACCAATCTGCGAAGTCGACGCTTCGCGCCCGTCCGAGAACATCTCAAACAGCGGGCCCTCCACCGGGTAGCCGCCAGTTACCTTATGCATACAGGCGTAGTGGCTCCACCCTTTGAGGACTGCGACGTCGCGTTCTTGCCCGCAAAACTGTGTCACCGCGGGAGCGTCCTTACCCACGATCTGGCGTTGCAAAGCGGTGGTGGAGGTGGCGACGATAACGCGTTTTTCTTCTTCCAGGGCCCAACGCAAAGCGGGGACCAGGTATCCCAGTGATTTGCCGGTGCCGGTGCCGGCTTCAACCAGTAGGTGTTCGCCGCGGTTCAAGGCTTGGCAGACGAGCTCCACCATGCGTTCCTGGCCGCTGCGGCGGGTGCCGCCCATGGCTTGGATCACCTGGTTGAGTAGGTCGATATCGCCCGCAGGGGCGGTGGGCTCGGGGTCTTCTGCGCTGCTCGCGGAGGGTGCGCTGCTGGCCGATGCGGCGCTGGCGGCGCTGCTCGCCGACGGGGCACTGGCGGCGCTAGTGCCAGAAGCGGCGCTGACGGCGCTTATCGCGGAGGGAACACTCACCGCACTGGTGGCGGATTCGCCCGCCACGTCCTCGTCAAGAAAATCCCACCCCACCGGCTCTCTCGCGGCGGGAATCTCACTCACGAGTGCGCTCCCGCCCAGGCTTTTCCCTCCTGTTTCAACTGCTCCAACAAACTCGCCAAAGCCTGATCCACCCGCCCCACAATGTGGGTACCCGCAGGTAGATACTCTTCGGAATCAATCTGGCCATCTTCGTGGATCTTACTGACCACGTCACCGCGTTCGTAGCTGATGGTCACATCCACATCAACCTGTAGTTTCGGCAGTGCCTCAGCTATCGCCTCCCGCAACTGCTCCACGCCCTCACCCGTGAAAGCAGAGACCACCACCGCGCGTGGCAACTGGCTACGCAAGATAGCCAACTGCGCCGGCGTGGCCAAATCCGCCTTATTCAAGGCGATGATCTCCGGGATGGAACGCGCACCTTCGATGGTGTCCAACACGTCATGGACCGCACGGATCTGCCCCAGCGGATCCGGGTGAGCGGCGTCGACGGCGTGCACAATCACATCCGCCTGCCCCACCTCTTCCAACGTGGAACGAAACGCCTCCACCAGCTGGGTGGGCAAATGCCGAATGAACCCCACCGTGTCCGCCAGCGTGTAGACGCGACCATCCTCGGTCTGACACTGGCGCACCGTCGGATCCAAAGTCGCAAACAAAGCATCCTGGACCATCACATCCGCACCCGTCATGCGGTTAAGCAAAGTGGATTTCCCCGCATTGGTGTAACCCACGATCGCCACCGCAGGGATGTTACGGCCCCGCCGCCGGGCCCGCTGGATCTCGCGCGCCGGCGCCATCTGGGCGATCTCCCGACGCAGCTTCGCCATACGGCTGCGGATGCGGCGACGATCCAACTCAATCTTAGTTTCACCCGGTCCACGCGACCCGATGCCCTCACCACCGGCGACCCGCCCACCGGCTTGCCGGGACATGGACTCACCCCAGCCACGCAAACGCGGCAGCAGGTACTCCAACTGCGCCAACTCCACTTGGGCTTTACCTTCACGCGACTTAGCGTGCTGGGCGAAAATATCTAAAATCACGGCGGTACGGTCAATCACCTTCACCCGCACGATATCTTCCAACGCGCGCCGCTGCGAGGGAGCCAAGTCCCCATCCACGATCACCGTGTCCGCCCCGCAGTCAGCCACCATTTGCGCCAACTCCCGCGCCTTACCACTACCCAAGAAAGTGGCAGCATCAGGGGTGGAGCGCCGTTGAATCAAACCGTCGAGGACGGTGGAACCCGCAGTGGTCGCCAGTGCCGCTAGTTCGTCCAAACTATTTTGCGCACCCTCCGCGTCCATGTCGTAAAGCCCCACCAGCACGACCTTTTCAAGACGCACCTGCCGGTATTCAACCTCGCTGACGTCTTCCAACTCAGTGGAGTGGGTTACCCGCCGCCCGGTGGCTTCACGCGCTAAACGATCCAGTTCACCGCCGCCACCTTCGAACTGCCCGCGGGTGGACCGCAAAGACGTGGCCCGCCCGGCGTCAACGCCACCGAGTTGGGAACTCCCATCGCGTCCTCGCGCATCGGTCCAGTCAGCCGCACCCACGGTGTCGGCACCATCGCTGCGCTCCCGAGCACCGTCGGCGGCGGTGCCACTATTAGCGGCGCCACCTGGCAACGCGGCACCGCTATCACCTGTGGGTGTGTTCGGCGCGGTAAATACGCGCGCGCTGCGTCCCTGGCGAGCCAACACCCGGGCCACGATCTCAGCTGCATCCACTTCCTGCGAACAGTCAGGTTCGTTACTCAATACTTCTCCACTCCACCTGCGCAAATAGTTGTCTTCACTAACTTCCCCCCATTGTCCCACTTCAGTTAGCCCCAGGCACCCCACTCGCGGATAGTTGTGGATAACCCAGCGCTTTTCTTCAGTCAGCTACATCGCGTAGCCTAAAGAGGTGACTTCCCATTACTTCTCCGCCGCCAAACAAGCCCAACCCGGTGAACTCATTGACGTGCCAGTGCAGGTGCGCGGCCTGGACCTAGCGTGCGTAGCGGCGCCGCAAGTGTTCTCCAGCCACCGCCTAGACCTGGGAACCAAAGTGCTGCTAACCGAAATGGAAGAACCCCCCGCCAATGGAAACTTCCTGGACCTAGGGTGCGGGTGGGGGCCGATTGCCGCGGTGCTGGCAACCTTGCGACCCCAGGCGAAAGTCTGGGCAGTGGACGTTAACCCACGGGCCCTGGACCTAACTGCCAAAAACGCCCGCAAACTGGGGCTTGACAACATCTTCCCAGGCGAGGAAGAAACCACCTACCAGCAAGTTCTAGAGGCCGACCTGCGCTTCGATTTCCTGTGCTCCAACCCGCCGGTGCGCATCGGCAAAGGCCCCATGCAGCAGTTGACGCGGCGCTGGCTGGAGCGCCTCAGTGACCAGGGCGTGGCGTGGCTGGTGATGGCGAAGAACCTGGGAGCCGACTCCTACATTAAATGGCTCAACGAACAAGGCTTCAACGCCCGCAAAGCCCACTCCAAGAAGGGCTACCGCATTATCGAAGTTCGTAGATAACGCCGCGCGCATCCGCCAAAATCTCCGCGCTGCTACGCCCGGTGGCATCCAACCAGTGGATCCGCCGGTCGCGGCGGAACCACTTTATTTGGCGCCGTGATAACTGGCGCGTCGCCAACGCCACTTTCTGCTGGGCCTCATCCAACCCGTACTCGCCGCGCAAATATCCTAAAACCTCACCGTAACCGACTGCGCGTGACGCGGTGACACTGCGGTCCAGCCCTTGCTCAACTAAGACACGCACTTCCTCCACCAGCCCCGCTTCGAACATCGCCCGGGTGCGTTGTTCAATACGCTGATCCAAGTCCTCCAACTGCCGGCGTACCCCCAGCATCAACGTCGGCCGCACGAACACCGGTTTAGGCAAGGACGCGGTGAAAGGCCGCCCCGTTATTTCAATCACTTCCAACGCCCGCACGATGCGGCGCACGTTATGCGGATGCAAGGCGGTCGCCGCCGGCGGATCCAACTGACGCAAACGCTCATACAGGGCCGCGCCCCCAACCTGGTCAGCTTCGGCCTCTAAAGCTGCCCGCACCTGCGGATCAGAACCGGGGAAGTTCATCTCATCAAGCAAAGCCCGCACGTACAGCGCCGACCCGCCCACCGCTATCGCCACCTGCCCGGCGCCTTGGATTCGCTCCACCGCCGCCCGCGCATGGCGCTGATAAGAAGCCACCGAGGCAACTTCGCTGATATCTAACTCATCGACTTGATGGTAAGGCACCTCAGCCTGCTCAGCGGCGGAGGGTTTCGCAGTGCCGATATCCATCCCCCGGTAGAGCGCGAAAGCGTCGACTGAAACGATCTGTGCATCCCGCCCCGACCACTCCCGGCAGCTTTTCGCCAGTGCGTGCGCCAGAGCGGATTTACCGCTCGCGGTGGGCCCCACCACGGCAATCAGCGGCGGGGTCCATTCCGGCGTCGAATTATTCACGAGGACGTTCTCACCCGCAGTTTCGGCAACCCTAAGCTCACCGCGTTGGCGGGAATCGCACTGTGGTTGCGTTCTTGCCATACGTCCCCGGCGCGGGTGCGGCGGATTTCAAATAGTCCACCCTGTGTGCCGGAGTCCGCCACCAGGTGGTGCGGAGCGCCGTAAGTGACTTGGGCGCGCACCAGGTCACCGGGGCGCAAGTCGCGACCGTATTGAACGTCCTCGGGCAAACTCAAATGCACCAACCGGTTGTCACGGGCCCGCCCGGAAACGCGCTGCGACTCGTGGTCTTTCTTCCCCCGCATTTCGGAAAGTAACACTTCCACTTCGCGCCCTACGAAGCCTTTCGCGTCAGCCTCACAGATGGCTTCCTGGGCGGCGATGAGGCGCTCATAGCGGTCCTGGGCGACCTCCGGGTCAATCTGGTCAGGCATGTCCGCCGCGGGAGTGCCCGGGCGCGGCGAGTAGATGAAGGTGAAAGCGGAGGCAAAATGCAGGGTTTGTACCGCTTCCAAAGTAGCTTGGAAGTCCTCTTCGGTTTCCCCCGGGAACCCCACAATAATGTCCGTGGTGATAGCCGCATCCGGGATAGCTTCACGCACGCGTTGTAAGATCCCGTCGAACTTGACACGCCGGTAGGAGCGGCGCATGGCTCGCAGCACCCGGTCCGAGCCCGACTGCAGGGGCATGTGCAAGCTGGGCATAACGTTATGGGTTTGCGCCATAGCTTCGATCACGTCATCACTGAAGGCCGCCGGGTGGGGGCTGGTGAAACGCACCCGTTCCAACCCTTCAACCTGTCCCATGGAGCGCAGTAGTTTCGCAAACGCCCCGCGCTCGCCGAAGCTAACACCATAGGAGTTCACGTTCTGCCCCAACAGGGTCACTTCGATGGCGCCTTCGGATACCACGGCTTGGACTTCTTGGAGGATCTCCCCCGGTCGCCGGTCACGTTCTTTACCACGCAAGTGCGGCACGATGCAGAAGGTGCAGGTGTTGTTACAGCCCACAGAGATTGATACCCAGGCGGCGGCACTGGCTTCGCGGCGGGTCGGCAGGGTGGAGGGGAAGACCTTGAGAGCTTCTTCGATTTCCACCGCGGCTTCGCGGTTGTGTTCGGCGCGGCGCAGCAATACCGGCAACACGTCAATGTTATGGGTACCAAACACCACATCCACCCAGGGGGCGCGTTTGACGATGTCGGCACGCATCTGTTGCGCCAGGCAGCCGCCCACCGCGATCTGCATGCCGGGGCGTTCACGTTTCACCTTCGCTAGTTGCCCGAGGTTACCGAACAGGCGGTTGGCGGCATTTTCACGTACCGAACAGGTGTTAAGTACCACCACGTCGGCGCCCCCATCACCGGCGTCGGTCGCACGCGCCGCAGCTTCGGGTACTTCCTCCACCGGACGCAGGCCGTCAGCTTCCAGCAAGCCCGCCATGCGTTCGGAGTCGTGTACGTTCATCTGGCAGCCGAGGGTGCGTACCAGGTAGGTCCTTGGGGTTTTCGTCGCAGTCATCGTTTCTTGATTCTAGCTGCCTTATTCCCCTAGCGATAATAGGGTTAATGTGAGGCTAGTGACCCTGCGCGCGGGCGCGTGATCGAAAGGTGCAGCATTGACAACCCTAACTGTGGAAACCACCAGCGGACCGGTGATTGGTCACCCCCACCCCAACTGTCCACAAGTGCGCCGCTTCGTCGGCATACCCTACGCTGCCCCACCGGTGGGGGAACTATTTTTGCGCCACCCCCAGCCGGTACGGCCGTGGACCGCACCACGCGATTGCCGAGGTCCAGCCCCAACTCCGCAGCGGCGCCACTACAGTGCTAACTCACTTTGGAAAGATCCAATAATCCCCGGTGAGGAGATCTTGAACCTCACCGTGACGGCCCCGCTTTCTGGCACTGATTTGCCGGTATTGGTGTGGATCCACGGGGGCGGTTTCAAGGCGGGTGCAGCCAACTCCCCCATCACTGACCCGTATCGTTTCGCCTCCGAGGGCGTGGTGTGCGTGTCGGTTTCCTACCGGCTGGGCGTGGAAGGGTTCGCCCACCTGCCCGGCACTGACCCAAACCGGGGGTTAGTTGATCAGCAGGCGGCGTTGCGGTGGGTGCAAGAAAATATTGCTGCTTTCGGTGGCGATCCTGGGCGCGTGACCATCGCTGGTCAAAGTGCCGGCGGCGGTTCCGTCCTCGCGCATTTAGTGGCCCCCGCTTCTAACGAACTTTTCCAATCCGCGATTTCCATGTCCGGGGTGTTACCGGCTTGTTCGGAGCAGGAAGCGGCGCGGCGCGCGCAGGTGTTCGCCGCGCAGGCACAAGCGCGCGGGACGTGGCCGCTTTCCCACATGAGCGATGCCGCGGTGGAAGCTGAGCTGGCCACCGAAGCAAGTTTGTACGTTCCCACCACCGATCCGGTGGAGTACGTGCGCCAGCGCGCGCGGCGCGAACCGTTGTCGGATTTACCGTTCACACCGTTCCAAGAACCCACCGTCATGCCGTTAAGTGTCGAGGACGGGGTGGAAGCTGGCAAAGGGGACGACGTTCGCCTGTTGCTGACCGCCACCACCGAGGAGTTCACCGACCTGTGTTTAGCTCACGGCCCGCTGTTGGATCCGCACCCGGCGCCGGAGCTATTTGCTCGCGCCGGGGTGGCGTGGCGGCCCCGCTACCAGCGGGCATTCCAGGCAGGTGCGCCCACGAGTTTGGTGGTGGGTATGTTCCTCGATGACGTGTTCTTCCCCGATTTCATGGCGCAGCTCAAGCAGTGGCGGGCACAGCGGGGGGTGGATACGCAAACGCATTTCTTTGATTGGTGCCCGGCGCGCAGCTCCACCGTCCCGGTTCCCCCGGCGCAAGCCTACGCGCGCCACTGCATGGATATGCCGTTCGTGTTTGACACCGTGGCGGACCCCCAGGCCCAGCTGTTGGTGGGTGACAATCCTCCGCGGCAGTTGGTGGAGGACAATCACCGGCGGTGGTTAGAGTTCATCACTGGCGCGTAGCAGCAGTTTCAGCGCGGCCAGGGTTACGGCTTCCCGCACTTGGGTGCGTTGGCCTGAGAAGCTGTGTTCTTCCCCCCAGGTGCGACCGCTGGGGCGGTGATGCGCAGCAATGAAGGCAGTGCCCGCGGGGATTGCGTTTTCCGGGCCGGGGCCGGCCACGCCGGTGGTTGCCAACCCCCAGTCGGAGTGCGCCAGGCGTGCCACTCCGGCCGCCATTTGCTGGGCAGTGGTGGCATTGACCGGCCCATATTGGGCTAAATGCTGGGCGTCCACTCCCAGGAGGGTGTGTTTAGTGTCGGTGGCGTAAGTGCACACGCCGGCGCGAAAACAGTTGGAGGCACCGGGCACGCCAACGATGGTGGAAGACACCATCCCGCCGGTGAGGGATTCGGCCACCGCCAGTGACTGGATGGTGGCGAGGCGGGCCACGAGCGCTTGCGCGCACTGGTGTAGTTGGTCGGCGGCGTGGCTCATGCGTCCTCCTGGTATGACCGTACTCGCTCCAATGCGGCGAATGCTTGCCCGCTGCTGTAGCCGCGGCGCAGCAGCATGGAAACTATCCGCCGGGTTTGGGCTTCCCGATCGAGTTTGCGGCTGGAGACAAGTTTTCGCTCCACCAGTTGATCGAGTACTTCAGTGTCGTCGGCCTCGGGCAGTTCGGCTTCCATGGCGCTTTCGATCACGCTGGGGCTTAGTCCCTTACGCCTTAGTTCTTCACGCAAGGCGCGTCCCACTAGCGCCCGACTTTGGTGGCGACCGCGCACTAAAGATCGCGCGTAACGTTCATCATCGAGCACGCCGACTTCCTCTAAGCGTTGCAGTGCTGGTTCCACCACTTCCTTGCGATAGCCGCGTTGCATGAGTTTGCGCCGACACGCGTCCACCGACTGGTCGCAGCGATCCAGAATGCTTAACGCGGCTTCTTTGGCGGCGCTGATACCTGCTTCCCCGGTGAGTTCTGCGGCGGCGGCGCGGCGCTGCTCGCGGCGGCGCTGGGCTTTAACGCAGCGCCGCCGGAGTTCACCTTCGTCTTCAAACATTTGTGGCCTCACCCACCGGTGACGCTAGAAGCCTGCGTCTTCGGCCGGGTCGGTGGCGCGCCCTCGTTTCTTGCCTTTACTGGCCGCTGGCTTGCCCTCCGCTTCCGCTGCTGGTTCGGCAGCGGGTTCCGTATCGGGTTCGCGGATTCCCAGTTCGACCAAGATCTTGTGTTCGATCTCGTCTGCCAACTGTGGGTTGTCGCGCAAGAAGTTACGCACGTTTTCTTTACCCTGCCCCAGTTGGTCGGTTCCGTAGGTGAACCAGGAGCCGGATTTCTTAATGATCCCCGACTCCACGCCCATGTCAATGATGGAGCCTTCCCGGGAGATCCCCTGCCCGTAGAGGATGTCGAACTCGGCTTGTTTGAAAGGCGGGGCCATCTTATTTTTCACGATGCGGGCGCGGGTGCGGTTGCCCACCGGGTTGCCCTGTTCTTTGAGGGTTTCGATGCGGCGCACGTCAATGCGCACCGAGGCGTAGAACTTCAGTGCCTTCCCGCCGGTGGTGGTTTCTGGGGAGCCGAAGAACACGCCAATCTTTTCACGTAGCTGGTTAATGAAGATCGCGGTGGTGCCGGTTCCGGACAGGGCGCCGGTAATCTTACGCAGCGCCTGTGACATCAGGCGTGCTTGCAGGCCCACGTGGGAGTCGCCCATGTCGCCTTCGATTTCTGCTTTCGGCACCAGCGCGGCCACAGAGTCGATCACGATGATGTCGATACCGCCGGAGCGGATCAGCATGTCGGCGATCTCCAGTGCTTGTTCCCCGGTGTCGGGCTGGGAGACCAGTAGGGAGTCGGTGTCGACGCCGAGTTTCTTCGCATATTCGGGGTCGAGGGCGTGTTCGGCGTCAATGAACGCAGCGTTACCGCCGGCGCGTTGGGCGGAGGCCACGGCGTGCAGTGCAACGGTGGTTTTACCGGAAGATTCGGGGCCGTAGATCTCTACGATGCGGCCGCGCGGCAGTCCCCCCACGCCGAGGGCGACGTCCAGAGCCAGGGAGCCGGTGGGGATGGTTTGCACCGCGGGGCGGTTATCGTCCCCCAGGCGCATGACTGACCCTTTGCCGAATTGTTTATCGATCTGGCTTAGGGCAAGTTCTAAGGCTTTGTTGCGGTCGGTGTTGGCAGCAGCCATGGTTGTATGCCTCTCGTCGTGGGGCTCTCCGCCCTCGTTGTTAAGACTGGTCTTTTCCGGTTTGGAAATCTGAGCGTATGGTTCCCTCTCCGGGTACGCTCATCATGCTATGTCCGACCAGTGACATTTCAGTGGCCCGCTACCTGTGTGTGTATAACGGTTCCCTGTGCATGACCAAAGACAACATTACACGAACATTTGTTCGAAGCATCTTTTGTTTCGGCGTGTCCTAGCCGCCGCCAAAATCCGTTCCCCAAACCGCCCAATCCGCGGCAACCGGCTGGCGCAGTTAGTTAGGCGCGGCGCACTTAGTTAGAAGGTCCAGTTAACGAGGCGCGGCGGAAATAACTAGGGACGCCGCAGATAACTAGTGGCGCCCCAGTTAGCTAGGCGCGGCGTTTTGCTTGCCGGTGGGCCCAGCGGGCTTCTTCACCCATTTCAGTTTCATCCACCAGGGCGTTCCAAATCTGGATCGGTTCAACTCCGCGTCGTAACGCTTGGCTGGCGGTGGTACCCAGCTGCGGCAAGTACAAGTCCCCTACGAGTGACCGGCCATAGCAGGAGCCAAAGACCGTGTCTACGTTGTGCCAGAACTCAGAAATCGTCATTGTTAACCTTGTCTAACGCCACCGGGTGCTACCTAGCTTTGTAGCGTAATGTTCCCATCTAGCTGAACGCTCAGCAGGTTGTCGGGAACCACGTCGGGGATCATCATCGCTTCAATCAAAGCGATCCGATCTGCGACCTCGCGGAGCACTTCAGATAGGGGCACTTCCAGGGCGGTGCAGATAGCTTCAAGCAGCTCCGAGGACGCTTCCTTTTGCCCACGTTCAATCTCCGACAGGTAGCCCAAAGATACTTGCGCATCAGCGGACACTTCCCGCAGGGTTCGGCCCTGGGCCTGGCGGATACGACGCAGTACCTCGCCAATGTGTTCCCGCATGGAGAGGGAAGGAAGTGTTAGGGTCTGCATACTTGTACCGTACCTTGTCCGCGGTCCGCGCTGCACCCTGGCATCTTGCGGGCGCCCATCATGTGGGCGCGAACGCGGCGCACGCACCGCACTTGGCATCGCTTTAAATCCCGTCATATCAAGGTAAACACCGTGGGAGGGTTTTTTATTGCCAGCCCCCAAGGTGGTGAATCACACGTTTAACGACGAGGACGTTTCCACGCGCCCGCCAGGTATCCCCACGCCGAATACACGGTGAGGAACAACGCTAAGGCAATCAGCACCCACGCCACCGTGGACAGCGCGGTATTGCCCCACACACCGCCCTCGTAATAACTCCCCCAGGGGAATAGCAAGAACACGATCAGCAGCATCTGCGCGGAGGTTTTCGCCTTCCCCGCGAACGACGCCGGCACCACGATCCCATCGCGCAGTAAATACGACCGCAGCCAAGTGATGCCGAACTCGCGGGCCGCCACGATCAAGGTGAACCACCACCCCAGCATCCCCATGGCGGAAAGCAGCACGAACGCCCCCAGGGTGAGGGCTTTATCGGCAATCGGATCCCAGATCTTACCGAAGTTCGTAACCAGGTTACGCGCTCGCGCGATCTTCCCATCCAGATGGTCGGTAAACGCCGCCACCACGAAAATCACCAACGCCATCCAGGCGGCGCCCACGGAGCCGCGAAACCCCAGTACTGCGCACACCAAGAACACCGGCACCAAGGCGAGGCGCACCATGGTGAGAACGTTCGGGAGGTTCCAAACCACGTCCACCCCTTCGGGGTCGGCCGCACCGGTCGGGGTGTGGGGTTTACTCGTGTCCACCCCCGGACGCAACTCGCTGTTGTCCACTACTCCCCCTTGCCGGTTGTCACTGACGTCCCGTTAACTGCCAGGCGTCCTCACTGGCTTCATCTTCCCACGAATCTTGCGCGTTGTCGCTCACAGTGGCAGGCTCTTCACCGCGCAACATGGCGAGGACGTTCGCCAAGTCCTCCGGCGCGACCAGCACGTCACGCGGTTTCGACCCTTGGGAGGGTCCCACCACGTCGCGACTTTCCAGCAGGTCCATGAGGCGGCCGGCGCGGGCGAATCCGATACGGAGTTTGCGTTGCAGCATGGAGGTCGATCCCATTTGGGTGGAGATCACCAGCTCTGCGGCTTCGAGTAGGTCATCGAGGTCATCGCCAATGTCTTCGGCAACTTTAACGACCTTTTCTTCCGCGGCAATGTCTTCCCGGTACACCGGCTGCATCTGGGATTTGGCGTGGTCCACGATGGCGTGGATTTCGCGTTCACTCACCCACGCACCCTGCACCCGCATGGCGCGCCCCTCCCCGGCTGGGAGGAACAGGGCGTCACCTTGTCCGATGAGCCGGTCCGCGCCGGGCTGGTCCAAGATGACGCGCGAGTCTGCTTGGGAGGCGGTGGCGAAAGCCAAACGCGACGGTACGTTGGATTTAATCAGACCGGTGACCACGTCCACCGACGGGCGCTGGGTGGCCAACACCAGGTGGATACCGGCCGAGCGGGCCAGCTGGGTGATGCGGATAATGGAGGCTTCCACTTCCCGGGAGGCCACCATCATCAGGTCCGCTAGCTCATCGACCACCACCAGTAGGTACGGGTAGGGCGCGAGTTTACGTTCGGACCCTTCCGGTACTTGCACTTCCCCGGCCAGCACCGCAGCGTTGAAGTCCTTGATGTGTTTGAAGCCGAATCGCTCCAGGTCGTCGTAGCGCGACTCCATTTCCTTCACCACCCATTCCAACGCTTCCGCGGCTTTCTTCGGGTCGGTGATAACCGGGGTGATGAGGTGTGGAATCCCGGCGTACAGGGTCAGTTCCACGCGTTTGGGGTCGATCAGGATCATGCGCACCTGGGCGGGGGTGGCGCGCATAATGATGGACACGATCATGGAGTTCACGAAGGAGGACTTACCGGACCCGGTGGCACCGGCGACCAGCAGGTGGGGGGTCTTGGTGATGTCGGTGACGACGTATCCGCCCTCGACGTCTTTGCCTACCCCCACCACCATGGGACGCTGGTTTTTGCGCGCCACGGCGGAGCGTAATACGTCTCCCAGCGCCACCGTTTCGCGGTCACTGTTGGGGATTTCCACGCCGATGGCGGATTTACCGGGGATGGGTGAAATGATGCGCACTTCGGGGGTGGCTACCGCGTAGGAGATGTTCTTCTCCAGCCCGGAGATGCGGTCCACTTTCACCCCGGTTCCCAGGGTCACTTCGTAGCGGGTCACTGTCGGCCCGCGTGAAAAACCGGTGACTTTGGCGTTGACTCCGAAGTCATCTAGCACCCCTTGAAGGGCGTTCATCACTTGATCGTTGACGGCGGAGCGGGATTTGTGGGGAGCGCCGCGGACCAGCAGGTCTTCGCTGGGTAGTTCGTAGACGAGTCCTTCTTCCAGTTCCGGTTGGATAATGTTGGCCGGCAGCGCGGTGGTTTCCACCGGTTCCAAAGCGGCGCTGGCAGCGGGTTCTTCTTCCATGGGCGAGGACGGTTCCGGCATTCGAGCAGCCGGGCTGAAGCTGGCAGTGTCGTCGTTGGCAGCCGGGTAGGGAGCAGCGTCAGTGTCCAACCAGCTGGTCTCGTCCTCGTCATCGGAAGTGTAGTGCGCACTGCGAAAGGCTTCGTCGCCGTCGTATTCATCCAGCAGGCGGGGTTCATTTTTCTTCCCCCACCGGCGCGGCTTTTGCTCTTTAGCATCCGCTTCTTCGGCGGCGCCCAAACGTTGGCGCGCATTGGTGAAGAAGCCTTGGACGAGGTTCGGCAGTTCGCGCACCGGGGTTTGGGTGGCCACGCACACGGAGTAAATCATCAACAGCACCATAATGATGGCGGCAGCCCAGCCTGACAGCAGGGTCGCGATGGGGGCGGCGAAAACCCACCCCAATAGGCCACCGGCATCTTCAATGGTGCTGAAAGTATTGATCGAGGGGTTGCCGGCACCGACGTGGATCAGGCCGGTCACCGCAATGGCGATCCCCAGGCCCCCGGCGAAGCGATGCGGGACACGGTATTCTTTGCGGGCCCGAAACAGCATCACCGCCCACGCCACCAAGATGAGGGGCACCACGATGGATAGGCGCCCCACAGCGCCGGCGCTGAGGTGGTGGATCATGTCGGAAGCGGTACCAGAGATGGACAGCCATTCGCGTAGCGCCACCACGGCAGCCAGGGCGATCAGTATTAGTGCCAGGCCGTCGCGGCGCAATTGCGGGTCCAGGTTCGCGAAGGAGCGCACCACGGATATGAGGGCGCGCCCGATGGCGGCAAAGCCCCGGGCAATGGCTCCTAGGAACTGCATCAGTGGGGACGGCTGGCCAACTTTGGCGCTGGTATTGCGAGTGTTTCCACTGCGGTTCGAAGTCTTAGTTTTCTTCGCAGGCATAGTAATTCTGACATTACTGCCACCGCCGTCCTGCCCCGCTGGGGCGCGCCGGGGAAGGCGGGCTTGCGATAAAAACTACACTCGGCCGCAACCGGCCGCCGCCCAACGCCCTCGCCGCTGTTACATGGTGTGGCCCATGACGGAGGAAATCTCGCGCATACTGGGCACCGGGAAAGTGTAGGCGTGTGAAATCATCACCGCGCCGGCCGCGTTCGCCGTTAGAATCGCGGTTTCAATGTCGTATCCCAATGCCAGGCCCGCGCACATGGTAGCGATGTGGGTATCCCCCACCCCGGTGGTGTCCACCGTTTCGGAGGGGAACGCTGGGACCACGTGGCGTTCCCCGGTGCCGCGGCGCCACTCACAGCCCGTCGCGCCCATGCGCCGCACGATCACGCAGTCCTCGCGCACGTAGTCGCGCACGTTGGCCCCCGGTTGTTGGGTCGCCAAGAGGCGGGGCAGCAGGGAGGCTTCACGCAGATTCATGGTGACGATGTCGGCGCGGGCCAGCAGGCGGGGCCACATCGAGGAGTCAACTTGGTCCAGCATGGGCGAGGGCGATAGCACCACGGTGGCGTCGGGACGGATGCTGGCAATCCAGTCCACGTAGTCTTGCGCCACTGCGTCCATCGCCAGGCAGGCGCCGTGGGCGAGCACCACATCGCCCTCGTTAATCTCAATCTGGGCGAGTTTCGAAACCGGTGGTTCCGATTCAATGCCGGTGGACACAATCACGGTGGTGTTACCGTCACTTTCCACCATTTGGATCGCCACGCCGATGTCGCCAATTACTTCATCGGTGAGGATTTTCACCCCGTGTTTGAGTAGTTCACGGCGCACCATGAACGAGTTCGGCCCCGTCCCCAGCACCGACAGCATCCCGGTTTCCACCCCCATTTGGGTGGCGGTGGCCAGGCCGATGAAACCGCCACCGGGGCTGGCCAGCACCGAGCGTGCCAACACCGTGCCCCCGCGGGTGGGCAGGGTGGGGATCACGGTGGGCAGGTTCAACACCACCGGCTGGGTGGAGAGGAAACGTGCCATTTTATGCTCCTTGATTATTGCCGAGGACGGGTCGCCAAGTCCCCCAAACGGGGTGCACGTTGCGGCGCCACCGGGTGCGACGCTCACTTCGCGAGTGGTTTGACGAACGGGAAAGCCAGTAGTTGGCGGATATTTACTCCCGTTAGCAGCATACACAGGCGGTCCACTCCCAGGCCGAGCCCGCCGGTGGGCGCCAGCCCCATCTCCAGGTCGGACAGGAACTGCTCGTCGATGCTCATCGCTTCGGGGTCACCGGCGGCGGCCGCCAGGGACTGCTGGGTGAAGCGTTCTCGCTGGTCCACCGGGTCAGTCAACTCGGTGTAGGCCGTGCCCAGTTCCATCCCGAAGGCCACCAGGTCCCAGCGTTCCGCCAGTCGCGGGTCCTGACGGTGCTTGCGGGTCAGTGGTGAGGTGACCGCGGGGAAGTCGGTGTAGAAAGTCGGGTGGATGGTGTGGGCTTCCACCAGGTCGTCGTAGAGGGCGCCCACCAGTTGCGCGTGGTCCAACACCGGGGGTAGTTCCACAGCGTTGGCTCGGGCCAACTGCAGGAGTTCTTCTACGGACGTATCGGGGGTTATTTCCACCCCGGTGGCCTGGCTGATGGCATCGTACACGCGCACCACCGGCCAGGGTTTCGACAGGTCGAAGCAGCTCATTTCCACCCCGTCGACGCGCGCCACCACCGGCTGCCCTTCCACTCCCGCGCTACCTGCCGGGCGCCAACACTGTGCCTGTCCGAACAGCTCCACCGCCATGGTTTTAATGAGCTTTTCAGTCAGCTGTCGCATGTCCGCGTAGTCGGCTCCCGCCCGGTAGGCTTCCAGGGAGGTGAACTCGGGGTTGTGGGTGGCGTCCACGCCCTCGTTACGGAAGGACCGGCCCATTTCGAAGATTGCGTCCATGCCGGCAACCGCCAGGCGCTTTAAGTACAGTTCCGGGGCGATGCGTAAGAAAACTTCCGCAGAGTAGGCGTTCAAGTGGGTGACGAAGGGGCGCGCGTTGGCTCCCCCTTTCACCGGGTGCAGCATGGGGGTTTCCACTTCCAGGTAGCCCTCTGCTTGCAGGCAGCGACGCAGGGCTGCGACCGCTTGGGAGCGCATCCGCAGCAGCTCCATGGCCGAGGGCGTGGCCAGCAGTTGGCCCACGCGCTCGCGCGAACGGGTGGCCGGGTCCAGGGTGTCTCCCGGCAGCGGGACGGGCCGCAGGGCTTTGGCTGCCATGGTCCAAGTGATTGCACGCACCGAGAGTTCCCCGGTGCGGGTGCGTTCCCAGGTGCCATCGAAACGCACCAGGTCACCGCGGTCGAGCCAGCGTAACTGCGTGAAAGCCTGTGCCAAAGTGGTGCGCTCGCACAGGATTTGCAGACGCTGGCCGCCGCCACTGAGGTCCATGAACACCAGGCCGCCGTGGTCGCGCACCGCACTGATGCGCCCACCCACACTGACCGCAGCGTCACTGCCTTGCCCAGCTTCCAACTGCGGTGCCACCGCCAGTGCCTGGGCGGGAGTCATACCCAGGGTTTCCCCCGCCGGGTAGGGGTCGCGCCCAGCGGCGAGCAGGGCTTGTGCTTTTTGCCGGCGCACCTGCTCTTGGTCACTCAAGCGCCGCTGCGGTAAATCAGCGGCGAGGGCGGCGGCTTCAATGCCGCGCACCGCTTCGAGGTAGTCCGCGGTGGGGCTCCACTGGGAGGCAGGTTGGGTGTGGATCCACGGGATGAATCCTTCCAGCACGCCAGCGCCGACCCCCACGTAGGAAAGCTCGGGTATGACGCGGAAGCACAGGTACCGTGGCACCCATTCGGGCCCGTATCGGGCGTTGGATTCATACAGTGAGTGCAGTTGCCAGAAACGGGAGGCGAACCGCATCAGCGAGTATCCCAAGCGGTCCCACAGGTTCGCATCTACCGCTTCACCTTGGGTGAAGACTTGGCGGAACATGGCGAAGTTGAGGGAGATTTTCTCTACTCCCCATTCTTCGCAGCGCCCCACCAGTTCCACCACCATCGCTTCGATGATGCCGTTTAACGAGGACGGGTGGCGCCGCATGAGGGATAACGATAGTCCGTGGCGTCCCCAGGGCACGAAAGTCAGTAGCGCGTGGATCACGTCCGCTTCGTCCACCGCCCACACCAGCAGGGTTTGGGCGTCTTCGTCGGTGAGGATCCGATCCAGGGACATGGAGAAGCCGCGTTCTTCACCGCGGCGGTATTCGGCTGCCACCGTGCGCAGCCGCTCCAGGGTGGGGGCGTCCACGTCACTGAGGCGACTGATGCGGATGTCGAGTTTGGCGCGTCGCGCGCGTCGCACCGCTTGGGCGAGTTGTTTCGATTGGGGGGCGGCTAGGTCGAACTCAGCGCATTTTATGACCGCTTCGTCCCCCATTAGGCGCACGCTGAAGCCGGCTTCGCGGAAAGCCCGCGCCCCGTCCTCGGAAACTGAAATGGCCCCCGGTGTCCAACCGTAGGTGGCGCACAGTTTCAGCCACGCTTGGATGGCGGCCGGCCAGGAATGTGGGTCGCCCAGCGGGTCGCCGCCAACGATGGAAGCTCCCGCGGCCACGCCGTAGGAAACCGCGGCCCGCCCGTCGGGTGAACGCACGATGGAGCGGTCATCGCGGGTGGCGAAATACCCCAGGGAGTCCTGTCCCCAGCGCGACAGCAGGTGGCGGGTGAACAGGTCATCTTCCATGGTGCGCCCGGGCATGCGTTGGGAGCGTAGGAAGAACACCAGTGCCGCTACCACCACCACCGCGGAGAGGGTCCCCAGTAGCAGGTGCAGCCAGGTGGGGCCCCCGCGGGTGGGTTCCCCGTACAGGATGGTCGCCAGGTGCCGTCCCAGGGTGGAGCCAATCACCCAACGGGTATTTTCATCCGTCAGTGGCCCGTGGTGTACGAAACGCTGCAGCAGCATTCCCAGCGCGACGACCGCACCCATCCCCAGGGTGAGGATCAGGCCCGCCCCGAAGGCCGCGCCAGGTAGCAGGCGGCCGATGAAGACATCGCGCCCCCGCCACGCCAGGGCGATCATCACTACCGCCACGCTCACGTGCAATACCGACAGCGCCACGTAGGACACGTCCAGGTCGTCGTAGTTGATCACCACTGCGGTGACCATGGCGAAAATGTTGAGCATCTGCAGCAGTATGAAGGCCCACCACACCAGGCGTTTGCGGGCGGTCAAGGTGTAGCCGAACACCGCCATTACCACCACGTGGAAGAAGCTGGGGCCCACCGGTAGGTTCACCAGTGCGTACAGCTTGGTGACCGCTCCGAAGGGGAAGCGCACTTGCCCACCGGCGATCACTAAGACCAGGGACCACAGGGCCCCGAAGTAGGCGAACCAACTGGCGGCGCGCAGCATGCGGGCGCGGCGCCGCACCCGGTTCTTCCCTAGTGCCGTTTCACTCCCATCCCTGCTCGCGGTGTTTACCACCGGTGGGGCCACTAGGGTTTCACTCATCTACGCTCCCCTCGCCCGCTTCCACGACCACGGGCACGATCATGGGGCGGCGCCGCAAACTGCGCGACACCCAGCGCCCCAATATCCGGCGCATGGCTTGCTGGCATTGGTAGGTGTCGGTCTCTTCACGGTCGAGGGCGCGTTCGAGGGCGGCGCGAACGTCCTCGTAAATGGAATCGAAAACGCTGTCTTCTTCCGCCATGCCCACCGCTTTGATGGTGGGGCCGGACAGGATCATGGCGTTTTCCAGGTCCACTACCGCGTAAATGGAGATGAATCCTTCCGACCCGAGGACGCGGCGGTCCTTTAACTCGTCGTCGGAAAGTTCCCCAATGGAGCGGCCATCGACGTAAACGTAGTCGCAGGTCACCGCTCCCACCACGGTGGCTTCCCCATCTTTGAGGTCCACCACCACCCCGTCTTCGGCGAGGATCACGTTGCGGTGGGGCACCCCGGTTTTTTCCGCCAGCTTTCCGTTGGCTACCAGGTGGCGCACTTCCCCGTGGATAGGCATGACGTTTTCGGGTTGGATGATGTTGTAACAGTAGATCAACTCCCCGGCGGCGGCGTGCCCGGAGACGTGGACTTTGGCGTTAGCTTGGTGCACCACTTGCGCTCCCAAACGAGTGAGGGCGTTAATGACGCGGTAAACGGAGTTCTCATTGCCGGGGATGAGGGAGGAAGCGAAGACCACGGTGTCTGTCGGGCCCACTTCCACGAACCGGTGTTCGCGTTGCGCGATCCGCCCCAGTGCGGCCATTGGTTCGCCTTGGGAGCCGGTGGCCATGTATACGCGCTGGCCGGGTGGGAGCTGGCCGATTTCTTTGGAGTTCACCAGCACATCTTGGGGAATCTCCAAGTATTGGAGTTCTTCCGCGATGCGCATATTGCGTTCCATGGAGCGCCCAATCAGGCACACTTTGCGCCCCGTTAGGGCGGCGGCGTCGAATACTTGCTGCACGCGATGGACGTGGGAGGCGAAGGAGGCCACCACGATTTGGCCTTCGGCGTGTTCGAAGACTTCGTCCAAGACCGGGCCGATTTCACTTTCGGGGGTGACGAAGCCGGGTACTTCAGCGTTGGTGGAGTCCACCATGAACAGGTCCACGCCTTCTTCCCCGAACCGGGCGAAGGAACGCAGGTCGGTTAGCCGCCCGTCCAGGGGCAGCTGGTCCATTTTGAAGTCCCCGGTGAGCAGGACTTTGCCGGCAGCGGTGCGGATGAAAACAGCCAGGGCGTCGGGGATGGAGTGGGTGACGGCCACGAATTCGCAGTCGAAGGGGGCCAGGTTCAGGCGCTCCCCTTCGGCCACTACTTGCAGGTCGTGGCCTTTAATGCCGTGTTCGTCGAGTTTGGGCGCGACGAACGCTAAGGTCAGCTCGGACCCGTAGATGGGGATGTCAGCGCGGTGGCGCAGTAGGTACGGTACTGCCCCAATGTGGTCTTCGTGGCCGTGGGTGAGGATGAGGGCGACCACGTCGTCGAGGCGGTCAAGGATGGAGGAAAAGTCCGGCAAGATCAGGTCCACGCCGGGTTGGTCTTCCTCGGGGAACAGCACGCCGCAGTCCGCTAAGAGGATGGATCCGTTGATTTCGAAAGCGGTCATATTGCGACCGATTTCTCCCAGTCCACCCAGCGGGGTTATTCGTAGTACGTCGGGTTCGAGGGCGGGTGGTTCTGGTAGTTCTTCACGCACAGGCATCATGTGCTCATTGTGCCACGCTTTCCTGGAGGGACCCTAAAGTGGCTCGCCTGTGACGGCGGTGCGGTTGCTTAACTCACGCACGCCGGTGGGGCGGGTGGAACGCGGGACGCGGAGACGAGGACCTTAGGCCCGCAGCGCCGCTTAGTTCGCGAGGGCGGCACCTGACCGCCGCTCTACTACCGGGCCCGTTGCCCGGGCGTTTACTCGTGGCGTTTCATTCCCCCAGCGCCGCGTAGTTTGCGAGGGCGGTGCGCAACTGCGCGAGTTCTTCGTCGCTGGCCGGTGCCAGCGGGGCGCGCAGCGTCGGGGTGGGGATTAAGCCCAGTTCGTTCATCGCGGCTTTGGCCATGACTGCGCCTTGTCCGCCACCCATGATGGCCTCCACTAGAGGAGCCAGTTGGCGGTGCACGGCGCGGGCTTGCGGGTAGTTCCCCGCGGCCACCAGGTCCACCATTTTGCGGTAGTGCGCGGCCGCTACGTGCCCCACTACGGAAATCACGCCGGAGGCGCCGCCGGTGAGGAAAGCGTAGTTGAGCCCGTCGTCCCCGGAGTAGTATGCCAACCCGGTGCGTTCCATGCGGGTAAGTCCCTGCTCGGGTTTACCGGTGGCGTCTTTGACGGCCACCACCTGCGGGTGCTGTGCCAAGTGGTCGAGGGTGTCGTCACTAAACGCCACTGCGGTGCGCCCGGGAATGTCGTACAAGGTGATGGGCAAGTCGGTGGCGGCGGCAATAGATTCCACGTGCAGGATCAGGCCGCGCTGGCTGGGGCGATTGTAGTAGGGGGAAACCACCAGCAGCCCGTCAGCCCCGCACTCTTGAGCGTGTTCGGCCATGCGTACCGCGTGGTCCGTG
The DNA here is from genome assembly GCA_023389315.1 of Actinomycetes bacterium. GTDB lineage: Bacteria > Actinomycetota > Actinomycetes > Actinomycetales > Actinomycetaceae > Gleimia. The sequence continues at coordinate 23,879 of JAEWEQ010000051.1, read as the reverse complement.
TGGTTCGAACCGGCTCCTGCCATGACGTAGGCGCGCTCCCCAACGGCTTCCACTACTGCGCGGGTGAGGTCATCTTTTTCACCCTGGTGCGTCGTGGGTGACTCGCCGGTGGTGCCAGAAACCAAGATGGAGTCGGCGCCTTGGGCCACCAGGTGGGAGGCGAGTTGGCCGGCTGCTTCGTAATCGATGCGACCGTCCTCGCGCATGGGAGTGACGAGGGCGACGCACACGGTTCCGACGGGAGTGGCGGGTTGGAAGGTACTGGCCACTGGTTTCGCGGTGGTCGTAGTGTCGGTTTGTGGGTCTAAGGAGCGTTGGGTGGGGCGCATGGTTTCCATATCCCAAATGTTAGCGCCGCCCTGGCGGGACGCTCGCTGAGTCCACGGACTGGTCAAGGGTGGGGTAAATGCGCAGGTTGCGGCGCCGCATAGGTCAGCCGGGTCGGCTGACTAGCTGGCGGTACTTTCACCAGCCGTTTGGCGCATTTGGGGGCGCCCTAGTCCAGGCGCGCCCACCACAGGTGTTCGAAGATAGGTAGCGAGCCGACCTGTAGTTGCCGGCGCACTCCGGCCGGTGCCAGACCCGCGCCCTGATAGAAGCCGATCCGCGCCTGATCACCAGCCACGATCCACACTTGCACTCGTTTGGCTCCGGCTTTGCCAGCCAGGTCGGTGGCGGCTGCCAGCAAGCGCGACCCGTGCCCGCGTTGAGTGTACCCATCGGCCACCTCTAGAGCAGTGATTTCCACCGCCGGAGTGGGCCAGCTAGCGGGCGCGGCGACTTCCACCGGAGCAGTTGCTGCCTGCTGCGCGGCGTCTGAACCATCCGCTTGCGCAGCCTTCGCCCCCGCGGCTTGCGGCTGGTCCGTCAGGTGCATCGCAGCGAACCCCACGACCTCGCCCTCCCCTACCGCCACCAGCACTCGCTGACCGGCGACAGGGGGTTGAGACACGGTCGCTTCCCACTGGGCTTGCACCGCTACTGGCGTCAGGCGCGCGAAAGTTTCCGCGGTGATCTCCAAGTCGGTCCCCTGGCGCAGCGATCCCACCATGTTGGGAACCTGGATGGCAGCTATCTTCGCACAATCCCCCACCTGTGCGGCCCGCACGTAGTCGGGATTACTTTGCTGGGAGCCATTTTGGTTAGCGCTATTGTCACTCACGTCAGACCACCGGCCCGGTCAAGGTCCAGCACCTGCTCCAACCCGACGGTGAGGCCCGGGCGGGCGCCCACTTCGCGTACCGCCAGCAACACTCCCGGCATGAAAGCCTCCCGGTCGGTGGTGTCGGTGCAGATGGTGAGGGTTTCCCCCGGGTTGCCTAGCAAAATAGTTTCCTGGGCGGTCAGGCCGCGCAGTCGCACTGCGTGGATCGGTACCTGGTGGTATTTGCCACCGCGGCAACCTTCCTCGTCGGTTTCCGTAGCATCAGGCAGGGGCGGGCACTGCGCCTGCTCGCGGGCGGCTGCGATTTTCGCAGCTGTGGCGATGGCGGTACCGGAAGGGGCGTCGACCTTGTTGGGGTGGTGGGCTTCGATGATCTCCACCGACTCGAACCAACGCGCAGCCATCGCCGCGAACTCCATCGCCAACACTGCTGACAGGGCGTAGTTGGCGGCGATAATGGCGTGCTTGCCACTGGTATGGCACTGCTGGCGCACCTGGTTCAAACCGTCCTCGTCCCACCCGGTGGTCCCCACCACCACGTGAGTGCCGGCCGCCAAGATGGCCTCCACATTCGCGCACGTTTGGGAGGGGACGGTGAACTCCACCGCCACGTCGGCTCCAGCTAGAGTTTCCGCGTTGATCTGATCACCCTGGTCCAGGGCGGCCACCAGTTCCAGGTCGGTGGCGTTTTCAACCGCCTGGCAAACGGTTTGCCCCATTCGCCCTTTGGCACCTACTACTGCTACTTTCAACATGGTTTCACCCTACGTGATGGCGGGCGCGACCGCTAAGTGGCGCAGCGAAGTGAGACAGCGCCTTCGCGCCGCCACCGCCCCGCACCCTCCCCAGCGCGCCAGCGAACTACTGCGGGGTCACGAAGCTGCGGGCCATGGGTTGTGCCAGCAGATACTGCGCCAACTGGGCGATATCATCCGCCGTGGTGCCTTCAATATTGGCCATGGTGCGGGCCAGCGGCGTGAAACGCTGATGGAGAATCTCGGCCAGTCCCAGGCGCACCATGCGGGCGGAGGAGTCCTCCAACCCCAGGGCCACGCCCCCACGCAGCTGGCCTTTCACGCGGCGCAGTTCATCAGGCTCCACCCCACCTTCAGCCAGGTCACGCAGTTGCCCCCACATTAGTTCCTCCACTTGTTCCACGTGGCGCGGCGCGCACCCGGCGTACATGCCGAAGCAGCCGAAGTCGGTGTAGGAATGGTCGAAAGCGTAGGTGGTGTAGGCCAGTCCGCGTTGTTCGCGGATGACTTGGAACAGGCGCGAGGACATGGACCCGCCCAGCACCCCCAGCAGCACCGACATGGTGGTGCGTCGCTCATCGCGCGCACTAATGCCCCGCCCGCCGACGATCACGTGGGCTTGTTCGCCCACTTTCGCAGTCGATTCGGTGCGGGAAACAAAAATCCGGGCTTCTTCCCCCGGCGAGGGCGTGGGGGTAGCGGCGGGAGCGCGCTCACTATCCAAATCCCATCCGGCGCGACGCATAGCGGCGAGGACGAAGTCGCACAGTTGGTCGTGGTCCACCGCGCCGGCGGCCACCACCACCAGGTTGTGGGGTAGGTATTCGCGTTTGTAAAAGTCCCACACGTCCTCGCGCCGGGCGGCCCGCACGGTTTCGATACTGCCGCCAATGGGCCGACCCAGCGGATAATCGCCAAACACTGCGCGGGAGAACCCCTCATGCACCACTTCACTGGGATCGTCAGCACCCATCGCCAGTTCATCTAAGATGACGCCGCGCTCGCGGTCAAACTCCACCCCGTCCAATACGGAAGAGGTGATCATTTCCATCAAGGTGGTGACCGCCATCGGCAGGTCCTCCCCCAGGATACGCGCCCAATAGTAGGTGTATTCCTTGGTGGTTCCCGCGTTGGAGTCGCCACCAACTTCGTCGAAGGCGTTGGCGATTTGCGCGGCAGAACGGTACTGGGTGCCTTTGAACAGCAGGTGTTCTAAGAAGTGGGAACTCCCCGCTTGGGCGGGGTCTTCGTGGCGGGAGCCGATGGGGCACCACACGGATAGGGACACTGAGCGTTGCGCCGGGACCTGTTGGCTGAGGACGCGGATACCGCCGGGCAAAATACTGCGGCGGATCAAAGTTTCATCATCCAGCAGGGTCAAGCTAGCGTCCGCGTGGGTGCTGGCAACCAGTGGCAAGTCAATGATGGGTGCGCTCATAGGATTATCTTTCGGGGCGGTGGCCCTGGGGGTGGGTGGTGGACAGTGCGGCAGGTGGTCCGGGCTGGGTCATTATAGGCCCGTCCCGCTGCGATGCGGTTAGCGGCAGCGGGACGGACGTTTATTGCTCAGCTAGGCAAAGAGCTCACTCTTCGTCGTCGCGGTTGCGGCGCGAGCGAGTGCGGGGGCGGCGGTTGCCACCTTCCCGGCGCCCGTTGCGGCGGGGGCGACGTTCCTCACGTTCACCCTCTTCACCGTTTTCGGCGCGCTCAGCTTTCGCGGCGGCTTCCGCGGCGGCAGCTTCTTCATCCAGCACCACGTGCAGGGACAGTTTGCCCCGGGAGTCGATCTCTTCGATCTCCACCTCGATTTGCTGACCCACCTGCAGTACGTCATCGACGGACTCGATGCGCTGGCCACCCACCAGGCGACGCACCTGGGAGATGTGCAGCAGCCCGTCCTTGCCGGGGGTGAGGGAAATGAACGCACCGAAGGAGGTGGTCTTCACCACGGTACCAACGAAACGCTCACCCACTTCCGGCATCTGCGGGTTAGCGATGGCGTTAACCATCTGGCGGGCCGCTTCGGCAGCTTCCCCGGTTTCCGCACCAATGTAAACGGTGCCGTCATCTTCGATGGTCAGGTCCGCGCCGGTGTCTTCCTGGATCTGGTTGATCATCTTGCCCTTGGGGCCAATGACTTCACCGATCTTGTCAACCGGCACCTGCACGGTGATGATGCGCGGCGCGTGCGGGGACATTTCGTCCGGTTCGCTAATGGCCTGGTCGATCAGGTCCAAGATGGTCAGGCGCGCGTCGCGGGCCTGCGCCAAAGCACTCTTGAGGACGTCAGCGTCGATCCCGTCGAGCTTGGTGTCCAACTGCAGGGCGGTGATGTAATCGCGGGTACCGGCTACCTTGAAGTCCATGTCGCCGTAGCCGTCCTCGATACCGAGGATATCGGTGAGGGTAACGGAACGGGACTCGCCGTCGATTTCGCCGGTCATCAGGCCCATGGCGATGCCGGCCACCGGGGCTCGCAACGGCACACCGGCTTGCAGCAGCGACAGGGTGGAAGCACACACCGAACCCATGGAGGTGGACCCGTTAGAGCCCAGGGCTTCGGATACCTGGCGGATGGCGTAGGGGAACTCATCGCGCGCCGGGATCACCGGCACTAGGGCGCGTTCAGCCAAGGCTCCGTGGCCGATCTCGCGGCGCTTGGGGGAACCCACGCGTCCGGTTTCACCGGTGGAGAAGGGCGGGAAGTTGTACTGGTGCATGTAGCGCTTGTGGTCCACCGGGGATAGGTTGTCCAGCTGCTGTTCCATGCGCAGCATGTTCAAGGTGGTTACCCCCAGGATCTGGGTTTCACCGCGCTGGAACAGGGCGGAGCCGTGTACTCGGGGCAGGACTTCCACTTCCGCCGACAGGGAGCGGATTTCAGTGGGGGTACGCCCGTCAATGCGCTTGCCTTCACGCAGCACACGCTCGCGCACCAGGGACTTTTCTAGGGAACGGAAAGCCGCCTTGAGGTCCTTTTCCTGTTCTTCGAATTTTTCTTCCAGGTCGGCCAGCATTTGGTCGCGGATCTCATCCACGCGGGCTTCGCGTTCCAGCTTGCCGGCGATGGTGATGGCTTCACGCAGGGAGTCGGTAGCGGCCTCAGCCACCGCCTGGTAGTGCTCATCCTGGTAGTCCAGGTAGAGGGGGAACTCGGCGGTGTCCTTGGAGGCGTGCTTGGCGACTTCCAGCTGGGCTTCGCACAGCTGGCGGATGATGGGCTTGGCGGCATCCAGGCCGTCTGCCACCACGTCCTCGGTGGGAGCAGTTTGACCGGAGTTGATCAGGTCCACCATTTCGTCCCCGCCACCGGCTTCCACCATCATGATGGCGACGTCGCCGTCGACTACGCGACCGGCCACCACGATGTTGAAGGTGGAGCGTTCCAGTTCGCTGTAGCGCGGGAACGCTACCCACTGGCCGTCAATCAGGGCCAGGCGGGTGCCGCCGATGGGACCGGAGAACGGCAGCCCGGCGATTTGGGTGGACATGGAGGCAGCGTTGATGGCCAGCACGTCGTAAGCGTCATCAGGGTGGATGGCGAGGACGGTCTCCACTACCTGCACCTCGTTACGCAGGCCTTTGACGAAGGCGGGGCGCAGCGGGCGGTCAATCAGGCGGCAAGCGAGGATCGCTTCGGTGCCGGGGCGTCCTTCGCGGCGGAAGAACGAGCCGGGGATTTTACCGGCCGCGTACTGGCGTTCTTCAACGTCCACGGTGAGGGGGAAGAAGTCGAACTGGTCTTTGGGGTGTTTGCCAACGGTGGTGGCGGACAGGATGGCGGTTTCGTCATCCAGGTAAGCCATGGCGGAGCCAGCGGCTTGGCGGGCGAGGCGCCCGGTTTCGAATCGGATAATGCGTTTGCCGAATTTGCCGTTATCGATCACGGTTTCGGCTGCGGTGATGTCGTCACCTTCCATCATGGGGATTTTCTCCTTCTCGTGATGGTGGTGTCCCGTGGGCGTCGGCCTTCGATTGAGGCTCGCGGACACTGGTTCCGAAAGCCACTACCGAGGACCGTTCGCCGGGTTTGCTACGGGTACACCATTCGCAGGGTCATGGTGTCAGCGTGGGGCCTGCGATGCGCGCCCACGTTGACGAAAAGCGGCCCGGCTCTCAGGTTTTGAGAGTCGGGCCGATGGGAACTAGCGGCGCAGTCCCAGGCGGGCGATGAGGGAGCGGTAACGCTCGATATCAACTTCCGCGAGGTAGCCCAGAAGGCGGCGGCGCTTACCGACCAGCAGCAGCAGGCCACGACGAGAGTGGTGGTCGTGCTTGTGGGTCTTGAAGTGTTCGGTCAGGTCCTTGATGCGCTGGGTGAGCAGCGCTACCTGCACCTCAGGAGAACCAGTGTCGCCCTCGTGCGTCGCGTATTCCTTGATGATTCGTTCTTTGACGTCTTTGCTTAGAGCCATTGCGTTCTCCTTCTCTACTCGTTGCACGGAGCGCCGGGGCCTGTTCTCCCGGGCATGTGGCTTCCGTGGCCGATCTACGGCAAACCATATAGTACCATGCACCCCCTACCCCACTGTCCGCGGAGTTCGCGTTCAGGGCTGTTTGCGGGGGTGATTTTACTTACCTTTCCGGCGCTACCTGTCCCTTCGCGAGGACGGTCGGGGCGCTGGCACTCAGCCCCCCGCAGCTGCCCAGCCTCCTACCCGAGGACGGTCTGGGCCTAGCCAACCAACCGCGCGCAGGCGCTGCGCTGCCTTTTCAACGGATGCGGTGCACTTACTGGGCGGTCACGTCCTCGGCCCGCACGCGCCCGCTCACGCCCACACCCAGCACTGCGGCTGCCTCGCGGATGTCGTCATCCATTTGCGCCAGCAACTGTTCCAAGGTGTCGAACTTCGCCATTGCGCGCAGGCGCCGGATGAAGGTGATCGCCACTTCTTCGCCGTACAGGTCTAAGTCCGCCCGGCCCAACACGTGGGCCTCGACGGTAGTCTCTTCCCCGTCGAACTGCGGGTTGGTGCCCACCGAGATCGCTGCCGGTAAGAACTCCTCTGCCCGCCCGCCCGGTACTTGGCGGATCAGCCACCCGGCGTAGACACCGTCAGCGGGGATCACTGCCCCGCAGTCGCCGCGCAAGTTAGCGGTGGGGAATCCCAGTTCGCGGCCGCGTTTGAAGCCGCGCTGCACGATGCCACGGATGCGGTGGGGGCGTCCTAGGACTTGCGCAGCTCCCGCTACGTCTCCATTCGTGAGCAGTTCGCGCACCCAGGATGACGACCAGCGTCGCCCGGTGGGTGATTCAATGTCGGCCACCATCTGCACCTGGTAGCCACGCTGGGTTCCCAGGTCCCGCAAGGTGGTGATGTCCCCGCTGTTGTCTGCGCCAAAGCGGATGTCTTCACCGACGATAATCTCTCGCATCCCCAGGGTGCCTAGCAGCACGCGGTCCACGAATTCTTCCGCGCTAAGTTCGTACAGTTCCCGGTTGTAGGGCAGCAGCAAGGTGGCGTTAAGGCCCAGCGCGGCCAAGGCATCCAAGCGGTCCTCAATGGAAGCGATGAGCTTCAAGTCCCGTTCAGGGTGGTGGACTTGCACCGGATGCGGGTAGAAGGTGATGGCCACCGCCTGTAGGTTCCGGGCACGGGCGGAGTTCACGCAGGTGCGGATGATCTTTTGGTGCCCTTTGTGTACGCCATCGAAGTTGCCGATGGTCACTACGCTTTTAAGGTCGCCGGGAACTTCCTCCAGGCTGGTCCACACCTGCATTACCATGGGTGTTTTTCTCCTGCTGTTTTCGGGTGTTACGCCGCTGGGTGCGTGGGTTTGCGGGCGAGGGCGGGTCGGTTGCCCTACTACGAGGCGGCGCCGGTAGTGGCAGTGCCGTGGCGCCGGCCTTTGCCGCACCCGCAGCCAGTGGTGGCAGGGGCAGTTTCGTCCGCGGTGGCCTGCTCGACTGCGGGCGCACTCTCTGGCGCGGTGGCCTGCTCAGCCGCGGGCGCAGTCTCTTGGCCGGTGTGCGGAGTGCTTTCCGCCGCGCCCGTGTCCACCGCCATGTCCGTGACCGCCGCGCCCGTGTCCACCGCCGTGGCGTCCACAGCGGCACCCACCGCCCTGGCCCGCCGGTTTGGCCTCCGCGGGGGCTTCCATCACGTGGCGCGCCTTCAATCCCAGTTGGGCTCCCACCAAAGTGTCCGCTTGCGGATTAGCCTGTGGTTTCTCGCTCATGATTTTCCTCCTGTCCGGGCGCCACGTGAACTGGCGGCGCCCACTGCGGCCACGTCCTCGCGCATCCGGGCGAGGTAACCTCCGTCATTGTATGGCACTAGCCAGCACCACTGCAGGTTGCCAGCCCCGGGAGCGGCGCTCCAGCACCGCCACCACTTGCCCGTCATAGCAGGCCGCCACCGGCCCACTGGCCTGCCCTACTTCCAAACCGTGGGCGTTGCCGTTAGCTAAACGCCGAGCCTGCGCCTGGTCTAGTTCCACCGTCGGCATCAACGCCGCACACACCTGTGCGAGCGGCAAGGTGGTCACCGCACCAGTTTGCTCCACCTGGGCTTGCAGCTGGTCAATGGTGAGGGCGGCGTTTTCATCCCACGCCCCTACCCGGGTGCGTCGCAACGCGCTGAGGTATCCCCCGCACCCCAGTTCCGCACCCACGTCGCGCGCTAGAGCCCGCACGTAAGTACCCGCCGAGCACGTCACTTCCACATCCGCTTCCTGCACCGGCACCGCCGCGCCGTCCACTTCCAGCGCGCAGTTGCGTAGCGGGCCGGTCAGCTCGAATTGCGTCACGAGGACGGGTCGGGCAGCCAACTGCACCTGCTCACCTTGGCGATGCAGGGCGTGAGCCCGCTGCCCAGCGACCTTAATGGCACTGACGGTGGCCGGCACCTGCATGATGTTTCCGCGTTGTTTCACCATTGCGGCTTCCACGGCAGCCACTTCGATATCCGTAGCTCCAACAGCAGCAGTGATGGTGCCGTCAGCGTCGTCACTGTCGCGACTAGCGCCCAGTACCATGGTGGCCCGGTAGCTCTTATCGGTGCCGGTCAGGTATCGCAGCAGGCGGGTGGCCTTCCCCACCCCAATCAGCAGCACGCCGGTGGCCATCGGGTCCAGGGTGCCGGCGTGCCCAACTTTGCGGGTAGCGCACATGCGCCGCATGGCGGCCACCACATCATGACTGGTGACGCCTTGCGGTTTATCCACCACCAGCAGGCCGTCCGCGGCGGTAGTTTTAGCGCGCGGCACCGTCAGGCCGCGGCGTTGCGCGCCCCGCATTTGCGGTGAGGTCACCGGGGAAGGTCCCCTTCGTCCTCGTCATCTTCCAGCTCTTCGCGCCGATACGGGTCGGCATCGCCGGCGTACTGGGCGTCGGCGGCCAGTTGCGCCACCCGCTCATCTTCTTCGCGGGCCCGCGCTAAGGCATCATCGATGCGGGCAGCGGACTGCGGTAGCGAGTCCAGCTGGAACTCCAGCGTTGGGGTGAGGCGAATGCCCAGGGCCTTGCCCACTTCGGAGCGGATCAAGCCACGGGCGGAACGCAACGCTTTGGCGGTACCGGCGGCCTCGTCCTCGGAACCGTAAACGGTGTAGAAAATGGTGGCGTGCTGCAGGTCGCCGGTCACCCGCACGTCGGTAATGGTTACGAACCCCAGGCGCGGGTCCTTGATACGGCGTTCCAGTAGTTGCGCCACCGTCTGTTGAATGCGGTCGGCGACTTTGCGTTGGCGTTGTTCGTCAGCCATGACGCCCCCTTTCGGGTTGTTGCTTGCAGTTGGGGAAGTCTCCCCATTCTTCGTCGGCCTGTTTAGCGGCGAGGCGGCCACCCAACAGCGCGGGTGGCCGCCTCACCAAATGTTTCGCTAGGCGATCAGTCGCGCGGCTTTTCGCGCATCTCCCAGGTTTCGATGACATCGCCCTCGGCAATGTCCTTCCAACCCAGGGTCATACCGCACTCGTAGCCCTCGCGCACCTCGGTGACGTCGTCCTTTTCACGACGCAGCGACACGATCTCCAGGTCTTCTTTCAAGACCACGCCATCGCGGATCAAACGGGCGCTGGTGCCACGCTTGATGGTGCCCTTGCGCACGATACAGCCAGCGATGTTGCCGAACTTGCCGGAACGGAATACCTGGCGGATCTCCGCGGTGCCCAGTTGGACTTCCTCGTAGATCGGCTTGAGCATACCCTTCATGGCGGCTTCGACTTCTTCGATGGCGGCGTAAATGACCGAGTAGTACTTGATCTCTACGCCTTCTTCGTCGGCCAGTTTCGCCACTTGCTCCGCCGGGCGCACGTTGTAACCAATGATGACGGCGTTGTCGACCGTCGCCAGGTTAACGTCGTTCTGGGTGATGGCACCCACGCCGCGGTGGATGATGCGAAGCTGTACTTCATCACCCACGTCGATCTTAAGCAAGGAGTCTTCCAGGGCCTCCACGGTACCGGATACGTCACCCTTGATGATGAGGTTAAGGGTGTCGACCTTGCCTTCCTTGAGGACCTTGTCGAAGTCCTCCAAGGACACGCGCTTGCGGCGGCGAGCCAGTTGCGCTTGACGTTCCGCCGATTCGCGCTTGTCAGCGATTTGCCGGGCGGTGCGGTCGTCGGGAGCCACCAGGAAGGAATCACCTGCGCGGGGCACTGAGGTTAAGCCCAGTACCTGTACCGGGCGGGAGGGCCCGGCCTCTTCAACGTTGTTGCCCCACTCGTCGAACATGGCACGCACGCGACCGTAGGAGGATCCAGCTACCACGGCGTCCCCTACCCGCAAGGTGCCGCGCTGGACCAACATGGTGGCCACCGCACCGCGACCGCGGTCCAGGTTCGCTTCGATGGAAACGCCACGCGCTTCGGTGTCGGGGTTGGCTTCCAACTCCAAGGCACCGTCGGCGGTGAGGATAACGGCTTCCAGCAGGTCGCCAATACCCTGACGCTGCTTGGCCGAGACGTCCACGAACATTACGTCGCCGCCGTATTCTTCGGCCACCAGGTTGTATTCGGTCAACTGCTGACGAATCTTATCGGGGCGCGCCTCTTCCTTATCGACCTTGTTCACTGCCACTACGATCGGCACGTTAGCGGCCTGCGCGTGGTTAATGGCCTCCACCGTCTGCGGCATCACACCGTCATCGGCGGCCACCACCAAGATGGCAATGTCGGTGACTTGCGCACCACGGGCACGCATAGCGGTGAACGCCTCGTGACCGGGGGTGTCGATGAAGGTAACTAGGCGACGCTCATCGTCCACATCTACCCGCACCTGGTAGGCACCAATGTGCTGGGTGATACCACCGTGCTCGGAATCCACCACGTCGGTGCGACGGATAGCGTCCAGCAGTTTGGTCTTACCGTGGTCAACGTGCCCCATCACGGTTACCACCGGCGGGCGCGGTTCCAAGTGCTCGGCGTCTTCGAGTTCTTCCGCTTCCAGGTCGATGTCGAAAGACTCCAACAGTTCGCGGTCTTCGTCCTCGGGGGAAACCACCAGCACCTTGTAGCCTAGTTCCGCACCGAGCAAAGCGAAGGTGTCTTCATCCAGGGACTGGGTGGCGGTTGCCATTTCACCGAGGTGGAGCAGCACCGTCACCAAGGAAGCGGGATTGACGTCAATCTTCTCCGCCAGGTCCGCCAGGGACGCACCTTGGCGGATACGGATTTCTTGGTCGTTACCGCGCGGGATCTGCACCCCGCCGATAATGGGAGCGTTTTGTTGCTCGAACTCTTGACGCTTGGCGCGCTTAGATTTACGACCCCGGCTCTTACCGGTTCCGCGGCCAAAGGCACCCTGAGTGGCGCCCCGGCCACCGCGACCGCCGCGGGGCGGGCCGCCAGCGGGAGCACCAAAGCCGCCGCGACCGGGACCACCGGCACCACCGGGACCACCGGAGCCGCCACTGCGGCCACGACCGGGACGGCTGGGGGCGGCTCCCGTCCTCGCCTTCTCAATGGTGCTGTGGTCGGGCATCATACCGGGGTTGGGACGCGGACCGCGCGGCGCAGCTGTGGCTGCTGCGCGGCCACGACCACCGCCGGTGCGACCTGCCGCACCTGCCGGGCGAGCGCTGCCAGTTCCCCGACCACGACCCGAGGTGCCACCGGGACGGGGCATACCTTGGGTGGATGCGAACGGGTTGTTACCCGGGCGCGGGCCCGGGCGCGGACCACCGGTGCCACCGGGGCGCGGTGCCGGGGTGGACTCAGCCTTGGTTTCAGCGCGGTTGGTGCGCTCTTCCGACTTGGAAGCGCGGGCCCCCGGTTTGGGAGCCGGTTTTCCAGCGCCGAGGACGGAGGCCGGCGAAGGTGCCGCCTTACCCGTTCCCTTGGCTTCCTTGGGTGCGTTCTGCGCGGGGGCAGTTGTGCCCTCATCAGTGCTTTGGGTTGCCGGGGCCTTGGTATCAGCCTTGGTTGCCTTGGCGGGCGCAGTTTCACTGGCCTCGGCAACGGGCTGGCTGGCGTCGGTGTCGGCTTTGGCGGTCTTCTTCGCCGCGGTTGCCTTCTTCGGCTTGGCCTTTTCAGTTCCGGCTTTCTCGGTGCTGGCCTTTTCGGCGTTCTTCGCCGCGGCCTGCTTGCCGAGTTGTTCTCTCATGCGGCGCACTACCGGGGGTTGAATCGTCGAGGATGCTGACGATACGAACTCACCGTTTTCTTTCAGGTGCGCCAATAACTCTTTGCTGGTGATTCCGAGCTCTTTTGCGAGCTCGTGTACACGCAACTTTGCCACTTTTCTCCTGTCCAGGGCCGCCCTTGGACAGGACGGACCGTTAATTCTGCTGGCAGCTCATCGCTGGGTACTCATCGGGTGCCCATCAGCTTCCAACCCGCTTCCATTATCTCATCCGCAGCACGCACCTTGCGTACTGGAGTGACCGTCCTCGTCAAGGGAAGTGTATCTTTCAACTTCACTGACGTTGATGGTCACGGTGGTGTGGGGACTTATGCGCAGCGCGCGGGCCAACACCGTGGGGTGAAGGGCGCGTTGTAGGCATTCGCCCGTGGGGTGGACCCAGGCTCCGCGTCCGCTGGCGTGACCACGCGGGTCAGCGCAGACGGCGTTAGCTACCGGGTCGTAGATCATGCGTGAGAGGTGACTGCGGGGTGCGCGGCGGCGACATCCGACGCAAGTGCGTTCGGGGTCGTGCCACGTCCTCGAAGTGTTTCCTTCACGTATCACCGCCACCACTTTACCGCTTTGGGGCGGCTAAATCTTAATCAGTCAGTGAGCCTCTGCTCACGTCGGGGCGGGAAACGTCAGAGGTCATCATGCCGTTTTCGGTTTCCGTATCGGCGTGAATGTCGATGTGGTATCCGCACAAACGCGCCGCCAGACGCGCGTTTTGTCCTTCTCGTCCAATTGCCAGGGACAGTTGGAAGTCGGGGACAATGACGCTGGCTTTCTTGTCAGCCTCACTAATAATAGTGACTGAGGACACGCGCGCCGGGGACAGGGAGTTCGCCACGAAACGCGCCGGATCGGTGGAGTAGTCAACAATGTCGATCTTCTCCCCGTGCAGTTCGTTCATGACCGCCCGCACTCGCCGGTAGGAAGGCCCAATGCAGGCGCCCTTAGCGTTCACACCCTCGCGAGTGGCGGCCACCGCGATCTTGGTGCGCCGGCCGGCTTCGCGCGCCACCGACTTGATCTGCACCAAGCCGTCGGCAATTTCGGGTACTTCCCGGGCGAACAGCCCTTCCACCAGGCCGGGGTGGGTGCGTGAAACGGTGATGCGCGCGCCCTTTTCACCGCGGGAAACGTCAACCACGTACACGCGTAGGATGTCACCGTGGCGGTAGCTTTCACCGGGAACTTTTTCCGCTTCCGGCAGCACTGCTTCGAATTCCCCGATCTTGAGGATGGTCACGTGGGGGTTGCGTTGGGCATCCACGGTCCCGGCCACTACCGAGCCGGCGCGGTCGCGGAACTCCCCCAGTACTTTGGCGTCATCAGCGTCCCGCAGCCGCTGGGCGATCACTGAGCGCGCGGTGGCGGTGGCGATGCGACCGAATTCCTTGGGCGTGTCGTCGAACTCACCAATGGGGTTATCGTCCTCGTCATATTCAGTAGCCATGACGGAGACTTTGCCGGTGCGCTGGTCAATGTCGATGCGTGCTTCGCGGATTGCTCCGGGCATCTTGTGGTAGACCTTCAGCAGTGCTTCTTCAATGGTTTGCACGAGGACGTCGCCGTCGATCTCCAAGGAGCTGCCGACTTCACGCAGTGCCCGCATGTCGATTTCCATGTTTGTCCTCACTCTCCACTCTTGGTCAGTTCAACTCGGGAACGAGCTTTAGTGATGGTATCAAGATCGACGCTGGTTTGGCTGCCATCGTCGAGTTGTAGGAGGACGGCGTCGTCGCTGGCTTCCACTACGCGGCCGCGCAGTTTGTCTCCGGCGTTGGTTTTGACCTCGATCAGGTGGCCTTGGCAGCGGCGGTAGTGGCGCGGCTGGGTGAGTTGGCGTTCCGCCCCGGGGGTGGATACTTCCAGGGTGTAGGCATCCTCGATGGGGTCGGCATCATCGAGGGCGCGGGAGATTTCGCGCGTGAGGTCGTTAAGCGTGTCGGAGTCGATTGCTCCGGGGCCGTCGGGCAGGTCCACCACCACGCGCACCAGCCCGGCGTTGGCGGAAACGTAGACGTCTTCTAAGAACAGGTTGGTGGCTTCCACTAAGGGCTCCACGATGGTGGTGATGGTGGTGGTAGCCACTGACGTTTTACTCACAACTCCTCCTGCGCTGGCGGGCGGCGAGACTTTGTCTGCGCTGCGTGCCATGATTTAACTAATGATGCGGATATCCATTATGCAAGATAAGACGGGCGTTTCACACTCCACCCCGGGCCGTTGGGCACGTTTGTGGACTGGTGGCGCGCTGGTGGCACTGAGCTTGAGTGGCTGCGCGGTGACCGATGCGATGGGCATTTACTGGGAGGGGGCGCGTCCGAAACTGCCGCAGCTCTCGGCTGAGGAGTTGGCCCTGCAGTCAGTGGCGCGCCACGACGCGGCACTGCAAGAGGCTTTAACTAACTGGCAAGGCAGTGAGGATGCTAGCGCGTGTACGGCGTGCGTGGCACCGGTCCAGCGGTTCGCTGAGCACGCCGCTCAGCGGGTGGAGCGAGTCGGCGGGGTGTGGGATCCGTGGCCGGGGGGTGTGCCGTCCAATGCACCGACCTTAGAGGCGCTGGCGATCCCGGCTCCGGAAGTTTCCGCCTTAGTTGAGCAGGCCATCACGTCGGCGGTGGTGGATTTGCGCTTGGCCACGCAGGCCCAGCCCGAGACGCGTCGCCTAGTGGGCGCGGCTGCGGGTGGACGAATTGCTGATGCCTTGTCTTTGGCTGGCGCGGCAGGGTTGGAAAGTGAGCAGTTGGATGCTTGGTTCCAATCCGGTGGCGCCCAGCAGCTACCTCAAGACTTCACCGCTGATGATGAGGGCACCAGTGAGCCTGCTGCCACCTTGGCGCCGCTGCCCACTGCTCTGGCGTCGGTGACGCCCACACCGCCCTCGCCCGCAGCTAGCCCCACTCCCCTTCCTGAGTCTGCCCATCGCCCGCTCGCGCGCGCCATTCGTGACTGGGATTGCGTGCAGGACTTGCTTCCGCGTTGGGCGGCCGCGCCTGATTCCGAGGGCGGTCCAGCCGCTTCGGAGGTTTCCGCACGTTTGCAGGTTGATGACTTAGCCAACACCATCGCGACGCTGCTCGCCCATGAGGTCCCCGACCAGCGTCTGGGGTCTTGCACCGCTCATTTCAGCGACTATTTGGAAGATGCCGCTCCAGAGGGCTCCAATGCGCAGATCCTGTCGGCGCTGGAGAACCGATTGGCTGCCACCAACTTGGAGCTGTTTGTGGCTCTACCTCAGCTGCAGTTGGCGGATTTGGATTCTGCCCGCGGCCTGCCGTTAGCGGCTGAGCAGTTGGCGCGTGGCGTCCAGTTCTGGGCCAAGGTTTCGGGACCGGAAAACGTTCCCGCACTTGTGGGGTTGGTCGCAGAGGTGGAGGTGACTGGCAGCTAGGTTAGGGGGCTCATCGGGCCCTGATATGCGACTGGGTGCATGAGGCGTTTGGCGCTAGAATAAGTCGAAAGCCACGCGCTCTGGCGTGGCTTTGAGTTTGGCTCCCGCGGTTGGACTCGAACCAACAACCGTCCGATTAACAGTCGGATGCTCTGCCATTGAGCTACGCGGGACTGCGTTTGCGGATACGACTTTATCAAGTTAGCGCACGGGAACCAAATCCGGTCGGTGTGATTAATTTCCCTCGCGAATTTTTCCTTCCTCTCGGCGTTTCGCGCCCGCCTATGCGCTGCACTTGTGGCTTCCCCTGGCGACCACTGACCCGTGACGTGGAGCTAACGGTGAGCGGGGTGGGCGGGTCATCGAAATGACCGCTACCACACCCCGCTCATCGCTAGCTGCCGGTTATAGCGGTGTCTATCCCTTCACGGAGCCTGCGGTCAAACCGGAGACGATGTATTTTTGCAGGAATAGGAATAACGCCAGGATTGGTAGCGCCGCGATCATGGCACCGGCGGCGAAGAGCCCCCAGTTAGCATCTAGGCGGTCAGAAACCCACTGGTACATACCTACTGCGACCGTCCAGTTGCGCTCGGATTGCAAAATCACACGCGCCAAGATGAAGTCGTTGAAGGTGGAGATGAAGGACAGTAAGCCCACTACCGCCAGGATCGGTGCCACCAGGCGCAAGATAATGGTCCAGAAAATCTGCGCGTGGGAGGCCCCGTCAATCTTCGCCGCTTCATCCAAGGACGCGGGGATAGTATTGAAGAATCCGTACATCAAGAAAGTGTTCACCCCTAGGGCCCCACCGAGGTAGACGCAGATGAGGGCGATGCGACTATCTAGACCTAGCCAAGGCACTGCGTCACCTAGGGTCAGCAGTAGCAGGAAGATGGATACGAACGCCAACAGCTGGGGGAACATTTGAATCACCAGCAGCGACATCAACCCCACGCGGCGGCCGCTAAAACGGAACCGGGAGAAAGCGTAGGCAGCGGCCGCTCCCATCAGTACGGTACCGACCGAGGTCACCACGCCGATGAACAAGGTGTTGCCCATCCACTGCCAGAACGAGGTTTCCATCAAAGCGGTGAAGTTTGACAGCGTGAACGCGCTGAACAGGGCGTTAGAGCCAGTCATAGTACCAGCGGGGTTTATGGCTGCGGAGATGATGTACAGAATTGGGAAGACCGAGTAGATCACCGCGAGCACCCCAACCACGTGGCGCCAACCGATGTCGGACCACCAGCGGACCCGTGACATTTGGTTCGCAGCCCGGTGCGCACTGGCCCTTTCAGTGGCATCCGCGCCCCCGGGGCTCGCTTTGGTGCCAATTTCGGTGGTGCTGTCTGCTCCTGGTTCAAAGGGAGTTTCAACCGGCTGCTTACGGTAGTTTTCAGTGTTTTCAGCCATGTCAGTTAATCTCCTCCAGCGAACGAGTCTTCTTGAAGCTGATAACCGAGATGGTAGCCACGATCAAGAAGATAATGATCGACAGGGCGGAAGCGAGACCGTAGTTCTTCGCTGCGCCCCCATCCAGACCAGCCACGGAGTACACCATGGAGATGAGGATGTCGGTGGCTCCTACCGGTGCGGATGTGTCGGTGAAACGCGGTCCGCCGCCGGTGAGCATGTACACCAAGTTGAAGTTGTTGAAGTTGAACGCAAAGGACGAGATCAGCAGCGGTGCCACCGCTACCAGCAGTAGCGGCATAGTTACGGAGCGGAAAATACGAAAGCGTGAGGCCCCATCCATGGTGGCCGCTTCAATCACGTCATCGGGAATGGCTTGGAGCGCACCGGTGCAGATGAGGAACATATAGGGGAAGCCCATCCACAGATTAACCAGCAGGATCGATAGCTTCGCCAGCCACGGGTCGTTGAGCCATTCAATCCCCGCCCCACCCAACAGTGTTTGATTAATGAACCCGAAGTCGGTGTTGAGCATGCCTTTGAACAGCAACGCGGATAAGAACGCCGGGAAGGCGTATGGCAGTAGCATTAGGGTGCGGTAAATCTTGCGTCCCTTCATCCTTTCGTCGTTCATTACGATGGCGAAGAATAACCCCAGGAAGAATGTGGAAGCTACCGAAAAGAAGGCGAAAGCGAAGGTCCATAGTAGAACTTTCAAAAACGGCCCGGAGTAGCGCGAGTCCCCGAAAGCAGTGGTGAAGTTCTCGGTCCCGGTGAATACGCGCCAGCCGGTGGCGATGACGGTGCCGTCCTCGGCCTCGAAGTTACCGCGCGAGTTCGGCTTGTACACCTTACCGGTGCTGGTGTCGGTCATGGTGTCGGCCGCTTCGTCATAGTGCATTTGCGGCAAGTAGGCGTAGCCGGTCATGGCGTCCTGGGTACCAATCGCGCCAGCGTTGGGATCTTCGGAGACGGGAACTTTCAGGTCTACGATCTGCGTCTGCCGGGAGAGGATTTCAGCCACCGGCAGCACGTCCCATCCGGGAACTTCTGTGATACGTTGGCCTTCGACTTTGGCTCCTTCAACCACGGTGAGCGGATCTTCGGCACTACCGACTTTGACTTTACCGTCTTCAAGTACCGCAAAGCCGAGCTTATTGCCTTTTTCCACTACCTGCAGTGGCAAGGCGGCAGAGCCTTCCACGCGACGCTGGTTTTGCGCCATAATAGCGGAAATCGCATCAGCTTTGTCAGAGTTGTGTCCATCACCGTAATTGGTGAAGGCCACGAACCCGGTGTAGCCCACTACGAACACCTGGTAGACCAACAGGAAGACCAGGCCCGGTACCAGGTACTTCATGGGAAGCATACGTTTGGAGAAGTACACCACGTTGATGGCGATCAGCATAATCAGCATGACCGCAAACATGGTGATCTGACCCGCACTCCACGCAGAGAGCAGGATGTAGACGCCCAGGGCGTCAATAAGCATCATCAAAACCAGTTTGATGAGGAAACCTTTACCAATGGCGGTGGCGTGAGAATCGCGCGATCGGCGGGCCCGTTCCTCTGCGGGCATGGTCGGTTTCGGCGCTGAGAATGTGTCTGAAGTATGAGTAGACATCAACTGAGCTCTCGTCTCTTAAGCAGCAGTATGGTTGGGGATATACTTCGGCAGGGCGAGCCGTGCGGGCCCGCCCTGCCGAAATGGATTACTTGGCGATAGCAGCTTCGATGTCAGCGACCATCTTGTCCCAGCCAGCGACCGGGTCAACTTCCCCATTAATGATCTGGGCTTCGGTTACGCCCAAGAAGTTCCACACTTCGCCCATCTCCGGGATGGAGGGCATCGGCACAGCTTTCTCAGCTACCTTGGCAAATCCTGCTACGATCGGGTCGGAATTAACCTTCTCCGCTGCAGCTTTGAGAGCCGGGGTGCGGTTCCCAGCCTCGAACATCTTCACCTGGATATCTTCACTGCCGATGTAGTTGAGCAGGAACTGGTTTGCCAGTAGTGCGTTGGGGGATTTGGCGTTCACGTAGAAGCCTTGCACCCCTACGAAAGGAGCAGCAGTTTCCGGACCGGGGGTCGGGATCAGGTCTACTGCGAGCTTGAGATCCTTGAACTGGTCAAGCATCCAGGGACCACCCACGATGAAGGGTGCGTTACCCTGCTTGAACTGTTCCACTGCGATGTCATAGGTCATCGAGGTCGATAGCACGCCGGTACCGGTCTTGCCGTTGGCTTTCAACCAGTTGGCGAAAGCATGCCCCGGTTCCCCTCCCAGGTTCAGTTCGGAGGTATAGGAGCCGTCAGAGTTTTGCTTAAACACGGTGGCGCCGAAGGAGTTTTGGAACGGAGTCATGGTGTAGGGATCGCCGTTAGCGTCAACCTGAATCAGGAAGGGATACTTAGTGCCGGCTTCCTTACCCATGCTTACCATCTCGTCGAAGGTGGCCGGGGCGGTGGGGGCTAGCTCAGTGTTGCGGATCAAGCCGATGTTTTCCACTGCGTAAGGCACGCCGTATACCTTGCCGTCGTAGGTGAAGGCTTGGACCGCCACCTCAGAAAATTCACCCGCTTTGTCACCCAGTTCAGTGGGGGCCACCACACCGTTCTTGATCAGTTCGCCCAACCAGTCATGGGCTCCAACGGTGATGTCAGGTCCCTTGCCGGTAGGAACTTGGCTGTTGAAGTCAGCACGAATATCGTCAAAGTTCTTGGTGACTGTTTCAACTTTCGCACCGGTGTCAGCTTCAAATTTCTCCGCTGCCGCCTTGACTGGTCCGATCCGGGTTTCATCAACCCACACAGTAATCTTCTGCCCGTCGCCATCGGCCGCAGTGGGGGCGGTGGATCCTTCTGATCCAGTGTTGCTGTTGTTTCCGCCACAGGCAGCTAGTGAGAGGGTCAGGCCAAGGGCTGCAATGCCCGCAATGCTCCGTCGCATATGTAACTCCCTAGAGTTCGGTTTTCTGGGGGCACCTGTTTTTATTTTTAGTGCCACTGAAACGACCCTACGACATGTTGCAACTCACTGCAAGCGTTTTCACGCATTTTCATTTCTAGCGTGACATACGTTACACTAACGAAATATAAGACCCCCCAACACTGGATGAGGTGACGCGCAATGACCGCACGAGTTCGTCTGAGCGACGTAGCGCAACACGCGCAAGTCTCCACCGCCACAGTATCGCGTGTTTTAAATGGCAAGGCCACCGTTTCTGAACGTACCCGACGCCAGGTTCTGGCCGCCCTCGATGTGCTCGGCTACGCCCGCCCCGACGCGGTATCTGCGCGCTCCAGCGGTCTGGTCGGCCTGGTAGTACCCGAACTTTCCAACCCGGTTTTCCCTCTCTACGTGCAAGAATTGGAACGCTACCTTTCTTCTGCTGGCTATGTTCCACTGCTGTGCACCCAAAGCCCGGGTGGGGTCACCGAGGACGAGTACGTTCGCATACTTTTGGAGCGCCAGGTCGCTGGCATCATCTTCGTTTCTGGTCTGCACGCGGACTTGGAAGCCGATCCGCAGCGCTATCACCGTTTGGTTGACACCCCCTTCGTGACGGTAAACGGCCCAAACCCGCGGATCAACTGCCCGGCGTTTTCTTGCGACGATGCCGACGCCACGGTGCGCGCCTTGGAGCACTTGGTTTCACTTGGCCACGAGCGCATCGGCCTGGCGATTGGCCCTTCGCGTTTCGTCCCCATCGACACCAAGGTGACCACTTTCAAACGGGCCCTGCAGCGCCTCCTTCCCGGTAGCGAGCCCCTCATTGCCCAGTCCTTGTTCACCATCGAGGGCGGGGCGGCCAGTGCCGCGCAGCTGGCACAAGCCGGTGCCACCGGCATTATTGCGGCTTCTGACCTGATGGCTATTGGCGCGATTCAGCAACTGCGTGCACAGGGTATGCGCGTTCCCGAGGACGTGTCGGTAGTTGGCTACGACGGTACTGCACTGACAGCTTTCACGGATCCGCCACTCACTACGGTGCGCCAGCCGGTGGGCCGCATCGCGCAGGCAGCGGTCACCACCTTGTTGCAAAGCATTGCCGGTGAGGACAGTCCGCCCACCACCTTGCGTTTCAGTCCCGAGCTGATCGTGCGCGGATCTACGGCGCCGGTTCCCAGCTAGCCCTGCGAGCGGTCGCGCTGCGGCTGCACTTGTGAGCTAGCCGCACGGACAGTGGCCTACCGGCGACCATGTCCCTGTGCTGTCACCGCGAGTGCCGCCCACGTACCTACTACCCGCCCCTACCGCACCTGATCTTGCCCCTCCCCTGTCCCCTTCCCTTTTCCTTCGCCCGGCCCCGTTCCCTATTCCCTTCCCCCTGTCCCTGCCCAGAAAGGAAAGTCCCATGCGCACTGATTCGAACCAGCCGTGGTGGCATCACGCCGTCATCTACCAGGTCTACCCCCGCTCTTTCGCTTCCACTTCAGGCCCGTTAGGTACCTTGGCGGGTATCACCTCGAAGCTCGACTACCTGCAGGACCTGGGGGTGGATGCGCTGTGGCTGTCGCCTTTCTATCCTTCTCCGCAGCGCGATGCCGGCTATGATGTGAGCGACTACCAGCAGGTGGATCCCATGTTCGGCACGCTGGAAGATTTCGATGCTTTGACCCAGGCGGCGCACCAGCGCGACATGCGCATCATCATTGACCTGGTTCCCAACCACACCTCGGATGCGCACGAGCGTTTCCAGGCCGCCCTCGCCGCCGGTCCAGGCAGCGCCGAGCGGGACTGGTACTGGTTCCGCGACAGCGACGAGGTCCCCAACAACTGGCGTTCCATTTTCGGCGGCAGCGCCTGGACGCGGGTGTGTGACCGCCCCGATGCTCCCGGCTCACCGTGGGCACAGGACCAGCAGTGGTATTTGAACTTGTTTGATTCTTCCCAACCGGACTTGAACTGGGATAACCCGCAGGTGGTGGAGTATTTCGACCAGGTGCTGCGTTTTTGGCTGGACCGCGGGGTGGATGGTTTCCGCATTGACGTCGCCCACGGCCTCGTTAAAGATCCTTCCCTACCTGAATGGGATGGAGAAATTTCCATGGTCGAGGGCGGCGAGGATGACGAGGACGTACGCCGCGCTCCCATGTTCGACCAAGAAGGCGTGCACGACATTTACCGGCATTGGAACGCGCTGCTCGCCACCTATCCGGGGAACCGGATGCTGGTGGCAGAGGCGTGGGTGGATCCGCAGGCACGCCTGGCGCGGTACGTGCGCGCTGATGAGATGCACCAGGCGTTCAACTTCGCTTTCCTGTGCTGTCCGTGGGGCGCTCCCCAGCTGCGCGAGTCGATTGGCGAGTCGCTGGAGGCTTTTGCGGCGGTGGGGCGCCCAGCCACGTGGGTGCTTTCCAACCACGACGTGGTCCGTCACGCTTCCCGCTTGGGACTGTCCGTGACGGGTAAGGGACCCAACGGTATTCGCGCTGAGGATGAGCAGCCTGACGCGGCGTTGGGGTTGCGCCGGGCGCGCGCCGCGACACTGCTGATGTTGGGTTTGCCAGGGTCAGCCTACTTGTATCAGGGGGAGGAACTGGGTTTGCCCGAGCACACCACTTTGGACGATAAGTGGCGCCAGGACCCGGCGTTCTTCCGCACTGAGGGGGCGGAAACTGGGCGCGATGGTTGCCGCATTCCCTTGCCCTGGGAAAGTGATGCCCCCGCTTACGGGTTCTCCCCCACTGGTGAAAGTTGGCTACCGCAGCCGGCGCTGTGGGCCGAGTTGGCGGCCGATAGGCAGGCCGAGGACCCGGCTTCTACGCTGAGTTTGTATCGGCGGGCTTTGCAGTTGCGCCGGGAGTGGGAACTGGGCCAGGGATCCTGGACGTTCCAAGAACAGGGCGAGGACGTGGTGTGCGGGGTGAATGAATGCGCCGCTGGGCCGCGCCTGGTGCTCACCACTTTGGGCGCGGGAGCGCGGGTGCCCGACGGTTGGAAAGTCGCGCTGTGCTCTGACCCGCAGTTGGAACTGAGCGTGGGCATGGAGCTGCCGGCTGATACCACCGTGTGGTGCATGCCTGAGGTCTAATCTGGCACGGCCCTGGGCCTGGCGCGTAGCGCGCGCGGGAACCCACCCGGCTCGTCACCGGCCCCCGCCACACACGTCGTGCCGTTAACCGTCCGATTAACGGTTTGCACGTCAGTGCAGCCCGGCGTCCTCGCGCACCTGGTTTTCCAAGTCGGTGGCGAGCTGTTCGCCATCGGCGGTGAGCGGGCCGTATGCCACGACCATGGAGAATAGCTCACCTTCCGGGCCGCGCCGCACGGAGGCCATCACCACCGTGTCGTTGTCGCAGGTGGCCCGCCGCTGTGCCACTACCGCGTGGTTCACGCCCTCGCGCACTATTCCCATGAAGTGGCGCGGGTCGTCGTTGGTGGTGACGGCGTTGAATTGGGGTTGCTGCGGGTCGACGTGGGTGACGGTGAGGGTGCGGGTTTTCGCTTCCCAGGTGGCGTTTTGGATTTCGCACCAGTAGCCGACGTGTTCAACGCCGTTGGCGCCTACGCACACCAGTTGCGAGGACGTGGCGACCAGCCACTTCGAATCCGCTGCCGGCTCGGC
>JAEWEQ010000034.1 GCA_023389315.1 Actinomycetes bacterium | reverse complement strand
AATTAATCCCATGTAAGCACACGTCTGCTTTCAGCATGCACTTTCCTACCGGTTACCGGATCGGTAAACGCTAGGCCGTAAGCCAATAGTTGGAGGTCGGCGAAGTGACCAACACTCCCACGGCCGTCCAGCCAACAAGCCCATCAGCCCAAGAAAACAGGCCTATCAAAAAGGTAACGGGCCGCGCCTTCGGAATTAAGGGCGCGCAAAAGCCCGGAATTTCACGCAAATAACTGTGTGCACTGCGATTTGGCAGGCCGGCAGGGTGCACTTTGGCGTCGATATACAGTGCACTTTGGCAGGCCGGCAGGGTGCACTTTGGCCCCTCAATGCAGCGCACTTTCCCGGCGCAGGCCTCCCGCGCCGCCCGACCGACCTAGCGTTCGAGATTTTCGAGGACGTACCCGGCCTCGGAAATAGCGTCTTCCAACGCCGCGTCGGAAACTTCTCCGCTGGTGGTTACACGCACCGTGGAAGTGGCGTTTTCGCCCGGGTTCAAGTCCACCTGCACGTCGCTCACGCCCGGCAGTTCGCTGAGCTCGTCGGTCACCGCTTGTACGCAGTGGCCGCAGGTCAATCCGGTGACTTTCAACGTAATCATGGTCGCTACCTCCAAACGATTCTTCTCATAGCCACTCTACCGCACCGGCGCACTTTGCTGTAGGGTGCGGGCTTGGTTCGCGTAGCTAAGGGCCGGTGCCAAACACCTACAGCGGTTGCAGCGTGCGATGCGCAGACGTCAGCCCCAAGCCCGGCACAAGCTACACAGCCGTCAGGCGCAAGCCCTAGCCCTAGGCGTAGCGCTGGCGCACGTAGTGCTCGATTTGTTCCATCGACTTCCCTCGCGTTTCCGGCATGATGCGCCACAGCACCACCGCGATAACCAGGTTTAAGCACCCGAACAAGGTGTAGGTGGCCGCCCCTCCCAAGGACTCCATCATCACCGGGAACACCGCGGTAATCGCCGCATTGGCGATCCACATGGAAAACACCGCCGCCCCGTTCATCACCCCGCGCGCCGAAGCGGGGAAAATCTCCCCCAGCATCGTCCACACCACAGTGCCGTTGGAAGACTGCACGATCAGCATGAACACGCCCATCAGCGCCAAAATCGTGTACGGCGCCCACACCGGCGGATGCCCGTCGGAGGCGATAGCCGGAGCAATGGTGAAGTGGAAAACCGCGGCGATCGCCAGCAAGCAAACCCCTACCCCGATCACGTCGGCGATGAGCAGTTGGCGGCGACTAAAACGCACAATCAGCCACAGGCCCGCAGCCGCCCCGATCACCGACATCACGCCATTACCCACCTGGGCGTAGATCGCCGCAGAGGTTTCCATCCCCGCGAAACCCAGCACCTTCGGAGCGTAGTACATCACCGTGTTCACCCCGGTCGTTTGGTTCACCACCGCTAAGAACACGCCCACCAGCATGAGTTTGCGCAGCCACGGGGTGGCGAGGACGTCGCGGAAAGACAGCTTCTTTTCCTGGAATTGCGCCTGGCGGGCAGCGAAAATTTCTTCCGCTTCCGCTGCCACCGCCTCCGCATCGTCCTCGCGAATTCGTTTGAGCGCGCCAATCGCGTCGTAGAAACGATTCTGCGCCGCATACCAACGCGAGGACTCGGGCATCATGCGCATCCCGATCCACAGTCCGATCGCCGGGATGGTGCAAAGTAGCAGCATGTAACGCCAGGCGGCGGCGTTACCGGAGTTAATCACCAGCTGCTCGGTGAACTGGTGGAAGGCGGCCGGATCGCCGCCGAAGTGGGACTGCTGCAGGCGCGTGACCTCATCCCACGCATACGACCCGGGGGTGAGCACCCCGGCGGGGTCTTGTGCCACCTCCACGCGCGGGCCCCCATTAAGCGCCGCGATCGCGGAGTTCATGGTGAACGCCAACAGCTGTCCGCTGACGATCATCAGCTGATCCATCGCCACGATGGTGCCCCGCAGATGCTTGGGGGCGGTTTCCGCCAAAAACACCGGCACCGTGGCGGAAGCACCACCGACCGCCCACCCCAGGATGAAGCGGAACGGGTAGAGCACCCAAATATTGGGGGCCGCAGCGTTACCCAACGCCCCCACGATGAACAGCACTGCCAGTAGCAGCAGGTTGTGGCGGCGCCCGTACCGGTCAGATAGGCGTCCCCCGACCAACGCACCGAAGGCCGCGCCGAAGGTGAGGATCGCGCCGATCAAGCCTTCTTCCACGGCGGTCAGGTGCAGGCCACCAGCCCCGGCGGGAGTGTACATGTAAGGCAGGGCACCGGAAATCACGCCCGTGTCGTAGCCGAACAGGAGCGAGCCCAGGGTCGCCACCAGGGCGAGGGCGATAATGCCGCGGCGCTTACCATCTGGCTCAACGTCCTCGACAAACTGCGTCAGCTGCGGGTGGTCCATTTCCAAAATCGCGGAATTGGACGCGCCCGCCGGCAGGGTCGAGTCGGCGCGGCGAGAAGCGGACATATTGTGGTGCCTTCCTTAGAATCGGCCCACAGCTACGCCCCGCATCGGCGCGAAGCTGCCAGCTAAGTGCAATGCGGAACTTATCTTACTGCTGGTCACCGCCCTCGGGCAGGTGGCGTACCAAATCTTTTGCCACCCCCACGTAAGTGGCGGGAGTCAGGGCCAACAAACGCGCCTCAACGTCCTCGGGCAACCCCAGGGAAGAAATGAAATCCGCAGTGGCTTGGGCATCGACCTGCTGGCCGCGGGTGAGTTCCTTCAGCCGCTCGTACGGGTCCTCCATCCCGGTGGCCCCGGCGATCGCCGCCACCCGCATGGTTTGTTGCACCGCTTCGCCCACCACTTCCCAGTGCGCATCCAGGTCCGCAGCCATCGCCTCCGCGTTCATGTCGATACCGGCCAGGCCGCGGCGCAGGTTATCGACCGCCAGCAGCGAATGGCCCAGCGCGGTACCGATATTGCGCTGCGTGGAGGAGTCCGTCAGGTCACGCTGCAAGCGGGAAGTGACCAGCGTGGCCGCCAGAGTGTCGAGTAGTGCGCAGGAAATCTCCAAGTTCGCTTCCGCGTTCTCAAACCGAATCGGGTTCACCTTATGCGGCATGGTGGAGGATCCGGTGGAGCCCTGCGCCGCCAGGTTCTGGTGGAAATACCCTAGCGAAATGTAGGTCCACGCATCGGTCGCCAGGTTGTGGGCGATGCGGTTAAAACGCGCCACGTCGGCGTAGAGCTCGCTTTGCCAGTCGTGGGACTCGATCTGCGTGGTCAGGGGGTTCCAATCCAGCCCGAGGGCGGTCACGAAGTCGCGTGCCACCGTCTGCCAGTCCACTTGCGGCACCGCGCAAACGTGGGCCGCGTAAGTACCGGTCGCACCGTTGATTTTTCCTAAGAATTCAGTGTTTTCCACCCGGCGCAGTTGGCGGGTGAGGCGGTGGGCGAACACCGCCATTTCTTTACCCATGGTCGAGGGCGTGGCCGGCTGCCCGTGGGTGCGGCACAGCATCGGCAAATCCGCGTGGACGCGCGCCAAGCCCGCCAAATCGTTGGCCAGGGCGCGGGCAGCTGGCAGCCACACGTCCTCGATCGCGCCCTTAATGACCAGGGCGTAGGACAGGTTGTTAATGTCTTCGGAAGTGCAAAAAATGTGCACCACTTCGTGCACCTGGGTCAGCGCAGTGCCGGGCAGGTGGTCACCGGCGGCGTCTAGGCGACGCTTGAGGTAGTACTCCACGGCTTTGACGTCGTGGCGGGTTTCGGCTTCGATCTGCGCCAGTTCCTCCACGGCGGCGGCGTCGAAGTCGGTGACGATTTGACGCAGGTAAGCACGGTCAGCGTCGGTGAGGCTGGGGGCACCGGGGAGGATCTGGTGGTCAAGGAGGTGGATGAGCCATTCAACTTCCACGAAAATGCGGGCGCGGTTCAACCCCGCTTCCGACAGGTAATCAACGAGGGGGGCCACCACGGGACGGTAGCGACCATCTAAAGCACCCAAAGCGATGGGTGAATCAGCGAGGCGATGCGCGTCGGTGAGGTTCATGATCCTATCGTTGCACATTTGTGGGGCGGCGGGCAGGAGTGGTCGAAACCGCGATACGCGCCACCGCCAGCGGGGCACGCAGCATAATCAATACCATGGACACCAACCGCGACCGCCCCTTAACGGACTACTGATAGGAACGGCCTCGGCAGCCACCCAGATCGAGGGCGGAGACGGTGAACCGGGCCGGCACCCAGCACCCTTATCAACAGGCACTGGCTATCCACAACGCCAGTGCCCGTCCTCGGTAAAGGGATTGACGCTGCCACTACGGTGGCGAGCATGAACGAAACACTGGACTCTACAGCGTGGTTTTCCCTGGCTGGTTTAGCCGGCGAGCTGCGCGAAATCGGTAGTGCGGTGGCGGCGGTGCCCTGGCAGTGGGAGGGCGCGGCCGCCACCCAGGCGCGTGCGGCCGCTGAAGAAATCAACGCCAGCAGTTGGCAGCTGAGCTTTGAGATCGAAGAACTCGACGCCCAGGTGCGCCGCCTGTGGCTGCAAGCTCACGCGGACCTCGCGGCGGCCGTGGTGGGTGCGTCATGAGCCGGGCCATTGTGATTGTGGGCGGGCCGGTGTCGGTCGATACCGATTCGCTGCGCTTGGCCGCCACCGCCCTGGGGTGGCAGCGAGGACGGGTGGGGGAGTTGGTTGCGTCCCTGCAGGGTTGGCAAGTGGCGGGCTTGATGGGGGCGGGCGTGTCTGCGGCGACACCGCTGCCGACTTCCTTGGGGGCGCGGTTGGCGGGGTTGGCGGCCGAGTTGCAGGTGGTAGCCCAGCGGGTGCGCGCGCAGGTGGATGAACCGCTGCGAGAGTTGGGCATGGAGGTGAACCTGGCGGCCGATATTTATGACGAGGCCGAAGCCTGCGCTGGTGAATTAGGTAGCCGTTGTGCCCTGGGCGGCTGGGGCGTTCAGGGTGGCGGTTTCGACGTGGGTGGACCAATGCAGGGTGGCCAGGGCATTCCGGGTGGCGCCCTGCGGGCGGGCGGCGACTTCGCGGCGGGTGGGACGCTGACGGGTGGCACCCTGGCGGAGCTGGCGCGGCTGCGCGCCAATCCCGCAGCCTTGGGACGCCTGTCCACCTACTTGCTGTGGCGCATGTTTTCCGACCAGCCTTCGCGGCGACAAGCGTTTGCGCAGTCTGCTTTGCTGCGCATCGCCTACGCTTTGGAAGCGCTTGAGTCGGTTGAACTAGCGGCGCGCCTTACCCCAGCAGCGCTGGGCGCCTTAACCGAGTTCAACGCGCACGACAGATTACCGTATCTAGCCACCCTCTCTTTAGGGGCAGCGGATATCGCACGCCGCCATCGGGCCATCGGCCAGCCCGGCCCCAGCCACGCCCTGGTGCGCGGGGTGGGCCCGCTAGAGCGCATCGCCTTACGCCTATCGCTAAGCATGGATGCGTTGGCGGCCTCCGCTGGCAGACGCAGGCAGTTCTTAGATGTGGCGCGCTCACTACCTCCCGGCGCGGGGGCAGCAGCGGGTGCTTTGGCCACATCTACCCGCACGGCACCGCCCGCCGGTTCCGGCAACACGGGCTCGCCCAACACGCCTGCGGCCACTGGTGGGCGGTCCCTTACGAACCTGTCACGCCGCGGCTGGCCCACGCTCGCTATCCCCGCACCCGGCGCCCGGCCGATACCCACGGCGCACTTGGCCCCCGCCGGCAAACTGGCTTCCGCACTGGCAGGAACCGTAGCGGCAGGCAACATTCCCATCGCCGGCAGTGGGGATCCACTCGCCTTCATCCCACGCCACCACATACGGCAGGGACTGTACGGATCAACGCGCAGCCACGTCCTCGTGAATGGAATTGGCATGCCAACTGCCGCCGGGGCGGCGGTGGCAACCCCGCGCGGGGCGGCCGACCTGTTGCAGCGGGTGGACTACGTGCGCTCCCACCCGTGGAGTGAAGCGGCGGCGCAGCCCGCAGCGGGCGACACCTCCGATATTCCGCAAGCGGGGGAGTTCGAGATACTGCGCCACGACACTCCCGGCCAGTCGCGCCCCAGTTGGACGGTGGTTATGCGCGGCACGCAAGAAACGCGCATCGGTGCAACCAACCCCAAAGACATGCTCTCGAACTTCGCAACCGTGGCCGGCGCGCACAGTGAGGAGCACGCGGCGGTGAAGATTGCGCTGGCAGATTTGGGGGCCGCGCCCAACGACGCGGTCGAGTTCGTGGGCCATTCGCAAGGCGGTTTAACGGCGGCCTCCTTAGCTGCTGACCCGCAGGTACACAACCAGTATCGGGTGGCGTCAGTGGTTACAGCGGGGTCACCGGTGGCGACGCTCGCGGTCCCAGCGGACACACCGATGTTGTCGTTTGAAAACTCCGCCGACGTGATCGCCGGGTTGGAGGGGCGTTTCAACTCGGGTGGCGCTAACCATGTGACGGTTTACGCGGCGGGGGAGAAGGGGCAGAGTTTCTTCGCCCCGCACAGTCTGGGTGGGTATGTGGCGGACGCGCAGGAGGCGGCGCGCCGGGAGGATCCGGCGATAGCGGCGTGGAGTGAGCGGCGCCGCGCGGCGCTGGGGCTAAGTGATGCCACCGTCACCACGCCGCACCGCTACACCATCACCCGCACCCGGGTGGGCCCGTGACCAAACTAGCGGCCGCGCGCGTCGCAGTGGGTCGCGCGCCGCTCACCAATCGGCTCCCTGCCACTTAGTCCTGCGCCTCAGTTCCACTGCGCTTTTGCCGGTTCTACACCGTTGGCCATGGCGTTTGCATCGATGCTCGATTTAAGCCACGTAGCCAAACCTTCAGCGCGTTCCTCGTAGTATGCCTTGAAGCGTGGGTCGTTGACGTAGCCGCGCGCAAGTAAGACGTGTTTGGAATGGGTGACCGGGAAGAAGGTGGATATTAGTTCGCGGTGTTCCTCCGCGAGGGCGCGTGCCTGCTCAGACTCGGGATCCAAGCCTTCTCGCATTGCCTCCACCAAACGGCTTTCCAACTGCGAGGTTCGCTCTTTCAGGTTCTCCCAATCAGCGCTGGTCAGCTTCGCCGCCTCCCGCTGGGAAGTAGCCCAATCTTCGGTATCTCCCCACCGTTCGCCAGCTTCTTGCTGGTATTCCGGGAACTTGCTTTCTCCGAGAATCTGAGCGATGTGCTCTACGGTGAGTTCGTTTGTGCTCATAGCGTCCTCCAAAAGGCGGTCAAGGGCTTGAACCATATGGTTCAAATCGTTTTGCTTTTCCATGAGCAAGGCACGTTGGCGGCGCAAGTGGGTGACTTTGTCCTCACCTGCGTCCATAACTGCGCGAATCCGCTCCAGGCTCATCCCGGTAGCACGGTATATGAGTATCTGTTCTAGGAACGCAACGTCAGCTTCTGAATACAGTCGGTAATCGGACCAAGAGCGAGAAGCTGGCGATATCAGGCCACGTTCTTCCCAGTAGTGCAAAGTCCGCACGGAAATACCCAATAGGTGGGCCACTTCCCCTACGGTGCGCAACGTTTCTTCGCTCATGTATTCAGCTTCGACCCTTTCGCCGCGTCAGGGTCAACACTTCACTTTCCAGAGAACGGGCGCAGCAAGGCTCCCACGAGGGCGGCCACAATCGCCGTCACAATGCCTCCCAGGAACGCAGCACCGAAGCTGGATACTTCCATGCCGTAGCCAATCTGGGTGGTGAGCCAGCCGGTGAGCATGAACATCAGTGCGTTCACCACCAGTGCGAATAGTCCCAGGGTGAGGATGTAGATGGGGAAGGTGACGACTTTAACCAGCGGGCGCACCAGCATGTTCACCAGCGTGAACACACAGCCGACAATCAGCAGCGTCAAGAGTGCGGTGGCGGTGTCGGCACTGGGCGGCAAGGAAATACCGGAAATCAGGGCGGCGGCCAGCCAGATGCCGGCCATGTTGGCAAGGAGACGTAGTACAAACTGCATACCTCCTATTATCGTCGTCGCCACGGACATTCGCATTTGTGGGTTTCACGAGGGCGGGTGGCGCGGCCCGGCGTCGCAACCGCAGTTGGGCAGTAGG
>JAEWEQ010000028.1 GCA_023389315.1 Actinomycetes bacterium | reverse complement strand
TCTGTATTGGCCCGAAGTGGGCCCGCTTGCGTAGACTGGCTAAGGACACCGGCCGCGTGAGATCGCGGCAGACGATGACACTTCAGGTGAGGAAAACTAAGTGGCTGAATATATCTACTCCATGGTGCGCGCCCGGAAGGCGCACGGAGACAAAGTCATTCTCGACGACGTGACGATGGCATTTTTGCCCGGCGCCAAAATCGGTATGGTTGGTCCCAACGGCGCCGGTAAGTCATCGATCCTGAAAATCATGGCAGGACTGGACGAGCCCTCCAACGGCGAGGCCCGGCTCACCCCCGGCTATACGGTGGGTATCCTGCAGCAGGAACCGCCCCTGGATGAGGACAAGACCGTCCTCGAAAATGTGCAACTGGGTGTGGCCGACACGGTGCAAAAACTCAACCGCTTCAACGAAGTCTCCGCCCTCATGGCGGACCCAGATGCCGATTTTGACGCCCTCATGGAAGAAATGGGAGCGCTGCAAACCGACATCGACGCGGTCAACGGCTGGGACCTGGACTCCCAACTCGAACAAGCCATGGATGCGCTACGTTGCCCGCCGCCGGACGCCGACGTCTCCGTGCTCTCCGGTGGGGAACGCCGCCGCGTCGCCCTTTGCCGCCTGCTGCTGGAACAACCCGACCTGCTGCTACTGGACGAACCCACCAACCACCTGGATGCAGAATCGGTATTGTGGCTGGAACAGCACCTGAAGACTTACCCCGGTGCGGTAATCGCCATCACCCACGACCGCTACTTCCTCGATCACGTGGCCGAATGGATCGCCGAGGTCGATCGCGGGCGTTTGTACCCCTACGAGGGTAACTACACCACCTACTTGGAGAAGAAGCGCGAACGCCTCCAAGTGCAAGGACGCAAGGACGCCAAGCTCGCCAAGCGCCTGCAAGACGAACTCGAATGGGTGCGCTCCAACGCCAAGGGACGCCAAGCTAAATCCAAGGCACGTTTGGCCCGCTATGAGGAAATGGCGGCCGAAGCGGAACGCACTCGCAAACTCGACTTCGAAGAAATCCAGATCCCCCCGGGCCCGCGCCTGGGCGACATCGTCATCGAAGCGAAAGACCTGAAAAAGGGCTTTGGCGACCGCGTCCTGATTGACGGACTGTCTTTCTCCCTGCCGCGCAACGGCATTGTCGGTGTGATCGGCCCCAACGGGGTAGGTAAGACCACCTTGTTCAAGACCATCGTGGGCCTGGAACCGCTAGATGATGGGGACCTGAAGATCGGTGAAACCGTGAAGATCTCCTACGTGGACCAAACCCGCGCCGGCATTGACCCCGACAAGACCGTGTGGGAAGTGGTCTCTGACGGCCTGGACTACATTGAGGTTGGAAACGTGGAGATGCCCTCGCGCGCCTACGTATCCGCTTTCGGTTTCAAGGGGCCCGACCAGCAAAAGCCTGCCGGCGTGCTCTCAGGCGGTGAGCGCAACCGTCTGAACCTGGCGCTCACCCTCAAACAGGGTGGCAACCTGCTGCTGCTGGACGAACCCACCAACGACCTGGACGTGGAAACCCTGGGATCTTTGGAAAACGCGCTGTTGCAGTTCCCCGGCTGTGCGGTGGTAGTCACTCACGACCGGTGGTTCCTGGACCGCGTCGCCACCCACATTTTGGCGTGGGAAGGTACCGAGGAAAACCCGGCCCAGTGGTACTGGTTCGAAGGCAACTTCGAAGCCTACGAGCGCAACAAGGTGGAACGACTGGGAGTGGAAGCGGCCCGTCCGCACCGTGTCACCCACCGCCGGTTGAAGCGTGATTAAGGATGCAGACCCCACTTTCGCGGCGCGGAGCGGTCGAGCCGTTCCGCGCCATGGAAATCCTCAAAGACGGTAACCGCCTGGCGCAAGCAGGTAGAAAAATCTACTCACTCTGCCTCGGTCAACCTTCCACGCCCGCGCCGCAAGCGGTGCGCGAAGTGGCCCACCGCGAGCTGGATGAGAACCAGATTGGTTACACCGACGCTAACGGCATACCTCAGCTACGCCAGCGCATCAGCGAGCACTACCGGGATGCCTACGGTGCCACTGTCGATCCTGCGCGGATCGTCATAACCACTGGTTCCTCGGCTGCCTTTACCGCGATCTTCCTGGCAGCTTTCGAGGCCGGTGACACCGTGGCGATGACGCGACCCGGTTACCCCGCCTACCGCAACACTTTGGCTGCTTTGGGTTGCACCGTGGATCAAATTGACTGCGGCCCCGACACCCGTTGGCAACCCAGCGCGGCGCAGCTTCGGGAACGCTACCGCGACCGCCCGGCGCCGGCAGGGCTTATCATCGCCACCCCCGCGAATCCCACCGGTACCATTTTGCCCGCCGAGCAGTTGCAGGAAATCGCCCAGTGGTGTGAGGAAAACTCCACCTTGCTGATCTGCGATGAGATTTACCACGGCATCAGCTTCGGCCAAGACTGCCCCTCCATCTTGCAATACAGTGACTGCCACATTGCCATCGGCAGCTTCTCGAAGTACTACTCCATGACTGGCTGGCGCCTAGGCTGGGCGGTGCTTCCCGAAGCGTTGGTGCGCCCGGTGGAGTTGCTGCTGGGGAACTTGAACTTGTCAGCCCCCACCTTGTCACAACTGGCCGCGGTAGCTGCTTTTGACCAAGCCGCCACCGCAGAGCTGGACGGACACGTGGAACGCTACCGGCGTAACCGGGAAGTGGTGCTGGCTGCGGTGACCCAGATGGGGGCGAAAGTGGTGGCGCCCGCCGATGGCGCGTTTTACTGCTATGCCGACATTTCGCACCTGTGTGAGAATTCCATTACCTGGTGTAGGCAACTGTTGGAAGCCACTGGGGTGGCGCTTACCCCGGGGGTGGATTTTGCACCCGACAGTGTTCCCGGTGACGGGCTCGATCCGTCGTTGGACGGGTCAAAGTTCGTGCGAATCTCATTCGCAGGCAGTTACGAGGACGTTCAAGCCGGCTGCAAAGCCATGGTGGAGTTCGCGCGTCCCACGCGGTGAGGCGCAGCTGCGCCGGGCAGGCAAAGTAGTTTAGTTCTCTGCCGGTGCCACCGCCTGGTCGAAAGTCCAGTTAGAAGAGGCGCGTCCCGCCTGGGGAAGGCGCAACATGGCTTCTTGCATGGCTTCGGCAACCAGCACCCCGTCCTCGGTAAACACGCGGGTATGGCCCATCGCGCGCGCTCCTTGCGCGGAGGGGGACTCTTGGTCGTAGAGCAACCACTGGTTGATGTCGAAATCCCGATAGAACCACATAGCGTGATCCAAGCTGGCTAATGCCAGGCCCGGGGTGACCCACGCCAGCCCATGCGCGCGCAAAGCTGGCTCCATCATCACCTGGTCGATAACGTACGCCAACAGCACTCGCCCCAGGGTTTGGGAGGGGTTCGTAATCTCCGCGCGCGGTTTCATCCACAGTTGCTGACGTCGGTTCCCGGTGTAGCTGCCATCTTCTTGGGCGCCACTGTATTGGCGAACGTACAGCGTCTCTTGTACGTGGCGCACGTCAAAGGCAGCGGTTTTGCCCAGGAATTTACCGACCGGGTGGTCGATTTCGCGGAAGTATTCCAGCGCCGAGCGCAGCTTATCGGGGCGCGGCACCTGAGGCATCTGCCGGTCGTGCTCGACACCGGTTTGGGGCAGTTGGAAAGATGCCAACAAAGTGAGGATATCTTTGTCATTTTGGATGGCAGTGACTTGGCGTGAAGCGAAAGAGCGCCCGTCGTGGGAGCGATGTACCTTCAACTCGAACGGCTCGCTGGGATTACCTCCGCGCAGGAAATAGGCGTGGAATGAGTGCGGTGTGCGGGTGGGTTCGTCCTCAATAGTGGCGGCAGCGGCTAGTAGCGCTTGCGCCAGCACCTGCCCGCCGTAAACTCGCCCCATTTGGGGTAGAGAGCGGGCGTGGAAGCTGTCGTCTTCACCGCCTTCTAGCTGTAGTACACGCAGTACGGAGGCAAGCGGTTCTTGAGTTAGTTGGGGAATAGGCAAGGGCTTAGTCATACCCCCATTCTTCCTTACCGCGGCCGCTAAGGCAGTTCTAATTTGGAAGTTTGCGCAAACTCCTCAGCATTGGACCGTAGGGACACTGGTTGGGGGTTTGGGTGTACAAAGTGTCAGCAACACGATACTATGTGATGTGGATAACATTGAAGGAGGGTGAATTGGAGGCAGCACGCCAGCTCGTAGACGGCCTCGGAGGAGCGAGTAACATCATAGCATTGGAGCCATGCATGATGCGGATTCGTGCTACCTGTGAGGATCCTTCCCTAGTTGACGAAGCCGCCATCCGCGAAGTAAAGCCCCTCGGCGTGGTACGTTCCGGACCCTTCGTGCAGATCATTGTGCGTTTCAATGCCACCGCCATGGTGGAGGAAAT
The DNA here is from genome assembly GCA_023389315.1 of Actinomycetes bacterium. Lineage (GTDB taxonomy): Bacteria > Actinomycetota > Actinomycetes > Actinomycetales > Actinomycetaceae > Gleimia. The sequence goes on along the minus strand of JAEWEQ010000028.1, from coordinate 135,108 downwards.
GAACGAAATCGTTGCGGCCGCCGAAGCCGAAAACCAGGAAATGAGGGGCGGAAGCGACAACCTCAGCAACCTCGCCGCCCTGGCCCACACTGAGAACTGCAACTGCGGCTGATACCGACGCCAACCGTCCTCAGAAAACTAGCGCTGCACGCACCCGTCCTCGGGAAACCAACTCGCCAACCTCGCGCCGAACCATGTGGTCTATGTCCACTCACCAGCGGCGAGAAGAAACTGTCGCCCTTTTGCAATAACATTGTCCTGTAACGCTGCAAACCTGCTGGAGACCCAATGACGCCGCCCCCAATGACCCCTGAAGAGTTCCAACGTCTGCAACTGCTCGCCACGAAATCAGGGATATCAACCACCTATTGGGATTGGCATGGAAATCTACGCGAAGTCCAACCCGTCACGCTGATTAAAACCCTCGCAGCACTGGGAATCGAACTGCCCGACACCCCAACTGTGGAAGTGCTGGACGCGGCACTAACTAAGCTAGAAGATGACATCTGGCTGCGCACCGTCCCACCCTGCACCGTCATGCGGGTAGGGAACTGGCGTGATGTGCACATCCACGTGCCCGATGGGCAGGGCGTGCGTGTGGAAGTCACCTTCGAGGACGGGTCGGTGCGTGAACTAGCGCAGATCGAAAACTGGGATCCGGCGCGGTGCGTGAACGGGCAGTGGCGAGGACGGGCCGGTTTCGCCCTCGATGAGAGCCTGCCGTTGGGGTATCACACCATCACCGCCTACCTGGAAGATGGCACCGTTGGTCGCGGCCACCTGATCGTAGTGCCCCACCGGATCGATCCGCCCAGCCTGAATGCGCGTGAGCAAATGTGGGGCGTTGCTAGCCAACTGTACTCGGTGCGCTCGGCCCAAAGCTGGGGGATGGGAGACCTGGCGGTACTGGGGGAGTTGAACCAGATCTTCGGCAACGCCGGGGCCGACTTCCACTTGATTAACCCCATGCATGCCATCGCGCCGTGCGAACCGATCGAGCCATCCCCGTACTTACCCGTCACGCGGCAGTTCCTGGCGCCGATGTACATCAGCCCTGAACTGATCGCCGAATATCAGCTGCTTTCGCGCCTGGACCGCCTTCACATCCAAGAGTGCCACGCCCTGGCGTTGCAGGAAGAAACCGACGAGCCGGGTCTGATTGACCGCGACCAGTCGTGGATGGCGAAGAATGAAGCCCTACGGGTGGTGTTCCGCCAGCCTCGCAGCCAGGAGCGTGAAGCCGAGTTTGAAGCATTCATCAAACAGGGCGGTGACGAGCTGCAGCGTTTTGCACGCTGGTGCACCCTGGTGGAAGCCCACGGCATGCCGCTGCCGCCGCAGTATTCGCGCGCTGACAGTGAAGCGGTGAATCAGTTCTGTCAGCGAAACGAACTGCGTGTGCGCTACCACGTGTGGTTGCAGTGGGTTTGCTCCCAGCAGCTGCAGCAAGCCCAGGAAAAAGCCCACGAGGCTGGTATGGCGATCGGCATCATGGGGGACCTGGCGGTAGGGGTGCACCCTTACGGGTCCGAAGTGTGGTCACAGCGAGAGATGTTCGCCCCCGGTATGACGGTGGGCGCGCCGCCCGACATGTACTCCCAGCAGGGGCAGAACTGGTCACAGCCACCGTGGAATCCACAGGCCCTAGCAGCCGCTGGATATGCGCCGCTGCGCGCCATGATTAAAGCGGTCGTGTCCTACGCCGGAGCGGTGCGCATCGACCACATCTTGGGGTTGTTCCGCCTGTGGTGGATCCCGCGCGGTATGGGCGCAAATCACGGTGCTTACGTGCATTACGACCACGAAGCCATGGTGGGTATTTTGTTGCTGGAAGCGCAGCGCGCAGGCTGCGTGGTGATCGGGGAGGACCTGGGCACGGTGGAGCCGTGGGTGCGCGGCTACCTCAACGACCGTGGCATCCTGGGAACCTCCATCCTGTGGTTCGAACGCGACCATGAGGGTGCTCCGCTGCCGGCGCAGAACTACCGGCGCGATGTGCTAGCGGCGGTAAATACGCACGACTTACCGCCGACCACGGGCTACCTGCGGGGAGTCCACACGCAGCTACGCGCCGACCTGGGGCTGCTGGTGGAGCCCTTTGAGACGGTACGCGCCCAAGACCAAGATGAGCTAAAAGCCATGGTCGACCGGCTTCGAGAATACGGGTTACTGGAGCCGGATGAACCCAGAGAAGCTGAACTGATTGAGGCGCTCTACCGCTATATCGCACAGACCCCGGCCCGCCTGCTGGCGGTGTCCCTAGTGGACATTGTCGGAGATATTCGCCCGCAGAACCTACCGGGGACCCACACCGAATACCCTAACTGGCGCGTTCCCTTGGGAGATGACCGAGGACGGGAAGTGACGTTGGAAGCGTTGCGCTCCATCGGAGTCCAACGCCAAGCGGACATCATGAATCAGGCGGTAGGGAAGTAACGCATGCGAAAGGGCCGGGGCGAAATGCCCCGGCCCTGGCTTATATCTAGCGAGGCCGGCAACGTCCTCGTGGAACTACATCACAGGCGACGGGCTGGCGAGGTCGCCATCGTCGTGGTGAAACTAAATCGCAGAAGTTGAGCCGCTCGCGCGCGGAACGTCCTCGTGAAACTAAATGGCAGGCGAAGGTCGGGGGCGGTTAGCGACCCTGGGGGAGGCAGACTTGGTACAACAAGTCCCGCGAATGAATCTCTTGCCCTGCCTTGGTCTTCAAATTGATCGCTTCTGCCGGCAGGTCGCAGGCGATCACTGAAACTGAAGTTGGCATGCCAGCTTTAATCGCGACGGCCGAATCCCACCGCACGATCACCTCGCCAGCTTCCACCGTGTCACCCTCTTGGCCCAGGATTTCGAAACCCTCACCGTGGAGCTTCACCGTGTTGATGCCCATATGCACCACGATGCCCACCCCAGCGGCGGTGAACACAATGAAGGCGTGGGGCATCACTTTCAATAGTCGACCTCCAGCCGGAGCACAGACCTCATGCCAGCGTTCCTCCACCGGAGTGACAGCGCACCCGAACCCGACAATGCCTTCGGCTAGCACCGGATCGTCGACGTCTTTAAGCGCCAAAACCGTGCCGCTGAGGGGTGAGTAAATATCGATCATCAGGTGCCGCTACAGTTGTCCGACAGCGTCGGCGAGGGCGTCCGCCTGGGGACCGACCACCACTTGCACAACCGGGCCAACGACTACCACCCCGAAGGCACCGGCGCCCTTAAGGGTGTCTTCATTGACCAAGGAAGCGTCTCGCAACACCACCCGCAGGCGGGTGATACAAGCTTCCAGGGATTCAATATTGGGTTTGCCTCCCAGCCCCTCCACGATGGCAGCAGCGGTGGCTTGGTAGTTTTCAGACATCCCTTCCTCCTTTGGCCGAGACCATACCTTCACTTCCGAGGATACCCCGCGGCGAGCCCAGATTCGCCCGCAACGACGAAACTGTTCCAGATGCGAACTATTTCCCTACCAATGCGGTAAGGCGAGCACCGCAGGCCATCCCCGCCTGCTCCGCATCGGGGTAAAACTTTGGGTAAAAACTGGGTGCCGGGAGGAATCCTCCCGGCACCCAACGAAATAGCGAACGGCTCAGCGCAAAGCTTGCACAGTCAGGGCCCGCTTGGCTTCAGCGACACGTTCGGCCACTAGGCGCCGCAAACCGGCCGGAGCGTCCTCGTGCGCCATCAACCACTGCTCACCGATACCCACTACGTCCAAGCCAGGCACCCGACCAACCAAACCGGAGGGGAAGCCCAGCAAAACAATGTCGGAAGCTGTGTGGAAAGTATTATCCTCCCACACCTTCTCCAAGGCGGCGAAGTAACGCTCCACGTGAGCGGCGTACAGCTGCGGACGCAGTTCCTCGCCCACCCAGTACCCCAGGCCAGTGGCCAGGCGCATGTCATTAGACAACGCTGGGTCGAACATGAACGACTCAAAAGCCGCATCCTTCGCGGCCTGAGTTGGCACCGCCGCGCGCGCCCGCGCCGCCTCTTGCGCACCCTTCAAGGTAGCGTCCTCAGATTCCATCTGCGCAATCGCCGACTCCTCGGCAGCGCCGCCACGCACCGCTCCCACCAGCAAAGCCCAACGCAAGTCAACATCCACGTCCAAGCCAGTGAGGGTATCAGCACCGGTACGTAAACGCTCCACCGCTTGCACCTGCTGATCAGTCACCGCCCGGCGCGCCGCCGCCATCACCAACAGGCGCTGCTGATCAGTTCCCGCCTGAGCTGCGCGCGCCAACAACAGCAAACGCCCACCCACGTTTTCCAATACCGCGCGGTGACGCTCATTACCCACATACTGGGTCAAGGCGGTATCGACCCGGCGCAGCAGCAGGTTCAACATGGTGATGTCAGTTTCCACAGGAATAGCACTAAGCGCCAAATCACAGTAGCTGGGCGCACTCATCTGACCGTCGCGAACCATATCCCATGCGGAGGCCAAAATAATGGCCCGCACCAGGGCATCCGGCATCCGCGCAATGTTCTTAATCGCAAACGCCAGGCCCGGCTCATCCAACCGCACCTTGGCGTAGGCCAAGTCCCCATCGTTAACCAGCACGAGGGCGGGGCGCGCGATTCCAGCAGCTGCCTCCACCACGGTGCGTTCCCCATCGACATCGAGCTCGTGGTGGAATACTCTCTGAATCTGACCATCTACCTCGTCGTAGCCGGCCACCGCCAAGCGGTGGGGACGTAACGACGAACCCGGGGTGAAGGTCTCCTGCACCACCGCCAGTTCACGGATGTGACCGTCCTCGGAACAAGTCACCTCCGGGCGCAATAAGGTCACGCCCGCTTCTTCTAACCACACCGAAGACCAAGCCTTCAAATCCCGCCCGGAAGCCTCTTCCAACTTCGACATTAAGTCATCCAAAGTGGTGTTGGACCACGCGTGCTGCGTGAAGTAGCGGTTAAGCGCTTGGAAGAACGCCTCCCGGCCCACGTACGACACCAACTGGCGCAGCACTGCCGCCCCCTTGGCGTAAGTGATCCCGTCGAAGTTAACCTCCACGTCCTCCAGGTCGCGGATGGGAGCCACAATCGGGTGGGTAGATGGCAGCTGGTCTTGAGTCAGGCCCCATTCCTTACGCGCCATGAAACCAGTCCACGCGTCGGGCCACTGGCGGGTGCCCTCCACCAAACACAGGTGAGACATGAACTCCGCGAAAGACTCGTTCAACCACAGGTCATTCCACCAACGCATGGTCACCAGGTCACCGAACCACATGTGAGCCAACTCGTGCAAAATGGTATTCGCCAAGCCCTCCAACTGGGCAGCAGTGGGACGAGTACGGAAAATGTACTCATCGCGGAAAGTCACGCAACCGGCGTTTTCCATTGCCCCGGCGTTGTACTCGGGAACGAAAATCTGATCGTACTTGCGGAACGGGTAGGGGTGACCGTACTCGTTTTCAAAGAACGCAAAACCCTGGCGGGTGACATCGAAAACCCAATCCGCATCCAGGTGCTCCAGCAAGGAACGGCGGCAGTACACGCCCAAGGGGATGGTGCGCCCATTGCTGGAGGTCAGAGAGGAGGTAGTACCCACGTACGGGCCGGCGATGATAGCGGTGATGTAGGACGACATTTGCTCGGTAGCGGAAAAGTCCCAGCGCTTATTGCCGCCCTCAACCTCCACCGGTTCCGGAGCAGGGGAGTTAGACAGGACGATCCACTCCCCGGGTGCGGTGACGTGGAACGTGAACTGGGCCTTCATGTCAGGTTGTTCAAAGACGGCGAAAACTCGGCGCGCGTCGGGCACTTCGAACTGTGAATAGCAGTAATCCAACCCATCAGCAGGGTCGGTGAAGCGGTGCAGGCCCTCACCGGTGTGCATGTAACGGCAGGTGGCTTCGATGGTGACGCTGTTGCGTTCGCGCAGGTTATCTAAGTGCACGCGCGAATCTCGGAAAGCACCGGTATCCACCGCCTGCCCGTTGAGCTCAATGCGTTGGACCGAATCCGCGATTAGGTCAACGAAAGTGCTTCCCCCATCCGGGCCATCAAAATCAATCACGGTTTTCGATTGGAAGTTAGTGGCATCCCCGGTCAGGTCCAAATGCACGTCGTAATGGTAAACAGTGATTTCGCGGCCGCGTTGAGCCGCCTCCTCACGGGTGAGATTCTGCCCTGGCATGAGCGAAAACTCCTTCTAATAACTGTGTTAAATGGAGCGCCCCGGTGACCGCTGGTCGCCGCGACGCGAAGTTACCTTCATCTTTTCACGTTTTGAGATACAACGCCCATTAGAATCGCCGCCGAAATCAGTAAAAACACCCGATTTCGGCGGCGAGGACGGTGGGGGAGATGGGGAACTACCAGATAGTTACCCGCTCCTTGGGATCCATCCACATCCCATCACCGGGTTGGGTGCCGAAAGTTTCATGGAAAGCATCCATATTCTTCACCACTCCGTTGCAACGGAACTCGGTGGGCGAGTGCGGGTCGATCGCCAGCAGTTGGATCATCAACTCATCGCGAGACTTTTGCCGCCACACCCGCGCCCAGGAGTAGAAGAACAACTGCGCGCCCGTGTAATCGCCGTGCACGTCCTCGTCGGGAGAAGCAATGCCGCGTTCTTCCATGGACAAAAGATACGCTTTCCAGGCGATCGACAACCCACCCAGGTCACCGATATTCTCCCCAATCGTTAGCTCCCCATTGACCTTGTGCTCATCGGACAGTTGCGCGGGGCTGAACTGGGCGTACTGGGTGATCAGACGCTTGGTGCGGGCAGTAAACTCCTCCCGATCCGAATCCTCCCACCAGTTTCGCAACAGACCATTTTCGTCATACTGGGAACCCTGATCGTCAAAACCGTGACCGATTTCGTGCCCAATCACCGCCCCGATGGCACCGAAGTTAACCGCGTCCGGGGCTTGCGGGTCGAAGAAGGGCGGGCGCAAAATCGCCGCCGGGAAGACGATCTCATTGAGCAGCGGATAGTAGTAAGCGTTAACCGTCTGCGGAGTCATGAACCACTCATCGCGGTCCACCTGATCCCACTGCAAATGGGCGAAATCGAAATCAGTGGCGAAAGCTGCGTTGTGGCGCGCGGTTTCCACCAGGTTCTCCCCGGGCGTGAAATCGCTGTAATCACGCCATTTGCTGGGGTAGCCGATCTTGGGGTTGAAAGTACCTAGCTTCACGAGTGCGCGCTCACGCGTATCGGGGCCCATCCACTCTAGAGCGGTAATGGACTGGCGGTAGGCCTCCAGTAGCTGCGCCACCAGCGAATCCATTTGTTCGCGGTGCGAGGGCGGAAAATGTGCTTCAACGAACAACCGGCCAAGCGCATCCCCCATGGTGGATTCAACGAAACCCAAAGCACGCTTCCAACGGGGGCGCAACTGTTCGGCGCCGGTGAGGGTGCGGCGGAAATTGAACTGGCTTTGCAGCAGCGCGCCGGGCAGGAACGGTGCAAAGTGGGACAGCACGTGCGCTGCCATCCAAGCCTGCCACTGCGCCAGCGGCACCTGTGACCACTGCTGGTCCATGGCGGTGAAGAAGGAAGGCTGGCGGACATTGACCCAGGTGTCGGGTGCCGGCTGTTGGCCCAAACCTTGCCACCAGCGTTCCCAATCCAAGTGCGGGTGAGCGGCCTGGAAATCTTGCAACCGCATCGGGTTGTTCGACTTCACCGCGTCGCGGCATGAGACATTGTCCCAATGATGGGAGGCGATCAGGGTTTCCACCTGCAGTACGGTGGCGCCGAACTCCCCGCTGGACTGGGGGCCCATGACGTCGGCAAGTTCGTCACTGACCAAAGTGGCGGCTTCATCTAAGAACGCGACGTAGGCTTGCCGGATGGGTTCGTACTGCTCTTCCCGGTAAAACGCTTCATCGGGCAGTTCCAAGCCCGCCTGGGAGAAGAAAATGGCGTAACGGGAGGTGTCGTTCATATCAACCGTCACGGAAGCGTCAAACAGGCCGCCCACGCCCTCGCGCATCAACTGGCCCATCACCGCGAATAACTGACCGTGATCGGTGGCCCCATAAATCGAATCCATCAGGGATTGCAGGGGAGCGTACCCGCTGGCCTCCACCGCGTCCTCGTCCAAGAACTGCTGGTAAATGGTGGCCATCTTGGCGGCATCGGGATCAGCCGCGTCGGCTTCCAAACTCTCTACGAGCTGACGCTGGTCGGCTTCAGAGCGGTCAAACAGCTGCTGGAACGCCCCATCGGCAGGCCGGTCAGCGGGAATCTGGTGGGTATCTAACCACCCGCCATTGGTGTGGCGGTAAAAATCCTGAGTCGGTGCTGCCTGCGGGTCTTGAAATTTGGGGTCAACGTAAGTGCTCATGTCGGCATTTTGCAAATCAGTCATGAACACAGTCTATCGTTGCCACCAACGCCACCACGGTTTGCTGGCGCCATCCTCCTTAGACTCAGGGGACGGATCTTCCTGGCCAGTGGGGTTTTCTAGCTTTGTTAGCTGCCCATCTTCCATCCGGTAGACGCAGTCGCAATACTTCGTCAGGCGCATGTCGTGGGTAACCATGATGGTGGTGCGCTGTTCACCGTGAGTGAGGTCGCGCAGCAACTTCACCGTCTCGGTGGCGCGTTCAGTGTCGAGGGCGGCGGTGGGCTCATCCGCCAACACCACCTTGGGATCGTGGTACAGGGCCGAAGCGATCGCCACGCGTTGGCGTTCCCCGCCCGATAGCTGGGCCGGATATTTCTTCGCAAGGCGGGAAATGCCCAAGGTTTCGAGCAACCCATCGCGGCGCGAGAAGTCAGGGCGTTTACCCTTCACCCGGTCGTGCAGGACCAACTGGTCTTGCACCTGTAAGGAGGGCACCAGGGAGGAGGCCTGCAAAATGAAACCGAGGTTCTTGAAACGCAGCTTTGACAGCTCGGATTTTGACGCTTCGGTGATGTCCTCCCCGGCTATCTTCACCCGCCCTTCGGTGGGGGTTTGCAGGCCACCAATGATAGTTAAGAAAGTTGACTTCCCTGATCCGGACGGGCCCACGATGGCAATGAACTCGCCGGCCTCGGCACTGAAATCGGTGGGTTTAACCGCCTCAATGGTTTCACTGCCTTGGCGGAACTGTTTACTTACACCTTTTAGTTCAATCATGGCTTCATGCAATCGCTTCTACCGGGTCGATCTGGGCAATCACTCGGATGGGGAATAAGGACCCCAACAGGGTGAAGAGGATGAAAACAGCGGTTACCACGCCAAATAGTAGCCAGTTCACGGCAAACGGGACCGCCTCCGATAAGGCCACTGCGGAAGCAACTGCGGCTCCCATTCCCACTAGCACCCCAGCGGAGGAAACCAGCAGAGTTTGATAGGCGCCAGCACGGGCGATATAAGCGGTGGAAATACCGCGGGCCTTCATGATCCCGAACACCGCTTTTTTCTGCAAAGTCAGCACATACATGAAGATCCCCAGTACCAGCGACAAGATGGCGATCATCGACACCACCATTAGGGAGAAGGTCAGATACTGGGCGCGGTAGCCCGGAAGCTCGTCAATGAAATCAGCGGTGGAAACAGTTTCCACCTCCACCTGCGAGTTAGCACTGGCAGTAGCGTCGGAGCGGTTCACCACTACCGAAACCACCTGGTCAGCCCCTTTACCCAACGCGGCTTCCTTATCTTCGTCGGCAATGTAGAGCACCGGGGCGGTTTGGAAGCGAGTGGCGGTAGAGAACCCCACAATGGTGAAGTCTTCCTCCGCGTCGGGTAGCGAAATGGAATCCCCAACCTGGTAGCCGGCGCGTTTGAGTTTGCTGTCAGCCACCACCTCATATTCTCCCTGCAGGGCCTCACCTTCACTCACCTGCGGGGAGAGGAACTGGTCGCGATCCACCGCAAAAATGTAAGTATCGAGGCGCGCGTCAGACTCGGCTTCCGGGGAGCGATCCTCCACCGCCGCCACCGCGATAGTGAGGGCCGCGCTGTCAGCTGGAAGCTCTAAGCCCTCGGTGGGGATACGCGAGGCCAGCGGGTTGCGGTTGGAAGCCTGGGTGAGGGTAACCGAGCTGGCTTCCCAACGTTCAATGGCTTCAGTGTAGGAAGACGCCAACCCCCATGCCAGGCCGGTGAGGAAGTACACCAGGTAGCTGACTAAAAACACCACCGCCGCGATGGAAATATAACGCCATTTGGCGTGGCGGATCTCTTCAAAGGCCAAGAACATGAGGCAACTCCGATTAAAGGGGACAGGGTCGACTCTACTAGCCAGCTACCAGCTGCGCATGTGCACATACAGCGGCGCCGTCCTCGTAAATCTCACGAGGACGGCGCCGCACCCTATCGACTCAGCTGGCCCGTCGACCTAACTGGGTTTTGACGTTCTCACGCCTGCGGCTGGTAGATCCCAGCGAAGAAGTCCGCCAACCGCTCGATGGCATCCAGCGGCAGGATGTGGGCGACGTACATATCGGGCCGCACCACAACCACGGCCCCCTTAGAAGAAATGCCGCGTTCTTCGTAGATGGACCGGTCCGGCAAGGTACCGAACATCTTTTCCAGGTTCACCAAACCGAGCTTGCCGTTCTTCGGTTTGAAGATATCGGGCACGTCGTTCGGCTCGAACTCGGTGTGCGGCTGGGGGTAGATCACCTTAATGTCGAACAGCGCGTCAGTGTTCGCATCCGCCGGAGTGAAGCGACGCACCGGGGAGGTTTCGTCATTCGACATGAAGTCAGCCCACTTGTCCACCAAACCGTCGTTGCCGGGCATCTGGTCCGCGAAGACGTAGATACGCCAGCGGCCGTCAGCGCGGTGGAGGTGACCCAGCTGCACCGGGTTGCCGTCACAGCGGCGGGAAACCCAAGTGGACTTAAAGCGCTTCCCCAGGGGGAAACCGGTAGCCAAGTCCTGCTCAGCGTCCTTCCCGATTAGGGTAGAGGGCTTATATTCAGTCATGAAACCAGCGGGGAACTCCGCGGTCGTCACGTAGTAGTCCTCGATAGTTTGTTCACCTTCGAGCGCCTTCGCCGGGTTCTTCGCCATCATGGAGGACCACTTGAGGTCGAAGTCAATCAGGTTCTGGGCGATCTCTTGCCGCTCCGCAGTGTAGGTCGAAAGCAGGCAGGCCGGTGCCAGGCCGGTGAGGACGTGCCCGAGCTTCCACGCCAAGTTAAAACCGTCTTGCATGGACACGTTCATGCCCTGGCCAGCCTTTGCCGAGTGCGTGTGGCAGGCATCGCCAGCGATGAACACGTGCGGGTCGCGAGTGCCGGCTTCTTCCACTGGGATCTCATCGAAACGGTCGGTGACGCGGTGTCCCACTTCGTAAACGCTCCACCACGCGACTTCACGAACATCCAAAGAGTAGGGAGCCACAATCGCGTTGGCGCGACGAATGATCTCTTCCAGCGGGGTATCACGCACCGCGTGGTTGTCATCCTCAGCCACTTCACCCAGGTCCACATACATGCGAACCAGGTAGCCGCCCTCGCGGGGGATGTGCAGGATGGAACCGGCGTTGGACTGGATGATGCACTTGGTGCGGATATCGGGGAAGTCAGTGTTGAGCAAGATGTCCATCACGCCCCAAGCGTGGTAAGAAACCCCACCCAGGTGCTGGGCGCCGATCGCGCGGCGCACGCGCGAGTGCGCACCATCGGCCCCCAGGACGTACTTGGCGCGGACCGTGAATTCGCGACCCTCGTCCTCACCGGCGCTGCGCTTGAGTTGGCATTCGACGGGGTATTCTTCGCCCTCGTGAATGGTTAGATCAATGAACTCCCACCCGTAGTAGGGGGAAAGGCGAGCGGGGGAGTTGTAGGCGAACTCGCGCAAGTAGTCCAGCACGCGGGCCTGGTTGACGATCAGGTGCGGGAACTCGGAGATGCCCAGCGGGTCATCGTCGGTGCGTCCCGAACGCACAATGTGTTCGGGATTCTTGGGGTCTGGCTTCCAGAACGAGGTCTCGGTGATGCGGTAGGCCTCATCGATGATTTCGTTAGCGAAGCCGAAAGCTTGGAAGGTTTCCACAGAGCGTGCTTGCACCCCGTCGGCGTGGCCAATGTAGAGGCGGCTGTCGCGCCGTTCAATGAGGGCGGTGGTGACGGAGGGGAACTGCGCTAGTTGGGCGGCGGTGATCATGCCCGCGGGTCCGGAGCCGACGATGAGCACATCGACTTTCTTAGGCAGTTCCGTGGGAGGGTTGAGTCCTACTCCGGCAGCGGGCTCAACGCGCGGGTCAGTAGACACGTAGCCGTGGTGGTGGAATTGCACGATCTGTCTCCTCACTCCTATGTGTGGCGGTCAGTTGGTGTCCGGGGATGGCGGCAGTGCTCACCCTCAAGTCATTTCATATACGATTTTGGCACAGTGAGAATCTTTGTGCAGTAAAAGTGAGGTACATCACAGCTGTTTTTCGGGTTCCAATCCCGGTTATCCACAAGTCGCTCGCGGTCCTCGCTGACGGGGGAGACAGGCGGATAGAATCAAGGAAAACTTCCAAAACGATTGGAGACTCGCGTGCGCCCCCTCGTCATTGGCATCGCCGGCGGTACTGGATCTGGAAAAACCACCCTCACCGCGGAACTGATTCGCCACTTCAACACTGACGTCTCGGTGGTCTACCACGACAACTACTACCGCGAGCACTCCGACTTGAGCTACGAGCAGCGCTCGCAACTGAACTATGACTCACCCGATGCCTTCGACAACGACCTGATGATCGCCCAACTTAGTGAACTCATCAGCGGCAAGCCGATTGACTGCCCGGTCTACGACTACACCGTGCACAACCGGTCGGAAGAAACCGTGCGCGTCGAACCCCATCCGGTGATCATCGTGGAAGGAATCCTGATCTTCTGCTTCCCCCAACTTTGCGACCTTTTCGACATCAAATTATTCGTCGACACCGACGCCGACGTGCGTATTTTGCGTCGCGTAAAGCGTGACGTCCTCGAACGCGGCCGCACCCTGGAGTCGGTGGAGCAGCAGTACTTAGCAACCGTCAAACCGATGCATGAACTCTACGTGGAGCCGTCCAAGCGTAAAGCGGACGTGATTATTCCCGAGGGCGGTCGCAACCTCGTCGCCCTGGAGATGATTATTCATCGGGTGGAAAGATATTTAGGGAGGCAATGATGGCACCCAGAGGACCGGTGCTGGCCGACACCATGGAGATCGTCGGAATCCCGGTGACCATTAAACGACAGATGACCTCGCGAATTTCGGTTCGCGTCGATAGTCTCACCGGGGAGGTGCGCGTCGGAGCGCACTACAGCACTAGCGATGAAGAGATAACCCAGTTCCTAGAAGAAAGACTCATCTGGTTGCTCGATCGCCTGGCAGATTACGACTACCAGCGTGCGATTGCGCCGAAATCGTGTTGGAAATACGGCGAGCAAGCTTTCCTGTTCGGCGCCGAGCGGACCTTACGGGAGTGGGAACCGCACATGCGCAACTTGGGGTGCCTAGGTCGTGGAGTGACCTGGGACATGGTTGACAATGAGGTCTTTCTCGACTACCTGCCTGCCGACCCCCATATGCGCCCCGACCACATTCTCGATGGGCTACTCGAGTCTGTGGTGCAGGACCGCATTGTCTATCACTACCAAACCATTCAGCGCCGGCCCAGTGAGGTGCGGTACCGGCAAATGCGCAGCCGGTGGGGGTCATGTAACCGCCGTAGCGGGAAAGTTACCCTCAACCGACAACTGGTGCACCTGCCCGTGGATTTAATCGAGTACGTAGTGGTGCATGAGATGACTCACCTGTGGGAAGGCGGCCACCAGGTGGCATTCCAACGCCGCATGGACCAGTACTTACCGAACTGGCGTAGTTTGCGCCGAGATCTAAACGACCCCTATTGGATGCACATCACCTAACGGTGAAACGGACCGAAGGACGCCGTCCATAGTCTGCTGCCAGTTGCGCATGGGAAATTATCCGGCGCCTTGTAATGCCCAGTGATTTGCCTCGCGGGCTCGGCTCAAGCGATATTTCCGGATACCTCCCGTCCAATTCTGTGGTACTGACTCAACGGCGAGACGCCAAACGGCGGCGAGTACGTGAACTACTGTCACGTCCTCGCCGCCGCTTGCACGGAGGATCCGGCAGGGTGATCCCTCGATTCGGAAAGCGGATCTGTGAACCCGAAGGGTGATCCCGCATGGCCTACGCGAAGGCTGCCGCTACCGCCAACTTAAGTGCGCCCTGGAAGCGAGTCTCGCGATCTTCAGCGCTCATGTCGTTGGAAGAGTCGAGCAAATGGTCAGAAACCGTCAAGATAGTGAGGGCTTCCTTGCCGAACTCTGCCGCCACCCCGTACATGGCAGCAGCTTCCATTTCAACGCCCAAGACGTTGTATTTGGCTAGGTTATCGAGCTGGCCTTCGACTGCGAGGTAGAAATGGTCGCGCGACAAAATGGTGCCAACATGTACGTTGGCGTCGTCGCCGGCGGCTTCCACCGCAGCGCGAGCCATGTTGAACGAACCCACAGCGGAGAAGTGAATGCCCGGGATACGGAAGGTGTTCATAGCTGAATCGGTGTGCGCGGCCAGGCCCACGACCACGTCGCCGACCTTCACTTGCGGCGCGATACCGCCACAGGTACCCACCCGGATAATGCGCTCGACTCCGAACTCGCGCACGAGTTCAGTGGCGTAAATGGTGGCGGAAGGCTGTCCCATCCCAGAACCCATAACGGATAATGGGCGCCCGTCTACCGTGCCGGTGAAGCCCAGCATGCCGCGCACATCGGTAACTAGGCGGGCATCGTCCATTAGCAGGTGGGCAATGCGTTCGGCGCGTTTGGGGTCTCCGGGCATGAGTACAGCGGGGGCGAAGTCTCCGGGTTCAGCATTAATGTGAGGGGTTGCCACAGTGTTTACCTTCCTAACGGTCACAAATGGATTGTTAACTACGGTTATATCAGTGTGACGCACAACTAATTTTCAGTCCAATGCCCACACTTAGAGACAGATACGTCCCTTTATTGAATATACGATTACAGTAACCGTATCCCTGAGACTCCGAGGAGGAGATCATGTCTGATACGGTCAAGCAGACAAAATCCCACGGTGGCAAACGCGACCTTTGGACCGGTCAATACGGCTTCTTGCTCGCCGCAGTGGGTTCAGCCATCGGCTTGGGCAACATCTGGCGTTTCCCCGGCGTAGCCTATACCAACGGCGGTGGAGCATTCATCTTGCCCTACATCATCGCTCTACTATTCGTCGGCATCCCGGTGCTGTTGCTGGACTACGCACTAGGCCACAAGTACCGCGGCTCTGCGCCCCTAACCTTCCGACGCCTAACTGAAAAGGCCGAGTTCCTCGGCTGGTGGCAAGTCGCAGTCTCCTCCATCATCTTGGTGTACTACGCCGTCATTATCGCTTGGGCCGCCATGTACGCGGTCTACTCGGTACGCATGGCCTGGGGGCAAGACGCCACCACCTTCTTCTTGGAAGAATTCCTCCAAGTCGAAGGAGACAAACTGATCTCCTTCACACCTGTCCTCCAGATCCTGGTGCCGCTGGTACTGGTTTGGCTGTTCGTTTTCGTGGCCTTGGCCCGGGGCATATCGCGGGGCGTGGAGAAAGTAAACCGTATCTTCATCCCCCTGTTGATCCTGCTGTTCCTGATCCTGGTGGGGCGTGCCCTGTTCCTACCCGGCGCAGTCGAAGGCCTCTCCGCCTTCTTCACCCCGGACTGGAATGCGCTCACGCACGGACACGTTTGGCTGGCAGCTTTCTCCCAGATCTTCTTCTCCATGTCGATCGCCTTTGGCATTATGCTGACCTACGCCTCCTACCTGCCGCGCCGCTCCAACCTCACCGGCACCGGCCTGGTGGCAGGCTTCGCGAACTCTTCCTTCGAACTGCTAGCCGGCATCGGAGTGTTCGCCACCCTCGGCTTCATGGCTCACCAGTCACACACCACCGTGGGAGAACTAGAAGGCCTAACCGGACCGATCCTGTCCTTCGTAACCTTCCCCACCATCATTTCGCTGATGCCCGGTGGCCCACTGTTCGGGATCTTGTTCTTCACCTCTTTGACTCTGGCGGGCGTAACGTCACTGTTGTCCCTACTTCAAGTGGTTTCTGGCGCCATTCAAGATAAGTTCAGCCTGCCTGCAAAGTCCGCCGCCATCTACACCACCGTGGCCTCGGCCGTGGTATCAATTGCGCTGTTCTCAACCACCACCGGCCTGACGAATCTGGATGTAGTTGACGCCTTCATCAACAACATCGGCGTAGTTTCCTCCGCCATCGCGATGTGCCTTGTGGCCTTCTTCGTGACTCCCCGAATCGGTGTACTCCGACGCCACCTAAACCTAGCTTCCTCCATCGGCGTACCACGCGCCTGGAACTGGGTAGTGGGCTTGGTAGTCCCGATCGTACTGGCCGTGATGCTGTTCCAAGCACTGGTTTCCTACTTCACCGAAGGATACGGTGGCTTCGCCGCCACCTCCGCCAATGTAATGATCTTCGGCTGGGGAACCCTGGCGCTGGGGCTAGTGCTGTCAGCAATCTTCACCTGGCTGCCGTGGAGCAAGCACGCTAAAGCCGAAGACATTGTCCGCTTCAAGGGAGAGGAATAAACCATGACCCCCGAATCCATTATCCTCATGGTCGTCACCATCGCAATCGTGTGGGGTGGCCTAGTGGCCTCCATCGTGGCGCTACAAATGCTGCCCATACCCGAGAGTGAATACGAGGACGAGCCCTTGGGTGCCATGACCGACTAATCCGGGGAACACCGCCGGTCGCCACCGGCACTGGGCGAAGGTGGTGCAAACTGGGAGGCAACGTCCTCGTCTAAGCAAGCCTTTAGCTGGCTGGTGAACGCAACTGCGGTTGCATTCACCAGCCAGCTAAAATAATTTAAACAGCCCAGCACACCTGGATCGCGATGGAACTTACGCGAACTACCACGAGCCCGGGAAACAAAGCGCACACAAGGGTAGCGAACATGATCAAACTACTGGCATTTGACCTAGATGACACCTTGGCTCCCTCCAAATACCCACTGCCGCCGGCAATGGCCCAGGCCCTGCGTCGCTGCTTAGAAGAACTCCCCGTGTGCGTAATTTCCGGCGCGCAATACCCCCAGTTCCAAACCCAAGTGATTGGGCCCCTACAAGATGTCGGCGCTAACTTAGCGAACCTACATCTGATGCCCACCTGCGGCACCGTCTACCTGCGCTGTCAGGGCGGTCGATGGGTGGAACAGTACCGACACGACCTGCCCGAGGACGTGCGTGCTCAGGTCAAAGAGCTGATCAAAGAAACCGCGGAAGAACTGGGCTACTGGATAAACGATCCCGCAGGAGAGATCATCGAAGACCGGGGCACCCAACTGACCTATTCTGCCCTCGGCCAAGACGCGCCGCTGGAAGAGAAACGAAAATGGGATCCCACCGGCGAGAAGAAAATCGCCATGCGCCAAGCCCTGAGCGTGAAACTGCCACAGCTGCAGGTACGCGCGGGTGGATCCACCTCGGTTGATATCACGGCCCACGGCATCGATAAGGCCTACGGCATGGGGCAACTACTGCAGGCCACCGGCCTGGGTAAAGACGAAATGCTCTTCATCGGGGACCGCCTCGACCCAGATGGGAATGACTATCCGGTTAAGGCCGCCGGGTACCCCACTCACGGCGTTAGCGGGTGGGAAGACACCGTCAAGCTGGTCCTACAGTTACTCGACCAACGCAGCTAGGTGCGATTAATTTCGAGCCGGACGCGTCGCCCAGAAAACCACTGCGGCAGCCGACGCAACGTTTAGCGAATCCACGCCATGTGACATCGGGATGATCACCTTAGTGTCCAGCGCCGCGATGGTAGCGGGGGAGAGGCCATAGCCTTCGGAGCCCAGCACCCAAGCGACTTTCTGCTGCGGATTGTCACTCAAAAAACCGGTGAAATCATCAAGCGTGACGCTGTCGTCTTCTAACGCTAACGCCACCGAATGGAAGCCGTGGTCGCGCAAAAGGTCGGCCGCCGGCCAGTGAGGCAACCGCGTCCAGGGGATTTGGAACACCGTTCCCATCGACACTCGCACCGCCCGCCGGTACAGCGGATCAGCGCATGAGGGCGTCACCAGTACCGCGTCAACCCCAAGCGCTGCCGCGGAGCGGAAAATCGCCCCCACGTTGGTGTGATCGACGATGTCTTCCAAAATCGCCACCCGCTTAGCCCCGGATAGAATTTCTTCCCACGCCGGTAGGGGTTTGCGGTGCATCGCAGCTAACGCCCCGCGGTGCAGGCGAAACCCGGTGAGCTCGCGCAGTACCGCTTCTTCCGCGACGAAGACCGGAACTTCGGGGAACTGGCCCAAAACGTCGGACATGGACTCCAACCATCTGGGAGCCATCAGGAAGGAGCGGGGTCGATAGCCAGCTTCCAAGGCGCGTGTGATGACATTCCTTGACTCCGCCATGAACAAGCCACGCTCTGGCTCAAGGCGCGAACGCAACGCCACATCCGTCATGTTCGTGTAGTCAGTTAGCGCCGGATCATCCAAAGCAGAAATATCAATTCGCATACTCACCATTATGTCCGCTTTGGCTATCCACACCCTACCGCCATCCACAGACGCATCACCCGGCCGCTGCTGGGCCTGGATCTGCCTGCCAAGAATGGGATCGTTGGCACCGACGAAAGGAGCAGACATGCTGACGAAAACCCTCGACAACCAAGCCACCGGCGAAGGCCTCTACGGCGAACGCGGATGGACCACCAAACGGGCGATCGCCAACCTCTTAGCCCCATACCAAAGCAACAGCCTGGGTCGCTCGCACACCCCACAGAGCGAAACTAAGGAACTACCGTCCTTTTCCACCTTCAGCGGACTGGGAGCAGTGGCAGCCGAACAGTTACGGCACAACCTCACGGCCGCGAACCTCAAAGACCGACAAAACCTGGGTCCCAGGTGCGATGAGCTACTGGACATAGCGGTCGATAACCCCAACGAAATCCGTCTCCACGGCTATGCGGTCGGCCCTGCACGTTACGACGAACGCGTCACCATCGAAGGATTATGGGTGGCAGGCTTCAGCGAATACGAAATAGACCTGGCTCACGGGGAAGAATGCGACTGCGAAGACCTGTGGGACACCATCAGCGAATACTACGGAATCGTCACCGCCCTGGCACCGCCGGATGAAATCTGGCCCATGTCGGGCCCCTTCGAACCCTGGCAGTCCGGATGGTGGCTATGGTGGGACTAGCAGGCGCCCCGGTTACCACAAACGCGGTAGGCTGGAGACGTGTACCAATGGATTTTTAAGCACTTCATTTCCCACACTGACCCCGAGCAAGCCCACGACGTGGTGATGGCTTCACTGGAGGCAATCAGTAAACTACCTCCGGCGCTAGCCACGCTCCAGGCAGCCTTGCCCACCGGCGAACCGATCGCTCCGCACGCCACTTTCCTGCCCCGCCCCCTGCGCGGGCGCCTAGGACTGGCTGCCGGGATGGATAAAAACGCCCGCGCGGTGGCGGCCTTCGCTGCCTTAGGCTTCGCGTTCGTAGAGATCGGCACGGTCACCCCGCGCCCGCAACCGGGCAACGACAAGCCCCGCCTATGGCGCCTGCCGCAGTCGCGCGAAATTCGCAACCGCATGGGCTTCAACAACGACGGCGCCCAGGTGGTGGCCGGGCGCTTACGCAAGCTGCGCTCCACCAAAGCCGGGCGACAACTAGTGGTGGGTGTCAACATTGGGAAAAACAAAGTCACCCCCGCTGACCAAGCCCGGGACGACTACTTCGAATGCGCACGCCAACTGGCTCACTACGCTGACTTCCTGGTCATCAATGTGTCTTCACCCAACACCGTAGGGCTGCGGGACCTGCAGACCGTGGAAGCCCTCGGCCCGATTATCGAAGCCACTCGCGCCGGGGCAGCCCAGGCCGGGGACGGGCGTGCAAAAGGGGTGCCGATTTTCGTGAAGATCGCACCCGACCTCGCCAATGAAGATATCGAAGCGATTGCCGAACTGGTAAACGACAAGGACCTGGCCGGGGTGGTGGCAACTAACACTACTAACAAGCACGACCTGGGAGAAGGCGGCGTTTCGGGACCCCGCCTGCTGGCCCGCGCAGTCGAAGTGGTGGGGCTGCTACGAGGCAAGCTAGATCCGGGGCGTACCATCATCGCAGTGGGTGGGATATCCACAGCCGATGATGCCCGCCAGCTACTGGACGCCGGTGCGGATTTACTTGAGGCCCTCACCGCATTCATTTACCAGGGCGGTGCCTGGCCCAGCCGCATCAACCGCTCGATTTCATAGGGCCAATACTGAACCGCCGGTGACTGGGGTAGTCACCGGCGGTTTCACAATTGCCACAATGTTAGTGGCTAGTTAGTTTCTGGCCGCGCTCAACCTGCGGGCGTGGCTGGCGCCACCGGCGAGCCATCACCATGCGGGAGAAAGCGTAGAACCAAGCACCTCGGGTCCACTGGCGGTTGGGGTACTTGTCTTCGAAAGCCCGGCGCATCTTCCGCACCACCCAAATCGACTCCAAAATCGAGAGCAACAGCAGCGCATAGGTACCCATGGTGACGAACTGGATGATGAACGCAGCCACGTTCGCCTGCACGTATTGGGCTACCAAACCGATGCCGAACATCGCCACGAACATCAGCAACATAGCAGGCAGGACGAATTCGGCCAGTGACCAGCGAGCATCCACGTAGTCGCGAATGAAACGTCGCGCCGGACCCTGATCGCGCGCCGGCATATAACGCTCATCGCCGGTTTCCATAGCCTCTTGCTGACGCCGCCACGCCTCATCGCGGCGCTGTTTTGCCAATTTCTTCGCCAACTTACGGTCCGAGGGGATCGCGTCGCGGCGGCGCGCCGCTTCCGCTTCCTTACGGGTAGGAGTGGGACGACCCTTCCCAGTTTTCGGCTTCACTGCTTCGGGAGCCGGCGCTGGGGTTTCTGCTTTAGAGTTACGCTTTCCAAACACGTTCCTTACTCTACCGGAGAGGTGTGCCATAGCCGAACCCAGGCCGGTGCGCGGCCAGCCACTAGCGCACGTTGGTACCGCGTTGATAGCGTGGGCACATGAGCGATGCACTTGAAACTAAACTCGACGAAATCTTCCCCACCCTGGTGGAGGAACTAAAGGAACTAATCCGCATCCCCTCGGTCTCCTCCGGGTCTTTCGACCAAGAACGAGTGTGGGACTCCGCCCGCTGGGTGGAAAGCAAACTCGCGCAGCGTGGTCTCGCTACCGAGATCCTCACCGCAGAGGATCCCAGCGGCGGTGCCGGACGCCCCGCCGTGGTGGCAAAAACCCCGCACCTCGAAGGCGCCCCCACGGTATTGCTCTACGCCCACCACGATGTGCAGCCCGCTGGTGACGCCAGCCGCTGGATCACCCCGCCGTTTGAACCCGACGTGCGCGACGGACGCCTGTACGGGCGCGGCTCTTCCGATGACGGCGCCGGCGTCCTCGTCCATTTAGGGGCACTGTCGCTGCTGGAAACGGATCTGGGAGTGAACGTCACCGTCTTCATCGAAGGTGAAGAAGAAATCGGCTCGCCTTCCTTCTCGAACTTCCTGCGCACCTACCATGAAAAACTCCAAGCCGACTACATCGTGGTGGCAGACTCCGATAACTGGACGGTGGACGTGCCTGCCCTCACCGCCTCCCTGCGCGGGGTAGTGGACGCCACCGTTAAGGTCAAGGTCCTAGACCACGCGCTGCACTCGGGCATGTTCGGCGGGCCGATCCTGGACGCCGTCACCCTGGCCTGCCGCCTGATCGCCACCTTCCATGACGAAAACGGCGCGGTTGCAGTGGCCGGGCTCGGTGGCAGCACCGAAGCGGACGTGGAATGGGACGAAGCCGATTTCCGTCGCGACTCCTCCCTGCTGGAAGGCACTAAGTTGGTCGGCGTAGGAGACCTGGCATCACGCATGTGGACCCAGCCAGCCCTGTCCATCATCGGTTTCGACGCCACCTCCGTGGCACAGGCATCCAACACCATCAGCCCCGAATGCACCTTCAAAGTTTCGCTGCGCACCGTCCCGGGCGAGGACGGTCGCGCCGCCATGGACGCCCTGGTGGCCCACGTCAAGCAGCACGCCCCCTTCGGCGCCAGCGTGGAAGTGACCGAAGGTGAGGTCGGCCCGTCCTACCAGGCCGACTTGGAGTCACCCGCCGCCCGTATCGCCCACGAGTGCCTCACCCAAGCCTGGGGAGTGGATTCGGTAAACATTGGGGTCGGTGGATCCATCCCCTTCATCTCCGACTTCCAACGCGAGTTCCCCAACGCGCAGGTGATCGTCACCGGGGTGGAAGACCCCGCCACCAACGCCCATTCCGAGGACGAAAGCCAAGACCTCAGCGTGCTGCGCAACGCGATTTTGGCTCACACCCTGATGCTGCAGCGCTTCGCCAACGCGTAAGCGCACTGGCCCCGCAGCGCCACCATTTAGAAAAAGATGAGCGCATTCAACAAACTACTGGTCGCCGGAGAACTGGACACCCCGGGGCTCCGGCGACCCGCACCCACCCCCGCCGCCATAGCTAGCCGCCTGCAACAACGGGTCGGCACGCGGATTGAAATCAGCTGCCCGGCGCTCGAGCCCAGCCAACTGAACCAAGTGGTGCAGCCACCGGCGAAAGTCCTGGACTACCGTCAGGTAAGCGACCTAGCCAACTGGGCTCCGCCGAGCCACAGCACCTACCTATTGGCCCACCACGAGAACCCCCAAAGCCCAGCGCCGTGGGGGAACTTAACCGACCTGGTACGGAAGTGGGCTGGCAACGACCCGGCTGCGCTCGAGCTGCCGACCGCCCTCGCGCAGGCGCAAACTCGTTTGCAGGGGCGACGGCTACGAATCCTCACCACCACGGACCGGCCACTGTCAGGGTTGTCTTCCGCGATGGCAATCCGGCCCGACCTCAGCCCCAGCCAACTTGACGCTAACAGCATTGCCCAGGTGAACGCCCTCGCCCGACTGCTGGATCAAACTCCCACCGCGCAAATCGTGCAACTCAATACCGCCCCAGCCACGGGAGGCCTCCACGTCGGCGCAGCACTGGGCGGGACCAACACCACCAGTGCCAAGTCTCGCCCCTCCCAGCTACCGGGAAGCGGCGCCGGGTGGGGGATAGGGGCACTCGCCCTCGCCCTGGGAGGACAAGTGTTTGACGCCTGGGAAGCGATGGCACAGCTAAGCGGCTTAGCGCAGCATCCGCCCACCGACTTGGCGGTGGCACTGTGCCCGCCGCTGCACTCACACACCGTGGGGTACTCCGTGATACCGGTGCTAGGCCAATGGGCGCAAGCACATGCCATACCACTGGTGGCATTCACCACGGATCACACTTTGGCGCGATTTGAGGCAGCGCAGTGGGGAATCCACCACATTTACCGCCTCAAACCCGCAGACCTGGAAGACCAGATCATGCGGGTACTGACCGGCACCTGGATCCGGTGATGCTAACTCAACTCCAGCCAAGTAAGGTAAACGCGGTAGAGTGAAGACAACCCCATGTCGCTACCGCCCTTGACGTAGCAGAAGGAAAGACAAACATGAGCACTGAGAACCAAACTCCTAACGAAACCCCCGCAGTTGCCGACGACCAGATCGCGGCGCCACACGAAGTGGAACTCACCAGCGCTGCCGCTGACAAGGTCCGCTCCTTGCTGGAGCAGGAAGGCCGTGACGACCTGCGTCT
Organism: Actinomycetes bacterium; assembly: GCA_023389315.1. Lineage (GTDB taxonomy): Bacteria > Actinomycetota > Actinomycetes > Actinomycetales > Actinomycetaceae > Gleimia. Next base: position 111,475 of record JAEWEQ010000028.1, on the reverse strand, counting down.
GCGCCTGTCCGTGCAGGCGGGCGGGTGCTCGGGCCTGGTGTACTCCCTGTACTTCGATGACCGTTTGCTAGACGATGACTTGGTACGCGATTTCGAGGGCGTGGAGGTGGTCGTTGATCGCATGTCCGCCCCCTACCTAGCTGGTGCCACCATCGACTACTTCGACACCATCGAAAAGCAAGGCTTCACCATCGATAACCCCAATGCCACCAGCACCTGCGCGTGCGGAGAATCCTTCCACTAGCAGACCCGCGCCCCCGGATCTGAAAGCGGACACCGGGACGCCCCGAAGCTAATACTCGAAACTGCCGTAGGAAAACTGAATCGAATGAAACTGCATCCTCGCGCCCTGGTGGCTGCTACCGCCCTGTTCGCCCTCACCCTGGCCGGGTGCTCCCAAGGGAAGAACACCGAAGAAAGTAGCGCCACGCCCTCGGCCACAGCTAGCGCCAGCGCGGAAGAAACCCCGAACGTGAACCGCAACTATGATGGCGCCTTGCCGGAAGTGACCGGCGAGTTTGCCGTATCCGCCACCATCGGTGCCGGCAGCGGCGAGGCACCAAAAGAAATCATCGCTAAAACTCTCCAACCCGGAAGCGGGGAGGAAGTTAAAGCCGACGACGTGGTGCTAATCCACTACGCCGGTGCCCTGTGGGACGGCAAAGAATTCGACTCCTCCTTCAAACGCAGCAACCCGGATGCTCCCGACCCGGTACTGTTTTCCCTCAACAGCCTCATCAAAGGCTGGAAGTACGGTCTAGCGGGCCAGCACGTGGGGGATCGCGTGCAACTGGTAATCCCACCGGAGTGGGGATACGGCAGCCAAGACCAAGGATCGATCCCGGCAAACTCCTCCCTAGTGTTCGTGGTTGACATCGTGGACCGCGCCGACCCGCAAGACCTGAGCGCCCTAAAAGACGCCACCGACCAAAATGCCTCCCTACCCGCGGGCGTGAAGGTGGAAGGTGAACTGGGAGCCGAACCGCAGCTGACGGTGGGCGAGGACGTGCAGATGCCGGACAAGCTCACCACCATCGCCATTTCTGAAGGCAAGGGTGAGGTACTGCAGAAGGAAGATTACGTCCTGGTGCACATGGTCTCCAGCCCGGTGCCTTCCACGCAGCCGGCGGAGTCTAGTTGGAAGCAAGGTATTGCGGTCCCAAGCCAAACCCCTATCGGCGACACTTTCAACCTGGCGGGCCACCACATGGGGTCGCGCCTGCTGGTAATGGTGCCCAAACAGGGGGACACCCCAGCGGTGATCTCCGTGATTGACCTGGTAGCGAAGGCTTCCACTAAGACCGCGAAGTAAACCCGACGCAAGCTGACTTTACCGGTGCGGAGCGTGTGAAAATCGCAGTAGTTGGGCGCTAGAATGAAAGCCGAATGCGACTTAGCCCCCTCGCGCCCTGAGCAGATAAGGAAATCCTATGAGTGAGCAGCGTGACCACGTAACCGTCTTACTGTACTCCGACAACGTCGATACCCGGCGTGCCGTGATGGACGCGGTAGGCGTGCGCCCCGCCGCAGATATGAAGCCGGTGGAGTGGATCGAAGCTGCCACAGCTGAAGGCGCTGTCACCAAGTTCGCCGACAACCACATCGACGCGCTGGTGATGGATGGGGAGACCCAGAAGGAAGGCGGCATGGCGGTGCTGCGTCGTCTCCACGTTGAGTTCGAGCACGTGCCTCCCGCCCTGGTGCTGATTGCGCGCCCGCAAGATGAGTGGTTGGCACGCTTCGCCGGGACGCAAACGGTGCTGAACACCCCGCTGGATCCGATTGAACTTCGCCAAGCCTTGGCCGGATTGCTGGGCAAGAAATAAGCCGAAATTAAAGCGGGTGGGAGTTCCCAGGTGGACTTCCACCCGCTTTGCTATTGCCAGTTGATTTCCAGCCTTGGCGCTGGCTCCGAACTCGGTGCCACCGGGGCGGCGTGGAAGCTGGCGGCGCCCACCTGACAAGCCCACGGCAGCGGTCCTTCCCACGCCAGTAGGCGCACATCCGGACAGCTAAGATCCCGGGTTAGTTCGCGAACTTCCTCCCAAGTACACTGCCCCAAGTAGTTGCCGCTAACTTCCCTCGAATCCAACTTGCCGAGGACGACTGGGGTTTGGGCACGCTCGCGCAGCGCTATCCCCCTGGCCTCTAAATCGTGGAACGGCACATCCACTTCGGTGGCCAGCAGCTGCCCAAACCGCGCCAAATGCATCCGCCAGCGGTCCGTCGGAGCGCCGGGAACGTCCTCGTGAAGGGGGCGAGCCCATATCACCAAAGACGCCGTGCCGACCCGCGCGGTCGCCAACTGCCGCCTAACCCCCTGCTGGTAGGAACCGAGCAGTTTCTTTACCCGTTGGGCGGCTTCAAAACGGTGGGCGCGCGCATGGTTGGCCATCACCTCGTGTAGGCGGGTGGGCACAAAATCGTCCGCGGCACTTAAAGCTTGGCGCGCTGCAGCGGCCGGTAACTGCAGGTTGCGGGGCGCGAAATGCTGAGCTTCGAACTCATCGGCACCCAGCGCCAAAGCAATGGCGGCCCGGGCCCGTAGAGCCGCCGCACTGCGGCGAAACGGTCCCAAAGCTTGGCCCGCGTCGGCCCGGTCCACCCGATGGGTAGTTTGTAAGCCGTCGTCGCCTGCGACCAGCCACACGGTGTCTTCTTGGTGCCGGGAAGAGCGATTCAACACCGGGTGGCGCGAGCGGATGGCCTGCAACTCGAGCACGCGTGCTTCTAAAACCGTGGCGGTTGGCTCTGCCTCGATATGGCTGACCTCTTTGAGCATGCGGCGTATGCGTTCGCGTGATTCACTGGCCCCGAAATAGGATCTCACCCGGTTGCGCAGGTGGGTGGCGGACCCAACGTAGAGGGGGACGCCTGACTTCGAATAGAAGGTGTATACCCCCGGCGTGGGAGGCAAGTTGCGGGTGAGTGCCAACTGGTGGCGGTATTCGTAGGGGACGGGGGCAGCAGCTACCTGCAAGTCAGCGAAAGTGAAATCTTGTCCCTGACTGGCCGCTTCGATCCGCAGGCGATCAGCGAGGGCGGTGAACACCGCCGCGCAGGTGTAGGCATCGGCCAAAGCACGGTGCGCTTGGGGGACTATTACCCGGAAAAAATTCGCCAGTGTCGGCAAGCGGTGGTTAGACACGAGTGGGCGGGGCAAGTGGGTGCGGGCCATGGACAGCGTGTCAAGTACGGAAACCGTGGGCCAAGGCAGAGCGTGAGCGCGGCAGGCGCGCGTTAGGAATCCCACGTCGAAAGCCGAGTTATGCGCAACCAAAATGGCGGAATCGAGGCGCGCCCAGTGGAGGAATTCGTTCATCACCTGGTCAATGGGGGGAGCGCTAGCTACCAGGGAGTCAGTAATACCCGTGAGGGAAGTGACAGCTGGGGGGATGGGGCGGCCGGGGTTCACTAACTGAGTGAAGGAATCCGTAACGCGACCGTTAACAATTCGCACCGCCCCGACCTCGGTAATCGCATCGCTGCTGCGCAACCCGGTGGTCTCCACGTCAACCACCACGAAAGTGCGCTGTGCCAAAGGGTGCGGCCCTGCCACGGGAGGCAGGTCTTTGGCGCTTGGCATGGCGGTCTTCTCCCGGTTGTGGCAATGTGACTGGATAAGCGCGTGTTGACACACGTGCACACGCAATAGCCATACGTCCGTCGAACTCACGGCCAATGCGTCGATATATTGCAGCTTAGACCACTAGACTGACAAGTTAGTGACTCAATACCGTCCCTAGGAGGTTACACCGGTGCTCTATCAGGTTCTGAAGAACGGTGCGGGACCCTTCCTCAAGGCCATCTACCGGCCGTGGATCCGCGGTAAGGAAAACATTCCCACCACGGGGCCCGCGATCTTGGCATCGAACCACATGGCTGTGTTCGACTCAGTTTTCCTCCCCCTGATGATTGATCGGGAAGTGGTGTTCCTAGGTAAGTCTGACTACTTCACCGGCACCGGTTTCAAAGGGAAGCTCACCGCAAAGTTCATGCGCGCTGTGGGTACCATCCCGGTGGACCGCTCCTCCGGTAAAGCCGCTGACGCGGCCTTGCGTACCGGCTTGGCGCGCCTGCAAGAAGGGGAGCTGTTCGGCATCTACCCCGAAGGCACTCGCAGCCCCGATGGGCGACTGTACCGCGGCAAAGTGGGCGTAGCTCGCCTGGCCTTGGAATCGGGTGCGCCGGTGATCCCAGTGGCAATGATCGGGACCAACATTGCCCAGCCCATTGGTCAAAAGATCCCCAACCTACACCGCGTGGGAATCGTCATTGGTGAGCCGCTGGACTTTTCTCGCTACCGCGGCCTGGCACGCGACCGCTACACCCTGCGCGCAGTGACCGACGAAATCATGTACAACCTGATGCTGCTATCGGGCCAAGAGTACGTGGACTTGTACGCCGCTGACGTGAAAGCGCAGCTGGCGAAAGAAGGCAAATTCGCCGGACCGGTTCCCGGAGGCGCCAAAGCTCCCGGTGGGCGCACCGCCCCGGAAGTTGAAGTGCCCGGACCTGAAGACGCCGATAAGGGCGAGGACGGTGCCGCCGTATCTACTAACCCTGATGCCGGTGAGTCGGCCCCCGAAACCGGCGTGTCCAGTGGCGAAGCAGCCCAGAGTGCGGAAGCTGAGCGGGTTGAAGAAGAAGGGCTACCGCCCTCGAAATAACGCTTCGGCTGGCTGGTTTTGAGGACCGAGGTCACTACCCGGGTCCGCGCACCCGGGTACAATGGCTACGGTGGTGCCCTACGCACCTGCTGTACCCGACTGAAAGGCTAATAAACTATGCCCATCCAGCGTGTTGCTATCCTCACGGCCGGTGGCTTCGCCCCCTGTTTGTCCTCGGCAGTAGGCGGACTCATCGAGCGCTACAACGAGCTAGACCCGCAGATCGAAATCATCGCCTACCAGCACGGCTACCACGGGTTGCTCACCGGCAACTACATCACCATCGATGAAGCCGCCCGCAAGAAGGCCGGGTTGCTGCACAAGTTCGGTGGTTCCCCCATCGGTAACTCCCGCGTGAAACTGACCAACGCGAAAGACCTGGTAAAGCGCGGCCTGGTGAAAGAAGGACAGGATCCGCTCAAGGTCGCGGCCGAACGTCTGCGCGCCGACAAGGTTGACGTGCTGCACACCATCGGTGGTGACGACACCAACACGACCGCCGCTGACTTGGCGCACTACCTGGAAGAAAACGACTACCATCTCACGGTAGTGGGCCTGCCTAAGACCATTGATAATGACGTGGTACCGATCCGCCAGTCCCTGGGCGCCTGGACCGCCGCGGAACAGGCCTCCGAGTTCGCGCAAAACATTATCGGTGAGCACCGCTCCAACCCACGGATGCTAATCATTCACGAAGTGATGGGCCGTAACTGTGGCTACCTTACCGCCGCCGCCGCCCGTGCCTACCGCCAGTGGTGGAAGAAACAGGAATGGGCTCCCGAACTTGGGCTGAGCAAGGAACGTTGGGACATTCACGCCATCTACATCCCCGAAGATGACGTGGAAATCGATAAGGAAGCTGAACGCCTCAAGGCGATCATGGATGAAATCGGCAACGTGAACATCTTCTTGTCCGAAGGTGCTGGCGTAGTTGAAATCGTGCGTGAAATGGAAGAAGCCGGTGAAGAAGTGCAGCGTGACCCCTTCGGGCACGTGAAGTTGGACACCATCAACCCCGGTGCTTGGTTCGCTAAGCAGTTCGCCGAACGTATCGGTGCGGAAAAAGTGATGGTACAAAAGTCTGGCTACTTCTCTCGCTCCGCCGCCGCCAACGCCGAAGATCTGCGCCTGATCAAGTCCATGACCGACTACGCGGTGGAATGCGCCCTGCGCGGCGAATCCGGCGTGGTGGGACACGACGAAGAGGACGAGAATAAGCTGAAGGCCATCAGCTTCAAGCGCATCGCCGGTGCCAAGAAGTTCGATATCAAGACCGACTGGTTCGTGGAAATGATGGCTGAGATCGGGGAAGGTATCTCTCCCTCCCCGCGCCTGTAAGCTAAGTTGGCAGCGCCACTGAGACCAAAAGGGGCGTGCGTTCCACAGCTTGGGACGCACGCCCCCAGTCTTATCTAATCGATAGGGTTATTTACATGATCATCGACCAGCAACTACCGTGGGATACTTGGCGCGAATTCGAGGCACACCACCAGCCTCCCTATGCCAATGGCGAGGACGTGGCGGCCGTTTCCGAGGCCCTGCGCAAGCGCCCGCCCTTGGTATTCGCTGGTGAAGTGGACGCCCTGCGTGACCAGGTGGCCTTGGCGGGGCGCGGTGAAGCCTTCGTCCTGATGGGTGGGGACTGTGCGGAAACCTTCGCTTCTACGACCGCTGACCAGATCCGTTTGAAGATCCAAACCCTGCTGCAGATGGCAGTGGTCCTCACCTACGGGGCGTCGTTGCCGATCGTAAAGGTGGGGCGCATCGCCGGGCAGTTCGCAAAACCGCGTTCAGCTCCTACTGAGGTCCGCGGGGATCAGGAACTGCCGTCCTATTTCGGGGACGCGGTGAATGATCACGAGTTCACTGCGCACAGCCGTGAGCCTGACCCGCGCCGCCTACTGGAGGTTTATCAATACTCGGCTTCCACCTTGAATCTAATCCGCGCTTTCACCAAGGGTGGGTACGCCGATATGCGCCGGGTCCACGAATGGAACCGCGGTTTTACCGCCAACCCCGCCTACGCCCGCTACGAAGCCTTGGCGCAGGAGATCAACCGTGCGGTTAAGTTCATGGAAGCCGCCGGAGCGGACTTTGATGCCCTGCGGGTGGTTGATCTATATGCCTCCCACGAGGCGCTGCTGTTGGAGTACGAAGCTGCCATGACGCGGGTGGATTCTCGCGGCGGAGAACTTTACAACACCTCCGGACACTTCCTGTGGATAGGGGAGCGTACCCGCCAGGCCGACGGGGCACACGTGGAGTTGCTCGCCGGGGTACGCAACCCGGTGGGCGTGAAGATCGGTCCGGCCGCTACCCCTGCGGATCTGCTGGCGTTGTTGGATCGGCTAAATCCCGAGGGCGAGCCGGGACGTTTGAGCTTCATCACCCGCATGGGTGCCAACCAGGTGGATGAGCTGCTGCCACCCCTGTTGGAGGCGGTGCAGGCCGATGGGCGTCCGGTGACGTGGATTTGTGACCCGATGCACGGTAACACCATCCAAACTGCTACCGGGGTGAAGACCCGCGATTTTGAAACCATCATGCGCGAGGTCGAAGGCTTCTTCCGCAGCCACCAGCAGGTTGGCACTGCCCCCGGTGGAATCCATATGGAACTCACCGGTGATGACGTCACTGAGGTGATTGGCGGCTCTGAACACCTGGGGGAGAGCGAGTTAGCGCAGCGCTACGAAACCTTGGTGGATCCGCGGTTGAATCACCAACAGTCACTGGAAATGGCGTTCCGAGTGGGTGGGTTACTGCGCGCCGCGAACGCCTAAAAATGCCGACTCGGCAGGTCCTAAAACTAGCCGGCTAGTAGATGGCGTCCACGCTGACCGCGCGGTGCGCACCACCAAGCCGGCCCGTCCTCGCCAATAATGGCGGGTTAAATCACCTACACCAGGCGGATTTCCACGGTGGAGCCGACTTTAACTTCGGTGCCGGCTGCCGGCACTGTCATAGCGACGTTACCGAACACCACGTAGACGCGAGTGATCTTCACATTCAGCCCCGCCGCTTCCAAGGTAGCCACGGCGTCGGCTTCACTCATGCGCACCACGTCGGGCACTGCCACCACTTCTGGGCCCTTCGATACTACGAGGGCGATCGGGTCGTTGCGATAGCGAGTCTCGGCTTCTTTAGGATCTTGGGACATCACCGTGCCCTTGGCGATGTCGTCTGAGAACTCTTCGGTGACCTGCACCGCGAAACCAGCATCGGTGAGCAAGGCGTGGGCCTCTTCGTTGGTTAGACCCACAACTTTAGGCACCTTCAGCGGCTCCCTGCCCTTAGACACCACCAGGTTCACGCTGGTGCCATGTCGGATGGTGGTCCCCGCCTCCAGGCTTTGCGATATCACCTGCCCCTTGGCGATGGTTTCGGAATACTCGTCCTTCACCTCACCCGCTTTAAGGTCGGCATTTTGCAGGGCCTTCAGCGCGGCGTCTTGGTCACTGGCAACCAGGTTGGGTACTTCCACCATCTTGATGCCTTTCGACAGCAAGATGGACACGGCCGCGGATTTGTGGACCTTCATGCCGGCGCCCGGCTCTGTTTTAATCACCAATCCGGTGGGCACGTCATCAGAGAAGTCTTTATTGACCGTACTCTCCAGCTCCAGTGCCTGCAGCGTTTGGACGGCTTCAGTTTCGGTCTTCCCCGCCAGGTCCGGGACTTTCAGGTAGGCGCCCGGCCCGTATTGGGTCCACCACCAGCCGAAGCCGACGGAGGCTACTACCAGCAGCAACACCACGGTGGTGAGGATTAACGGTAGGCGGCGCCGGCGAGTTTTCTTCTCCGCCCCCTGCGCTTTAACCGGAGTGCGGGCGCCGGTAGGAATCGGTAGCGCCACGGTTTGACCGTGGGTGTGTACCGGCGCGGTGAAGGCCTCCGAGGGGTCAGCCTTTTCGACCTTGGCACGTTGGGTCAAGATTGTCTCGGGCAGCTGGACCCGCAGTTGGATGAGTTCTTCCAGGGCCTCTTGGGCGCTTTCTGGGCGGGAGCCGGGTTCGCGTGCCGCCAGGGAACACACGTAGTCGTCGATCTCCGAGGGTAGCCACTTCTCCAGGCGCGAGGGGGCGGGAACGTCCTCGTGCACGTGGGCCCAAGCGATTTGGATGGCGCTGCGATCCTCGTAGGGGGTGTGGCCGATGAGCATTTCGTACAGCATGATGCCCAGGGCATACAGGTCACAGCGCCCATCTGGTTCACTATCGGAAACCAGTTCGGGAGCCAGATACGCCACCGTTCCGAGGACGGACCCGGTGCTGGCAGCGGAGACGTCGGAGGCGGCGCGCGCCAGTCCGAAGTCAACCACTTTCACCGGTCCTTCCTCAGGTACCAGCACGTTTTCGGGTTTGATATCGCGGTGGACCACGCCATTTCGGTGAGCTTGGATCAGGGCCCGCAGGATGGCTTCGGTTACTTCCAGGGCGTATTCGACGGTGAAGGCGCCCTCGGCGTTGAGTTGGTGGCGCAAGTTGGTGCCCGAGACCAACTCCATCACCAGGTAGCCGGAGCCGCCGACGATACCTTGGTCGAATACTGACACTACGGAGGGGTGGATGATGCGGGCGGCGGCGCGCGCTTCCCGGCGGAAGCGTTGCACGTAGTCAGCCGATTGCGCCAAATGCGGGTGCATTACTTTGACTGCGACGGGGCGCTCTAGGCGGGTGTCGTACCCGGTGTAAACCGTGGCCATGCCCCCGCGTGCCAGCAGTGACACGATGCGGTATCGCTCATCAATGACCATTCCCACCAGCGGATCGGTCAAAAGCGCAGTGTTCGCCTCCTCTTCGATTCCGCCAGTGTCGACAGTTTCCGCAGTTTTGGAGGTCTCGCGCGCGCCAGAGGGACGGTCTTCGGTGGAGGTCGGGTGGGAAGTGGTGACAGCTTGGTCACTGGAAGCAGCTTGCTGCGCCGGCGCCTCAGCGCTTTGTTCGGCGGCCTTGTCGCGCCAGTTCGAAAACAATCCCACGTGCCAGATTGTATGCAAAAACCCTCCGCGCAGGTGGTCACCACCCCGACAGAAGCCAGATTCGCCCAGCTGGGCCCCGGGCGCAGTGGGGCCGCCGGGGGAGCGCAAGGTAGGATGCAAGCATGAGTGAATTCCTTGACCAACGCCAGGCCGCCACCAAACTGGGGGTAACGCCCTCGCGAATTAAACAGCTGTGGGCAGAAAACGTACTGCTGAAGGTCATGATTGACCGCAAGCCGCACGTTCCCGCCGCCTGCTTCGCCAAGGGGCCCAACGGGTGGATTCCACTAGAGTCGGTGCGCGGCACCGTGACGATGTTGCTTGATGCCGGCTTCAGCATCGAAGAGGCTACCGCCTGGATGATGGAAACTCACGACGGTTTGGACGACACTCCGCTGCAGTTGCTGGCGCAAAACCGGGTGCGCGAGGTACGAAACGCTATCTTGCCGCTTGCTTTCTGAGTGCCGCGGCGCTGATTTAGTATTGGCGTTCCACCAGTAATCTAGCGTAGTCGCGCAGTAGCCCGCGGGCAGCAGTGTCTACCGGTAGCTGATCCAACGCGGCCAAGCCCTGTTGGTACAGCTGGGTAATCATCTGCTCGTGTTCTTCCCAAGCGCCACAATCTGCCAACACTTGGCGGATTTGCGCCACCTGCGCGGCTTCCAGATCGGATCGTCCCAGGGCATCTACCAGCAGTTGCCGTTGCTGAGCGTCGGCGCGCTCCAGGCCCAGGGTGAGCAACACGGTGCGTTTGCCTTCACGCAGATCCGTGCCCGCGGTCTTCCCGGTAGTGGCATCGGCGTTAGCGAAATCTAAAGCATCGTCGCGCATCTGGAAGGCTAAGCCCCAGTTGTGTCCCGCCACCCGCAGTGGCGCCAAAATCTCTTCGCTATCGGTATATAGCAGGGCCCCCAAAATGAGGGGGCGCATCACCGAGTAGTTGCCAGCCTTAACCGCGATGACTTCCAGCACGTGTGCGCGCAGTTGCACCGGGTCAGCCAAGCCTTCACTGGCGGCCAGGACGTCCAGGTACTGTCCCCATGCGACCTCCGCGGTGATATCAGCGAGGTAGCGTCCCACCCGCTGTGCGGTGGCCGGGGGGAGGCAGGCGAGGGCGTCCACGGTGCGGGCGTGTACCAGGGAAAGTAGGTAGTCACCGGCCAAAATCGCCACTGGCTCGGCCAGTTGCGGGCTAATTAGCTGGGCGGCACGCACGTGGGCGCTGGGTTGTCCACGCCGGACGGGGGCCTGGTCGATCAAGTCATCGTGGATCAATGCGGAACCTTGGTACAGTTCCAACGCCACTCCCAGTTGCAGGGCGGTTTCGTCCTCGCCCAGCTGCCTGCCCGACGCTACCGCTGCACCAACGCTGACTCCTAAAGCGCGCAAGGATTTACCTTCGGTGACGTAGGGGGTGATGACTTCGCGGAAGCTGGCCAGGGCCGGGTGGTTGGCAACCGGGGCGAGTTCTTCGGCGAGGACGTGGTGGCAAAGCTGGTGGATCCGCGCCCCAAAACTAGATAAGTCCAGGGGGTTGGCGGGGTGCGAATTCGTCGTGACCATGTCCCTAAAGATACCCTAAGGGTACGAAGGTAAGGAGGGCCCATGTCGGTTGTGCTTAGTTACCATGGCAAAGATGAATCGGACGCCGCACTGCAAGTCGCTATCCGGGTCACCGAGATGCTGAACACTAAGTTGACCATCGTGGTGGCAACACGCATGAACGCCGACGACGAACGCACCGAGATGGATGCGCACGGGCGCCTGTGGGCAGCTTTGGAAAAGGCCGACGTGGCATTCCAAGTGCGCAACGCCCGTGGAGATGAACCGATCGCGAAGACCATTTTGGACACTGCCGAGGAGCTGCAGGCGACGCTCATTGTGCTGGGGCTTCGCATGGGAGGATCGTGCAGCACCAACCTGGGGTCGAACGCTACGCGGGTGCTGCTGGACGCCCCCTGTCCGGTACTAACCACTACCCATTTCATGCGATAAAGGCGCGATTTCAGCAGCGTCGGCTGAGTGGGTAAAACGCCCGCGGGGACGCTGGGAACTGCCCGCAAAATGGGCTCCCAATTCGCCGGTCGGTAGGTGTCTGACTATAATTGTCGTGTTGTACTGAAATCTCATCCCATCTGCTACACTGACCCGCCGACTTACTCCAGCTCAAATTAAACCAAATATGGGTACTAGGTTCCATTTCCGTGGCGAAACAAGCTGAGCAGGGAGCTTGGCGTGCGGTGACTTTCGGATGTCGGGAATAAAACTCGGCCGGTGGTGATTGTAGACGGTGAGGTTCGGTCGCGTTCGGTAACGCTTCGAGTGTGTAGATCTTGAAAGGTGAGTTCGGTGGCAGCGTCAAAAACCGCAGCTGAGCAGGAAGCTCAAACCACAAAGAGGAAGACCTCTAAGACCAGCACAGGGAAGACGAAGGCCGCCCCGAAGTCAGACTCTTCGGCCACTGCGGCGAAAACCAAGACCAAGGCAACCGCGAAAGCGGGAGCCAAGACAACTGCGAGCTCTAAGCCGGCTGCCAGCGCCAAGACCACCGCGAGCGCCAAAACTACCACCAGCTCTAAGGCTGCGGCCAGCAAGTCCACTAAGGCCGCTACTAAGGCGACCACCAGCAAGGCAACTGCCAGCAAGGCTGAGGCAAAGACCGTGAAGACTGCCGCTGCTAAGACCAAGGTCGCGAAGACTGTGAAAGCGGCCGCCGCCGGCGCCGTTGCGGACGAGAAGGCGAGTGAAACCAAGGCTAGCGAGACGAAGCCCGCAGCCAAGCAAACTGCCGCCAGGAAGACGACGGCTAAGAAGGCCCCGGCCAGCAAGACCACGAGCAGCAAGACTGCGGCAGCCAAGGCTCCCGCTAAGAAGGCCGCCGCCAAGGAGGCGCCCGCCGCCGAAAAGACGCCCGCTACTGCAGCAGACGGCGCCGGCGCAGAAAAGCCCGCCAAGAAGACTGCCCCCAAGGCTGAGGCTACGACCCACGCCAAGCCCACCACCAAGAAAACCACCGCGAAGCCCGCTACTAAGGCTGGGGCGGATAAGGAAGAAACTACCGCCAGCGAGGGCGCGGAGAAGACCCCCGCTAAGCCCGCCGCGAAGAAGAAGACCACTAAGCGCACCACCCGTACTCGTAAAGAAGAAACCAAACCGGTGGTGGAAGCTGACGAACTCGACGACGAACTAGAAGACGAAGACACCGAAGCCGAACCGGAGAACTTCGAAGACGTCGAAGACGTCGAAGACCTCGACCTCGATGAGGACGAGGACGAAGAAGAACCCGAAACCGAAGACGACGAAGAAGAAGACGACGAGGACGAGGACGACGAAACCGACGCAGACAAACCCAAGATGGGGCGTCGTAAGCGTCGCAAAACTGAGGAAGAAGACCGCACCGCGGTGCGCTCGGGCGGATTCGTCGTTTCCGACTCCGATGACACAGACGAACCGGTACAAAAAGTCACCGTCGCTGGCGCCACTGCCGACCCGGTGAAGGACTATCTGAAGCAAATCGGTAAGGTAGCTCTGCTCACCGCCGCCCAGGAAGTGGACCTGGCACGCCGAATCGAAGCGGGTCTGTTCGCCGAGCAAAAGATCAAACGAGCCGGCGATGAGATTCCCTCCAAATTGCGCCGCGAACTGCAAATCATCGTGCAGGACGGGCAACTGGCTAAGAACCACCTGCTGGAAGCTAACTTGCGTCTGGTGGTGTCGTTGGCCAAGCGCTACACCGGCCGCGGAATGCTGTTCCTTGACCTCATTCAAGAAGGCAACCTGGGTCTGATCCGCGCGGTAGAGAAGTTCGATTACACCAAGGGCTATAAGTTCTCCACCTACGCCACCTGGTGGATCCGCCAGGCCATCACCCGTGCCATGGCCGACCAGGCCCGCACCATTCGCATCCCGGTGCACATGGTTGAAGTGATTAACAAACTCGCGCGCGTACAGCGACAAATGCTGCAAGACCTGGGCCGCGAACCCACCCCCGAGGAACTGGCCAAGGAACTGGACATGACTCCGGAGAAGGTGGTGGAAGTACAAAAGTACGGCCGCGAACCAATCTCCCTGCACACGCCGCTGGGTGAAGACGGTGACTCCGAGTTTGGGGACCTGATCGAGGACTCCGAAGCGATCGTTCCCACCGATGCCGTGTCCTTCACGCTGCTGCAAGAACAGTTACATCGAGTACTGGACACCCTCTCAGAACGCGAAGCCGGAGTCGTTTCCATGCGCTTCGGGTTGGGAGATGGACAGCCGAAGACCCTGGATGAGATCGGCAAGGTATACGGGGTGACCCGCGAACGCATCCGCCAGATCGAATCCAAGACTATGTCGAAGCTGCGCCACCCCTCCCGGTCACAGGTGCTACGCGACTACCTCGACTAGTACCTTAGACCTCTAAACGGGCCCGCTGACCAACCGGTCGGTGGGCCCGTTGGGCGTGGCAGAGCAAGGAAAACCCAGCGATGGCCTACCATGGTGGGGTGACGAAAAAGGACTCCAAGAAGGCCACCAACGTGGAGGAATACAGCGCCCGCCACCTATCCGTGCTGGAAGGGCTCGAAGCCGTTCGCAAGCGACCCGGTATGTACATCGGGTCCACTGACTCTCGCGGCCTCATGCACTGCCTGTGGGAAATCATCGACAACGCGGTAGACGAAGCGCTCGAAGGGCACTGCCAAAACATTCAAGTCACCCTCCATCCCGACCACTCGGTTTCCATCTTTGACGACGGACGTGGCATCCCGGTCGATACGGTTGACTCGGTGGGATTATCCGGCGTGGAGGTGGTCTTCACCAAGCTGCACGCCGGTGGCAAATTCGGGGGCGGGTCCTACGGCTCCGCCGGCGGCCTCCACGGCGTCGGCGCCTCGGTAGTCAACGCCCTCTCCGCCCGCTTGGACGTCCAAGTTGACCGCGGTGGGAAGACCTACCAGATGTGCTTCCGTCGCGGCGAGCCCGGCCGCTTCGACGATGCCGCCCAACGCACCCCAAACTCACCATTCACCCCCTTCACTGACGCCTCCGAGTTGGACGTGGTGGGCAAGGTCAAGCGCGGCGTCAGCGGCACCCGCGTGCGGTTTTGGGCAGACTTCCAAATCTTCCCCTCCTCTGAAGGGTTCTCTTGGGAAGCACTGGTGGAGCGCGCCCGCCAAACTGCCTTCCTGGTGCCGGGACTGACCATCTTGGTGCGCGATGAACGCGGCGCCGAAGCGGTAGAAGAATCACTGCGTTTCGACGGGGGAGTGGAAGACTTCGTCGACTTCCTTGCACCCGATGGAGCAGTCACCGACACCATGCGTATCCAAGGCAGTGGCACCTATGACGAAGTGGTGCAGCGCCTGGACGAAACCGGTCACCTGCAGCCCGTTGAGATCGAACGCACCTGCGAAGTTGATATCGCCATGCGCTGGGGAGTTGGCTACGACACCGTCAGCCGAGCCTTCGTTAATATCATCGCCACCCCCAAGGGTGGCACCCACGTGCAAGGCTTCGAGCAAGCCCTGGTCAAGAGCATCCGCTCGCTGGCGGAGAAGAACTCACGCAAATACAAGATCACCGCCAAGGACGGGCGGATCGAAAAAGAAGACATCCTCGCCGGTATGACCGCGGTGGTTACCGTGCGGTTCCCAGAACCGCAGTTTGAAGGCCAAACCAAGGAAGTCCTAGGCACCCCGCAGATCCGCCAAGTGGTGTCCAAAGTGGTCACCGATTTCCTGAAGACCCGTTTTAAGTCCACCAAACGCGAACACAAACAGACCACCGACGCGTGGATGGAAAAGATCGTGGGGGAGATGAAAGCGCGTGTCTCCGCCCGCATGCATAAGGAAATTTCGCGACGCAAAAACGCTTTGGAAACCTCTTCGCTGCCAGCTAAGTTAGCTGATTGTCGCTCCAACGACGTGGCTACTTCCGAGCTGTTTATTGTCGAGGGCGACTCCGCCCTCGGCACGGCAAAGTTCGCCCGCTCTTCCGAGTTCCAAGCACTTTTCCCGATCCGCGGCAAGATCTTGAACGTGCAGAAGAAATCCACCGCGGATATGCTCTCCAACGGAGAATGTTCCGCCATTATCCAGATCATCGGAGCCGGGTCGGGCCGTACTTTCGACCTCAGCCAAGCACGTTACGGCAAAGTGGTACTGATGACCGATGCGGACGTGGACGGCGCCCACATCCGCACCCTACTGCTAACCCTTTTCTTCCGCTACATGCGGCCGCTAGTGGAAGCCGGTCGCCTATACGCCGCAGTCCCGCCACTGCACCGCATCGAACTGCCCAAGCAGGGGCGGCGGGCAGCGGAGTTAATATACACCTACTCGGAAGAAGAACTGCATGAAAAACTGCGCCAGCTTCGCAAATCCGGGCGCAAATATAAAGAACCGATTCAGCGTTATAAGGGCCTAGGTGAAATGGACGCTGACCAGTTGGCTGAAACCACTATGGACCCAGCACACCGCACCCTGCGGCGCATCACCATTGAAGATGAAACCGCGGTGCTGGAGGCGGAGCGGGTATTCGAACTGCTAATGGGCTCAGAAGTGGCACCGCGCAGGGACTTCATTGTGGCTGGTTCTGACCAGCTCAGTCGCGAACAAATTGACGCTTAACGGCTGTAAATTAGACGACGCTCAGCCCCGTTGGCTTTCTACTTTAAGAGGGACCCATGACTTCACCCGAAACGGCGTGCCAAAACTCGCCCCACACCGCCTCTTACCCGCCCTCGCACCTGGGTGTCCAGTGGAACCAGCTGCAGGCACGCGACTTGGCGGGAGTGGCGCAACTGGTGAAGGACTGTGAGGACGCGGACCGGGCGCTGGTGCGCTGCGAGGCCCACGAACTGGTCGATTTAGTGGAGTTTTGCACCGGGGCGCGCTGCGGTGACGCCATTGTGGGCCGCGACCATGCCGGCACGGTGCGTGCCGTAGCGTGGGTTGACATCACCATTGGGGCCGATCGGACCGCGTGTGCGCGGGTGAACGCTTTCGTTGATCCGGCTTCTCGCGGACGTGGCATCGGCCGCGCAGTTTTGAAATGGCAGGATCGGCGCGCCCGCCAATTGCTGGCCAAAGTGGCAGGCGGGAAACGACACGGCAGTTCCCGGGTGTATAACCTGGTCGATGCTCACGTCAACGAACGCCGCCGGCTCTACATGGCCGCGGGGTTCAGCCCGCAGCGCACTTTCGAGGTATTGAACTGCCAGCTCCCCACCCCCGCGCCACTGTCGGTGGATCCCCTGAAAGAGGCGGCCGACAACGGTATCCGGGTGCAAGCTTGGGACCCGCGCCGACTAGCGGAGGTAGAAGCACTCAATTACCGGGTCTTCGACCGAAACTGGGGGCAGCAAGCCGATACCTATCAGTGGTGGTCGCGGGCGCTGCAAACCTGCGATGAGCGTTGGTCGTTTATTGCTTTGGACGAGGACGATGCGGTCGTGGGCTATATCCTCACCAGCCGCCGACCGGCGCAGTGGATCGCCACCGGCCAGGCGGAGGCCAGTGGGGAGCTACTGGGCGTGGATCCGAAGGCACGCGGGCGGGGGATCGCGCGCGCCCTACTGGCCAGTGCCATGGGGGCCGCGCAAAAATGCGGCGCCAAATCCTTCACCCTGGCGGTGGATGATAATAACGCGCAGCGGGCGCACGAGTTTTATCGGCGAATGGGGTTCGCCGCCATTGGCGAGCAAGTGTATTACGCCCTCGACGTTAACTGAGACGCTCCAGGGCGGTAGATCGCACCTGGCTGGATTCGGGGCAGTATTGCAGTCGGGGGCGTCAGTAGCAGTTAAAGCGTAGTTGCAGGCTAGGTAAAGCTTTGTGCCACTGATGCCACAGCTGGGGGTTTCCGGTAAGCTACCGGCAGGAAAGTATCTTGAAAGAAACCGAAAGAGTGACGTGAACCAGTCTTCCGCAGCTGCGAGGTTGCCCGCCCCGCCCTCCCAAGTTGGGGGCTTTGAGTGGCGCCTCCTGACTGCGCAAGACGCCTCCGCTTTCGCCAACCTCCTGCATCGCATCGAGAAACACGATTCCTTGCCTTACCGCACGGCCGAAGCCGAGATCGAAGAAATCATCCGGCAATCCAGCGCTTGCACTTTGATTGGTGGGTTCGTGCACGACCAACTGCGCTGCTACGGATTGGTGCGGATTGTGTCCTCGCAAGAAAACACTGCTGTGTGCCAAGGGGGCGTTGACCCCATCATGCGCGGACGCGGCCTCGGCGCGATCCTGGTTTCGTGGCAGACCGCGCAAGCTCGCCACCTACTGGCGGGAGCGAAACTGTCGTCGCGACAAATCAGCTTCCATGTGGAGCAGGGGCATGCGGATTTAGAAGGCCACCTGCGGGCACTGGGCTACCACTGGGAGCGAACCTTTTACGACCTGCGCGTTTTCCTCACCGACACCGAACCGGAAAACGGGTTGCCGCGCTTCCTCACCTTGGAGTCGTGGGAGGACCTGGAGGAAGAGAGCATCCTGGCGGTGGCGAACCAGATTCGCCGCGAACACCAAGCACAGGTGCCGATCTCCTTGGAAACTTGGTTGGCGGGGCGCGATGACTTTAATCCTGACTGGTCCTTCGTCGCCGTGGATCGTTCCGGTGACCGGCTGCGGCCGGTGGGGTTCGTGATGGCTTCGAAATATTACCAGGACTGGTCGGTGCTGGGGTGGCGCGAAGGCACCATCGACATGTTGGCGGTGCTACCCGGATATCGCGAGGGCGGTCGCGCCGCTCGGGCACTGATCGCCCGTAGTATGCGCGCCCAGTTCCAAGACGGTATGGAAGCCACCAGCGCGGGTGTTTCCTCCGCCAACAACTCCCAAGCGTTAAGCGTTTACGAAGCCCTCGGCTTCGACACCGTGGGCACCACCCGTGTCTACGCCCTGCAGGTGTAGGGGGAACGCCCGGGCTTTCGCCGCTCGCCAGCCGCACTGGCGTTGGTTCCTCTGGCACACGCGCCCTAGCAGCAGTGTTGCGTATCTACTCATTGCGATAACGCAGCCTGCCGCGGCCACCGCCTAAACTGCCGCGGCCAGCCGCGCCTTCGCCGCTAGGACAGGGCGGCGATCCGCCGTGTCACCGGCTGTCCCGACCCATCCCGGCGCTGATCCACCGCAGGTAGTTTCACCGCCGCACCCGTGTCCGAACACGCAATCGGCTCCGCCGCGGTAACCGCCGCCATGGTCAACGCTGCTTCGCCCTTCAAGAAGCGGTGACAGCGCACGCCCATGCCAGCCCGCCCCTTCATGGGGAACGCCTCCAAAGCGGTGACCTTAACCGATGACTGATCGGCCCCGAACAGATCCTCTTGATCCGCCGAGGGTGACGCCACCGTAACCACGTGTGCACCCGGTTGAGTGGGGAAGGCTGCGGCAATGATACGGCCCCCATCGGGCAGTGCCATGCCGGCGACGCCTTGGGCGGTGCGCCCCTGTGGGCGTACCTTACTGGCAGCGGTGCGCAGCAATTGGGCTGACTGAGAGATCATCACCATGTCTGCTTCATCGGGACACGGGCCGGCAAATACCACCCGATCCCCGTCAGCTAGGGAAATGACCTCGAAACTATCGGTCTTGGGGAAGTCCGTGCGCACGCGCTTGACTACGCCCTGGGCAGTGACCAAGCCACTGACATCCTCGCCCTCCAAGGGGATCAGCCCCACCGGTTTGATCTTCGAACCCAGCAAATGCCCCACGTCGATGGCGGCCGCCAAAGACGGGTTCTGCGCGGCACGCGGCACTGACGGCAAGGCCACCACATCCACCCGGTGCGCCACCCCGTCCTCGTCCACTAACGCAACCTGTCCCCGGGCGGTGGAGGGCAACTGCGCGCAGAAAGTATCCCATACCCCGCGCTGGTCGGTGGGAATTACCGGCTCCTCACCATCTAGGCGCAGCAGCGCCCCCGAACTGGTGAGCATCACCGTGACCGGCTCATCGGGGATCTCTAGCGGCACCGCTGCCGAAACCGTCTTTGCGCTGACTTGCTGCGGATCCACATTCAGCAGTAGGGTGCGGCGGGGAGTGGCCAGGCGGGCACTGACCTCCATCAGCTCCCCGCGCACCGCCGAACGCAGCGCGGCTGCCGAAGACAGGATTTCGGTGAGCTGTTCAATGGTGCGGGTCAGTTCATCGCGTTCGCGTTCCAACTCCAAGCGCGAGAACTTGGTGAGGCGTCGCAGGCGCAAGGACAAAATGTGGTCCGCCTGCTCGGTCGACAAGTCGAACGCCAACATTAGGCGCGAGCGGGCGGTGTCAACGTCCTCGGAGGAGCGAATCACCGCGATTACGTCGTCAATATCTAGCACTGCGATCAGCAGGCCCTCCACCAAGTGCAAGGCCTCCTGGGCGCGCGCCAAGCGGAATTCGCAGCGGCGGCGTACCACTGAGGTGCGGTGTTCTAAATACACCTCCAGCATGCGGCGCAAACTCAGGGTCTGAGGTCTACCATCTACCAGCGCCACCGCGTTTACCGAGAAAGTGTCCTCCAGTGGGGTGAAACGGTACAGTTGCGCGAT
Organism: Actinomycetes bacterium; assembly: GCA_023389315.1. GTDB lineage: Bacteria > Actinomycetota > Actinomycetes > Actinomycetales > Actinomycetaceae > Gleimia. Next base: position 91,314 of record JAEWEQ010000028.1, on the reverse strand, counting down.
GACCGCTTCGGGGTTGAACCCGTTCTTCACTTCCACCACCAGGCGGACCCCGTGGTGCCGGTCGGTGAGGTTAGTGACGTTGGAGATACCCTGCAAGCGCTTCGAATTAACGGCTTCCTTGATGCGTTCAATCACCCGTTCGGGCCCCACTAGGTAGGGCAGTTCGGTGATCACGATGCCTTGTTTGCGGGCGCTGACGCGCTCCACATTCACTCGCGCCCGCATGCGGAAGGTACCGCGTCCGGTTTCGTAAGCTTCTCGCACGCCCTCCAGGCCGACGATCACACCGCCCTCGGGCAAATCCGGGCCGGGGATGAAGCGCATCAAGTCTTCGTTGGTGGCTTGCGGGTGGTCCAACAGGTGGCAGGTGGCCTGCACGACTTCACCCAGGTTGTGGGGAGCAATATTGGTGGCCATGCCCACCGCGATTCCGGAAGCCCCATTGACCAGCAGCTGCGGGTAGCCGGCGGGTAGGACCTCGGGTTGAGTGGTGCGCCCGTCGTAGTTGGGGATGAAGTCCACCACGTCCTCGTCCAAATCCGCCACCATATCCATAGCGGCGGGGGCCAAGCGGACCTCCGTGTAGCGGGCAGCGGCGGGACCATCGTCGAGGGAGCCGAAGTTGCCGTGCCCGTCCACCAGCGGCACCCGGAGGTTGAACGGTTGTGCCAAGCGCACCAGCGCATCATAAATCGCCGCGTCACCGTGGGGGTGCAGCTTACCCATCACTTCACCCACCACGCTTTGGGATTTCACGTGGCCGCGGTCCGGGCGCAGTCCCATGCGTGACATTTGGTACAAGATGCGTCGCTGCACCGGTTTGCAGCCATCGCGCGCGTCCGGCAGGGCGCGGGCGTAGATCACTGAATACGCGTACTCTAGGAAGGAGCTGCGCATCTCGTCGGAGACGTCGATTTCGACGATATGATCAGCTACGGGCGGGGCACTTGTTTTGGACATGCCTACCATTGTTCCAAAAAGCCCGCACAGCACCGAGTTTCCACGCCGGAGGACCCCATGGATTGCCCCTCACAGCCACCCCAGTTCAGCACCGGGGACGAGGACGTGCCAGCGCTTTCCCAGGTGGCAGTCCCCGGTGGGCAAATACCGGCTGCTAACTTGCCGGGTTGGATTGATCGGTTCCAGCCCGAGGACGTGTTCCTCGCTGACTTATTACCCACCGTACTGGGCCACCTGGGCGGGCAAAAGGGCGTAGAGGTGGATACCTGGTGTCCGCACTACTTGGTGGCGGGGGACAGCCACGGCCAGCAAGCGCGGGCGAGTGGCCCGGCTTCCCGGCGGCTGGGAGCTGGCGGCCCGGCTTCCTGGCCGGCGCGTCGCGAATACACCGCTGAGCGCCTGCAACTGACAGACACTCGCCGCGCCGTGGTGGTGATGATTGACGGTTTCGGTGCCCAAGCGGTTGCCGATTACGCCGCATACCTGCCATTCTTGCGCCAACGCCGCAGTGACCTGGTGGCGGCGAAAACCATCGTCCCATCAACCACCGCGGCAGCGATCACCGCTTTCACCACTTCGGCTTTACCGGGTGCCACCCGCATGGTGGGGTGGTCGATCGCCCAGGGCGATTCCGCCGTGGATCTGCTGTCATTTGCGGGTGCACAACTGCCAGGGCGCGAGCGTCAACGCGTGGACACCCTGTTTGAGCGTGCCACAGCGGTCGGCATTGAAACGGTAGCGGTAAATGCCACCCGGTTCGTGGCGTCGGGCCTTACACAGGCGGCTTTGCGCGGGGCGCAATATCTCAGCGCGGACAGTTTACAAGCGCGAGTGGACGCCGCAGTGGAAGCCAGTCGAGCAGGGGCCGATTTAGTGTATTTGTACTGGCACGGCTTGGACCATGCGGGTCACGGTGAGGGCGTTGGGTCACAAGCCTGGCTGGAGGCTTTAGAAGAAGTCGACCAGGCCCTATCGCAATTGGCTGCGCGGGTAGGCGCAGGCACAGCGGTGATCGTTACTGCCGACCACGGGATGGTTAATTCGGAGCCGAGCCGACGGTTGGACATCGCGCAAATCCCGCAGCTTCGCGAGGGCGTACGCATCCTCGCCGGAGAGGGACGGGCCCCGCATATCCACCCCCAGGACGGGCAATCGCAGGCGGTAGTAGAGCGTTGGCGTGAATACTTGGGGGAGCGAGCCTTCATCGTGCCGGCGGCGCAGTTGCCTGCCTACTTTGGCCCCGGCCCTGGAAATGGCGACGTGGGTGCAGCGGTGGCGTTCATGGCGCAGGATTGGACGGTGGGGGACTCACGCACCCAGCGGGCCACCACCTTGGCCCTGCCGGGGGTGCACGGGTCCCTTACCAACACTGAACGCGCTATTGTCACCGGCCGGATCGCTTAGCGCCACCAGGTAATCTAAAGCCCTTACTGGTCGGAGCGGGAGCCGAAAATAATCTCATCCCAGGCTGGCACTGAGCGTCGTTTGGCGCGCTTGGAGCGTCGCCCCACTGACTCCCCAGCCGCTTTCGCGGACCGGTCCTCGGGGAGGTCACCAAGGCCTGGCAGTACGCCTGCGTCAGTGTCGCCGCTATCGGCGCCTTCCCACGGTCCGGTCCCCGCGGCCTCGCCCGAGGGGAAAGTAGAAGCAGTATCCGCTCCCGCGGCAGCCGTATCGTTTGTGTCATCTTCGGCCGTTAAAGCATTCTGACTGACATCTGCCTGGTTAGCGGCATTGCCCGGGTCGGCGACATTTCCACTCGGGAATCCAGCGTAAGGGCTGCTACTGTCCGCGCTCTCCGCCGCGGCGGGACCGGCGCGGCGGCTAGCTTCGTCAGGGTTAGCGCTTGAGCCGACCGCTGAGTGCGCTGCAGGCGATGCAGACCCGCGTGTGCCTGCGGCTGAATCACCTGGCGTAGCCGTCACGCCTGAGTCGGCAGTGGCCGAATTGCCTCCGGTATTTTCTGCCCCGGAAGTGAGGCAGGCAGCTGACTTGTCACCACGCGAATAACGCACGAACCGCAGCGCTGAGGTGGGTTTAAACTCCGGTTTACCACCCTCGCTGCGCTGACGGGCCGCATCCATGCGCAAAGGCGGCTGATCGTCCTCGGAATCTAATCCCTGACGCCGCCCCCGCGCCGCGCTCAGCTCATCCAGAAGCGCCTCCACGCTCTCGTCGGACTGCGCCTGGCCTACGGTGGCGGGCGCGGAGGTCACCAACGTGCTGACCGGCGGTGCCGCCGGGGAGGTGGTTTCGGTCAACCAACGCGCCTCGTCATCCAAAGCCCGCTGCAGCTTACCCGACTCCGAAATTTCCCAATGGGCGTGCAGCTGGCGCGCCGCCTGGGCAAAGTTCAAATGCAGCTCCCAGGGGAGCCCGTCCTCGCGTCTAGCGGACCACGACAGGGAAGCGGCGTCCACTCCTCGGGTGGCCAAACGATCAACCACCAGCTCCCCGAGCCGCGGGGCTCCCGAATCACTGGAGATAGGGGCTTCCAACGCGCGGGAGATGACGAAGTTCTTCTCCAGCTGCACTGGGGTGGTGTAGCGGTTGATGCGTTCGAGTTCAATCTCGTAGGCGGAAGCGATCTCTTCTGGCTCCATCCCGGCACGCAACAGGCGCTGAATCTCACGGGGCGCCAGGCGGCGACCGGGAGGGGGTAGTACTTCGGCCGACAACGACTGGCGCCGAATGGCGGCCTTGAGGTCATCGTCGATATCCACGAGGTAGCGTTTTCCGTCGGGGTCAGTGAATACCAATTGGGTTCCATCTGCGTGCGAGCCGAGAAGGGCTAGTTCAATCATTGAGACTCCAATCGAGCTGCGGTCAGATCCCCCGAGTAGGGCTACTATCATGCCATTGTAAGGGTAATATCTGGCTGTATTACCATTGACAGGCATTTAATGCTAATATCCCGGCGCAGAGGTTAAATGTTTTCAGTGGCCTCGCGCCGCCGCTAAGCAGTCCGTCACGAAACGAGGTGTCCCCATGGCAACCGACTACGATGCTCCCCGCAAGAACGACGATGAGGTGTCGGAAGACTCCCTAGAAGAACTCAAAGGTCGCCGCCACGACGCCGGTTCCAATGCCGTCGACGAGGACGAAAACGAAGTCGCCGAAGACTTCGAACTGCCCGGGGCGGACCTATCCAACGAAGAACTAACGGTGCGGGTGGTGCCGCGCCAAGACGACGAATTCACCTGCTCAGAGTGCTTCCTGGTGCACCACCGCTCGCAGCTGGCATACGAAGAAAACGGCATGCCGGTGTGCGCGGAGTGCTCGGAGTAGTTAGCAACAGTGTAGGTGGCAGCAGTGCCGGGGCGGCCGATTCGCCTACCTGCAAAACAGTGAGACAATGGCATCATGGCTTGGTTTAGACGCAATAAAGAGACCGCGAGGCAAGAGACAGACGGCATCGAAGCGGTGCGCGAGTACCTAGCTGCCACCGGAGCTGAGCAGGACGAGGACGTGGCAGCTGACGCTGTCACCAGCGTACCTAGCGACGAGTACGGCCCGTGGGACGCCAGCGAGAAGTCCACTGATGAAGGCTACTTAGATTTTGGGGCACTGCGCATACCCGCTATTGAGGGCATCCAAATCCAACCCGATCTTGGTCCCGATGGTAAGAGCGTGCACGGTTTAAACGTCGTGGTGGGATCTTCGGTGGTGCGACTGATCGTGTTTTCCGCACCGAAGTCAGGGGATAGTTGGGATGAATTGCGTGCCAAAACTATGGCCGCACTGACCGAGCAGAAGGCGAAGATCCGTGAACGCAAGGGGCGCTGGGGAACCGAGATTCACGCCGTGATAGCCGGACACCTCCCGGACGGGCGCGCCGTCACTTTCAACACCCGGGTGTTTGGGGTCCAGGGGCCACGCTGGATCCTGCGCGGTGACATCCAGGGGCCGGCCGCCAGCGAAGAAGAAGCCTTCAAACAGGTCAGCCAGGTGATAGACCAACTGGTGGTATTCCGCGACCAGTCACCCTATCCGCCCCACACTTCGCTGCCCCTGACCATCCCGCAGGACTTGCTGGACCAACTCAAGTGAGTCTGCGTGGATTTACTGGAGCCCACTGCCGTTAGGGACTTGAGTGCCCGCCAGCTGGCCTGCGTTGAAGCTACCGTAGTGGCTCTCACTTACCCGGCTCCACAGGCCAGCCCGCAGGTGGTGGCGCATCTGCGTGACGCCACTGGAACTTTACTTGTCACCTGGATGGGCAGAACCCAGGTGCCGGGGGTAAACGTGGGCGATGACATTCGTGTTCAAGCGGTGGTGGCTATGCGCCAGGGGCGAGCCACCATGTTGAATCCACGCTACCGGTTGGTGAGAACTGCCCAGAGTAAAGGAAATGACGATGCCTGAGCGCAAACCGGAAGACTCTGCCCTCCCGCAAGAACCGGCACCCTCCATGCCCAGCGGCGCGCAGCCGGCTCTCTGCGCACCCAGCAGCGCCGAACCGGCCCGGTCCACGCCCGCCAGTTCGACACCTGCTGCCACCACTACCCCTGCTACCAGCGACGCGACTGCTGCCAGCGCTGCGACCGACCTCGCAAACGATGACTTCACCAGCCAACTCAAACCCCTGCTGGAGAACAAACGCGTCGAACAGCTCCACCAAGACAAATTTGACGTCGCCCAAGCCGTTGGCGGATGGCGAGGCCTGGCGGAAACCACCATCCCTGCGGTGGCATTTATCGTGGTCTACGTAACTACACATTCGGCCCAATACTCACTGTGGGCGTCGCTGGCTTTCGTAGCCGCACTGGTGGGTGTACGACTGCTGCAACGCGAACCTTTGCGCTACGCCCTCAGCGGCGTGTTAGGTATCGCGATTTCCGCGGTGTGGGTGCTGCGGTCCGGCCAGGCGCGTGATTTCTTCGCGTGGGGCCTGGTTGTAAACCTGGTTTGGGCCGCTGCACTGCTGCTCACGTTGGCGCTAAGGACCCCGCTGGTTTCTTGGCTACTGGGATTGCTGACCGAGCTTCCTGCGAAATGGTGGAGGCGCCCCGCCAACTTGCAGTTAGCGGGCGTCGGTTTACAACTGACCTGGATGTGGGCAGCCCTGTTTGTGCTGCGTCTAGCCACCCAAGCGCCCCTGTGGTACACCAATCAGGTGGTGGCCCTGGGAATCGTGCGCCTACTGCTAGGGGTACCGGCCGTGCTGCTACTTTCCTGGATCACTTGGAAAGCGCTGCGTCCCTTCATTAAAGGTGAGCTACCCTCCGAACTGGCTACCCTCCCGGCCAGCGAGGACGGGGCGGGCCGCCCGCAAGCAACGGCGTAGTAAATCAAGTCATTCCAAACACCGGAGCCGTAAATCAACCCGCCCGCAAGCGACGTCCCGGCTAACGCGTGGGGGAGGGCAAACAAACGTCAGTACTCGCTTACGCGGCAAACCCGGCCCGGCAGACGGGGAGGGGAGCGGGCGGCCGCGAGATTCGCCAGCTAACCGAGATGGCAAGCGCGCCTAGTGCGAGGCGGTGGGAACGTCCTCGTCGGCAGCGAAAACCTGTTCAATATCCGCCACCAAGTCTGCCTGGGAGCCGGAGAGCAACATCACCACTTCATCTCCAGATTCCAACACGAAATCAGGATCGATATCCACCGGCGCGTCATCACGCAGCACCGTGAGGACCCGTACTCGTCCCGGCAGTGATAACTGGCGGATAGCCAGCCCGTCGGCGCGCGAATGCCCAGGCAAGGTGATGGCGTGGATGGAGGCACCGGCCTCGTGGAAGGCAAATAACTTCACCAAGGCCCCCACCGAAACCGCTTCTTCCACCAGCGCAGTCATCACCCGCGGGGTGGAAACTGGGACATCAACACCCCAGCTAGCGTTAAACATCCACTCATTCTTCGGATTATTGACCCGTGCCACCACGCGCGGGACTGCGAACTCCGACTTCGCCAGCAAAGAAATCACCAAGTTTGCCTTGTCATCCCCAGTGGCGGCCACCATCACATCACAGTTCTCCACCCCTGCCTCGGTGAGGGAATCGGGTGAACACGCATCCGCGAGCACCCACTCCGCATGGGCTACCGAAGCCACCTGCATCTGCTGGGGCCGGCGATCCACCAGGGTAACGTCGTGCCCCTTGGCGAGCAGCTCTCGCGCAATCGAGCGTCCCACCGAACCGGCTCCGGCGATCACAATAAACATCTCTAGCCCTCCACTTGCGGGTCGCGGGTCAAAATGTCGCGCACACTTTGGGCTGGAACTCGCCCGACCGCGAAGTACAGCTCATCGTTTTCTTGCACTAACAACTCATCGCTGGCCACCTGCAAATGTCCTAAGCGATTGACGAACACCACGGGGGCGGCCACCAGATCCGCCACCGTGTCGAAACTGAGTCCGTACCAGGATTCAATCGGGCGGGCTACCACTAGGGAGACGTTGCCGGTCTCATGGGACCACACTACGTTGGCATCGGGTGGCATCATCCAGTTCAACACCGCTTCGGTGGTGCGACGCACCGTGGCCACCGTGGGAATCCCCAAACGCTCATAGACCTGGGCGCGCGCCGGGTCATAGATTCGCGCCACAACCCGCTCAATGCCGAAAGTCTCCCGCACCACGCGGGCGGCAATAATATTGGAGTTATCACCCGAAGACACCGCTGCAAAAGCGTAGGCATCGGATATGCCGGCCTGGCGCAACGTGTCGCGGTCGAAACCATTCCCGGTTACCCGCCGCCCCGAAAAGTCCGACGACAAACGTCGGAAGGCATCGGGGTTTTGATCAATCAACGCCACCGAATGGCCCTGCCGGTCCAAATTCATCGCCAAGGCGGTGCCAACCCGCCCGGCTCCCATCACAACGAAATGCACATCCCTAAGCTATCAGCAAACCCAGGTAGAGTAGGACTACTATGGCATCGAACTCGCGCATCAACACCCTGGGGCAAGTGGTGTACCCACCGGCATACCCGGTGGTTAACTACCCCACGGTGATCAGTGCCTGCGCCGTGATGGTACTGGCAGTGGTGTGGCTACCCGATGCCCTCTACGATGCCCTCAGCCCGCTGGGCGGAATCTACGACATGTCGGTGGCCCTATGGCTAATGGTGGCCTGTGTGCCGCTACTGGCGTTGCTAACCGCCTCAGCCGGATCGGTTCTGTGGGCCCGTAACCGTCACCTGGGGGAGTACGGACATCTGAACGACTCCCTCGGCTCTCGCGCCACCGTGTTGGCTGCCGCCTGCGCGGTGGTGGAACACGTGGCGTTGTATGCCGTCATCATTGCTGCCATGGTTTCCCTGGCGACCTCCCAATGGGCTTTCTTACACCAAGGTCGCCGCCCCCTATCCATCGCCCTGGCCCTGGCCATAGCATTGCCTTCAGTGTTTGGCATGCGGCGGTGGACCCGCTTCGGCGCCGCCGTAACCGTGGTGGCCACGGGGCTGCTGATGGTGCTAACCGGGGCGCTCATGGGGGGATCACCGTACTTCCGTACCACCACAGCTTCCGAACTGGCGGCGGTGTCGAAGGAAGTCACCCAACGCTCAGACTCTTCTTTCCAACTGCTTTTGGCCCTGCTCGCAGCTTTCACCATCGCCCTCACCCCGGCTCTGTTAGTGCGCTACGTGAACACCGACCTGCGCGCCTTCGCGCCCTCCCGCTCGCGGTACGGTGCGATCACCACTATGACCATTGCCATGGCCGGGGCGGGTTTGCTGATCCTGACACTGGCAAACATCGGGGACGTGGAATCCCAACGTTTTGTCAGCCGCCACGGAGCACTTCTGGGGGCCACCAGGTGGTTGTACCTGCCCAACTGGGTCTTTACCCTCATCGTGGTGGCGTTGCTGGCACTCGGGCTCGCCGCCGCCCGCATCGTTTTGCACGATGGTGCCCGCCTGGGGCAAGAACTAGCCCACGGTCACATGCTCCCCCACAGTGCCAACAGCGAAACCCACGTGGCCTCGGCAGTACCCTGGTATGCCATCGCCGCCGCCGTGCTGGTAGCCAGCGTAGGGGCGCGCGCGGAACTGCTGGTTCCCGCCCTCGTGATATCTGGCTTCGGCTCATTTGCCCTCACCCGCCTAGCCAGTTGGCGTTACTGGACCCAACAACTGCGCGTAGAAGGTCACTCGCAACGGAGAAAATCCATGAAGAAAGCTCGCCTCATCGCATTTATCGGCTTCTTGATCTCACTGCTAGTAGTGGTCGCTTTCGCGCTGTCCGACATTACTCGCGCCGCCTGGATGGCGGTAACCGCGATCGTGATCTTGTACTTGGTGCTCTACGGGATCCGCCGCTACTACCTCACCTACGGCACCTCCACGGTGGAAGCCCCAGCCGAGCCCACCACCTTCCCAGCTGACGTCCACTACCTAATCGTCGCCCCTTCCGTAGGGCCCCTGGTGGAGCGCACGGTGGATTGGATTAAAGCTGTGCAACCAGCCAGCGCGGAACTGGTCCACATCGACCGCGGCGGCACCGACAGTGCCGAGGTCCACACCCAGTGGCAGCAAAGGAAGTTAGACATACCGCTAACCGTGCTGGCGGACACCACTTCCCATTTCACAGATGCCCTGATTGACCACACCCGGCGCCTGCGGCAGCAGCGCCCTCGGACCCTGATGAACGTGGTAATCCCGTGCGTGATTTTCGAACGTCCCATCCACGCCCTCATGCATAACCGCGAAGTGGAACTCCTGCAGCAGCGGTGCCAGCGCGAAGACGGAGTGATGGTAACTATCGTCCCCTGGGTGGCTGACACCGCCACCAACCGAAACCTGTCGACAGAAAGCCAAGCATGACCGCTTCCACGCTGGTGCGACTCACGCCCACCGCTCCCGCCCACGGGGGGACCTGCATTGCCCATGACGAGGACGGTCATCCGGTTTTCGTCTCCCACACCGCGCCGGGAGAGACCGTACGCGCCCGGGTTCACACCCAGCGCAGCAAAGTGGCCTTCGCTGACGCAGTAGAGATCCTCACCCCCAACGAGCACCGTCGTCCCCACTTTTGGAGCCAAGCTGGTCCCGGGGGAGTAGGAGGCGCCGACCTGGGGCACTTAACGGAGGAATATCAACGCTGGTGGAAAGGGCAGGTAATCGGCGACCAGATCCGCCGCGTTGGGGGTGCCACGCTGGCAGCGCACCTGCAATCGCTGCTCGGGGCGGAAACTGGGGGTGAGTACACCCCGGTGGTGCGACCCGCTTCAGGGGACGAAACTGGACTGGCGTTGCACCGGCGCCGACGCATCGAATGTGAAGTCAGTGAGCGGGGCCGCTTAGCGATGCGCCCGGAAAACAGCAAAGAACTGATCGACTTAGAGGACATGCCGCTGGCGGATGAGTCCCTTTTGGAGTTGTCGGTGTGGGCTGACACCCGGTGGCGTCGGATCTGGCATCCGGGTGCTCGGGTACGCCTGTTAGCTCCCAATGACGGCGGGCGTCGCATCACCGTCGGCAATCAAGCATTTAACGCTGCCGGCCGGCGGGTGCGGCCGCTAGCGCAGTGGCAGGTCACGCACTCAGATCACACTGCGCACTTCGAAGTCAGCGCCACCGGTTTTTGGCAAGCACACCGCAGCGCCCCCAATGACCTGGTGGAGACCGTGATGCGGTTGGCGCGCCCAGCGCCGGGGGAGTGGGCCCTGGAGCTTTATGCCGGGGCCGGATTGTTCTCTTACTTCCTGGCTCGCGCGATTGGCGAGAACGGTCGCCTAGTAACCTTGGAAGGTGCCGGGGCGGCGGTGTCGGATGCGCGCAATAACTTGGCGGCGTTCGCTGACAGCACCCGCTTGTTGCGGGCGAACGTTAATGCTCGGGCGGTGGCTCGCGGGGTGGAGACACTGGGTGGTTACCCCGATTTGGTGGTGTTGGATCCACCGCGCGCTGGAGCTGGTAAAGCAGTGATCGAGGCCATCGGTGAAAGCGGGGCGCGCCGAGTGGTGCTGGTGTCTTGCGATCCGGCGGCGGGGGCGCGTGATTGCGCCCAGTTGCTGCAAGCGGGATTCACTGTGGGCGGGCTGGAAGCGATAGATCTATTTCCGCAAACGCACCATGTCGAAATTGTCTCGCTCTGGGAGCGGTGACGACCGTCGAAATTCCGCGCCTTTGTGAGGGAAAGCACAGTTTTGGCGGCGACGGTTAGCAGTTCGGGGGACAATCTAGGGGATGTCCTGTTAGTATGAGAATATCTCGACATCGAGATTCTTATTGCTGGTGTATTGCCACCGATACTGTGAGGAGCGACCGTGACGAGTCTGGACACATTTAAGGCTGGCGCTGATCTCAACGTCGATGGGAAGTCCTACCGAATCTTCCGGCTCGATGCCGTTCCGGGTTTGGAAAAACTTCCCTACGCACTGAAAGTTCTAGCCGAAAACCTACTGCGCACCGAAGACGGTGCCAACACCACCCGCGAACACATTGAAGCCCTAGCCAACTGGGACCCGCAGGCGGAACCGGATACCGAAATCCAGTTCACCCCCGCCCGCGTGGTCATGCAGGACTTCACCGGCGTGCCCTGCGTGGTCGACCTGGCCACCATGCGGGAGGCGGTGTCCGAACTCGGTGGCGACCCGAACAAGATCAACCCCCTCAACCCCGCTGAGATGGTCATCGACCACTCGGTAGTGATTGACGTATTCGGCCGCCAGGACGCCCTCGAGCGCAACATGGAAATCGAATACGAACGCAACCGCGAACGCTACCAGTTCCTGCGCTGGGGCCAAGGCGCATTCGAAAACTTCCGGGTAGTTCCCCCGGGCACCGGCATCGTGCACCAGGTGAACATCGAACACCTGGCCCGCACCATCTTCGCCAAGGAAGAAGAAGACGGCACCACCACCGCCTACCCTGACACCTGTGTGGGCACCGACTCCCACACGACCATGGTCAACGGCCTGGGCGTGCTGGGCTGGGGCGTAGGCGGCATTGAAGCCGAAGCCGCCATGTTGGGCCAGCCGGTCTCGATGCTCATCCCCAAGGTGGTGGGCTTCAAGCTCTCCGGTTCCATTCCCACCGGCGCCACCGCCACCGACGTGGTACTCACCATCACCCAGATGCTGCGTGAACACGGCGTTGTCGGCAAGTTCGTGGAGTTCTACGGCGAGGGCGTAGCGCAAGTTCCGCTGGCCAACCGCGCCACTATCGGCAACATGTCCCCCGAGTTCGGGTCCACCGCCGCTATCTTCCCGATCGACGATGTTACCTTGGATTACCTGCGCCTGACCGGCCGCAGTGAAGAGAGCATCCGCCTGGTGGAGGAATACACCAAGGCTCAGGGCCTGTGGCACGATCCCAGCCGCGAAGCTCAGTACTCCGAATACCTGGAGCTGGACCTGTCCACCGTGGTGCCCTCCATTGCTGGCCCCAAGCGCCCGCAAGACCGCATCGAACTGTCCAAGGCGAAGGAATCTTTCGCTGGCTCGCTGCCGGACTACGTCAGCGGCAAAGGCCTGGAAGAGACCGAACTCGACCGCGCCCTGGCAGCCACCATGGACGCCTCCGATCCGGTTGCCCCGGGCGAGGAATCCGACGAGGACGGCCCCAAGGCTGTCAAGACCGCTAGCCACCGCCCGCACCACCGCGTGAAGGTCACCCTGGCTGACGGCACCGAAACCCAGCTGGATCACGGGCACGTGGTCATCGCCTCCATTACTTCTTGCACCAACACCTCCAACCCGTCAGTGATGATGGCCGCGGCGATGCTGGCAAAGAACGCAGTGGAACGCGGCCTGCAAACCAAGCCGTGGGTTAAGACCTCCATGGCGCCGGGCTCGAAGGTGGTGACCGACTACTACGAGAAGGCCGGGCTGTGGCCGTACCTGAACGAACTGGGCTTCAACCTGGTTGGCTACGGGTGCACCACCTGTATCGGTAACTCCGGTCCGCTGCCGGAAGAAATCTCGAACGCGGTTAACGAAGAAGACCTCACAGTAGTGTCGGTACTGTCCGGTAACCGTAACTTCGAAGGCCGTATCAACCCGGACGTGAAGATGAACTACCTGGCGTCCCCGCCGCTAGTCATCGCCTACGCCCTGGCTGGGAGCATGGATTTCGATTTCGAAACCGAACCGCTGGGTCAAGACCAGGACGGCAAGGACGTGTTCTTGTCCGACATCTGGCCCGAACCTGCTCACGTGCAAGCCACCATTGACGCCACCATCGACGCTGAAATGTTCGCCAAGGACTACGCGGACGTATTCGCCGGCGATGAGCGTTGGCAGAGCCTGGAAACCCCCGAAGGCGCCACCTTCGCCTGGGACGACGACTCCACCTACATCCGTAAAGCCCCCTTCTTTGAAGGCATGGGCATGGAGTCTGCTCCGGTCAGTGACATTCACGGTGCTCGCGTGCTACTGAAGTTGGGTGACTCGGTAACCACCGACCACATTTCCCCGGCTGGGTCCTTCCGCCCCGACACCCCGGCGGGACGCTACCTGACGGAAAACGGTGTGGCTCGGCGCGACTTCAACTCCTACGGCTCGCGCCGCGGTAACCACGAAGTCATGATCCGCGGTACCTTCGCCAACATTCGTATTAAGAACGAACTGCTGGACGGGGTCGAGGGCGGTTTCACCCGCGACTTCACCCAGGAAGGTGCCCCGCAGGCCGCGGTTTACGACGCCGCCATGAACTACGCTGAAGCCGGCATCCCGTTGGTGGTGCTGGGCGGTAAGGAATACGGCTCCGGATCGTCGCGTGACTGGGCTGCCAAGGGCACCTCGCTGCTGGGTGTGAAGGCTGTCATCACCGAGTCCTTCGAGCGTATTCACCGCTCTAACCTGATCGGCATGGGCGTGCTACCCCTCCAGTTCCCCGACGGTGAGGACCGCAACTCGCTGGGCCTCGATGGTACCGAAACCATTGACATCACCGGCATTGAAGAACTGAACCAGGGAACCACCCCGCGTACTGTGAAGGTCGTGGCCACGAAGGAAGATGGCTCCACCATCGAGTTCGACGCGCGCGTGCGCATCGACACCCCCGGTGAAGCCGACTACTTCCGCAATGGCGGCATCTTGCAGTACGTGCTGCGCCAACTGGCTAAGTAAGCCCCTTAAAGCGCTGTGCCCCGGTCGCTGCGACCGGGGCACACGTAATTTGGGCCGGCCACGAATTTCGCCGTGAGGGACAACACCGTGCCTATGTAACCGCCCCCGCCGGATTAGACCTAGTGCTCATCCAAGTGACGGGCGCGGCGACGTTCTTGCCAACGCGACCCCCACGAAGATTCCGCCTCGCGTTGTTCCAAAGCCTGACGCTGCTGGCGATCGATGCGGCCCACCAAATCCTCAGTGGACAACCAACCGATCAGCTTATCGCCCTCCAACACCGGGATCCCCGCCACGTGAGAGCCCAACATGCGTTGCATGACGATACTGGGCAAGGTATCTGCCTCAACACTTATGGTGGACAGATGCAGATCCCGGGCACGTTGGGGGAGGGGATTGCGCAAACGTGCGGAAGCCAGCTCCAGGGATGATACACAACCAAGGAAGGCCCCGTCCTCGTCCACCACTGGAAGCAGCGCCACCTCCGCCGCCCGCATCGCCTCAAACGCCTCATCCAAGGAGGCGTCGGCGTGAATCGTGCCCGGCACCGGGCTCATCAGGTTACGCGCCTGGTTGCGGCCCAGCAAAGTGGAGTTGACCGGATCATCCAACTGCTCGCCGCGGCGCACCAGCTTCTCCGTGTAAATGGTCTTGCGGGTCAAGAAGCGGGAGGTGCCAGTAGCGATCACCACCGCCAGCATCAGCGGCAGCGTTAAAGAGTACTGCCCGGTCATTTCCACGATGATCAACACCGCTGCCATGGGGGCGCGGGCGGCTCCTGCGAACGCCGCTCCCATGCCGATAATTCCAAACAGGCCCGGCCCGGACTGGGTCCAGTTAGCGATCGACAGTCCCAGCGCCGAACCCAGCATGGCGCCGATAAATAACGAGGGCGTGAAGATCCCCCCGGACCCACCGATCGCCAGGGTGTAGGAAGTGAAGAGAATCTTCAAGGCGGCCAGTGCCAGCAGGGTAGTGATGGTGAACTCGCCGACCAGGGCGGCAGTTTGCACCCGCGTGGAGGTGCCGTACAGCATCGGGAAGGCCCACAGGCCCAGGCCTAGTCCCAGCCCACCCAGGGCGGGCAGAGCCCACTGGGGGCCGTGGTAGAGGCGCTCTACCTGGTCACTCATCCAGTACAGAGTTTTAGATAGCGCTAGCCCGCCGAACGCACACACGAAACCAACCAGCGCTACCGCCCACAAGTCGGTCTGTGAAGCCAAGACCAGATCGGAAGGCAGGTCGATGATGAAGGCATCCCCAATCAGGGCGCGCGATACCACCGCAGAAGATACTGAGGAGATCACCGTCATGCCGAAAACTTCGGCGTTGAACTCCACCAAAATCACTTCGAGGACGAACACTGCGGCCGCCAGCGGAGCGTTGAAGGTGGCGGCAATGCCAGCGGCGGAACCACACGATACCAAGATCACCAGTCGGCGTTGCGGCATCTGCAAGAACGAACCTACCAGTGAGCCCACCGTGGCGCCGGCTTGCACCACCGGGCCTTCCTTACCCACTGAGCCGCCCCCACCGATGGTGATGGCAGCAGCTAAGACCTTCACGAACATCACCGAACGCGGGATTTGTCCACCGCGCCGACGTACCGCCAGCATCACTTCAGGAATCCCCAGGCCCCGGGCCGCCGGAGCCCAGCGGTGTACTACCGGTCCATAGACTAGGCCAGACACTACCGGCACCGCGATGATCCACCAGGGAGCGGGCGACCAAATATCAATGCGGGTGGCGGCGTGGTGAGCGTAGTCCTGGTAGCCGGTCATGAGGGAGGACCAGGAGATGATCAAGAAGTGGAAAGCCACGCAAACCAGTGCGGTGCAAACCCCAATGATCGCCGCTACCGCCGCTTGGGCACTGCGGTGAGCGATGAACAAGCGCCGCCAATTGCGAGGCCCCGGTGAGCGTACCGGTTCTTGGTTGGGGTTCACTCAATACCCCAGGTGCGGCGGTAGAAAGCCAGCTCCGTTTCCATGGCGTCGTGAATGGTTTCCTGCTTTAGGAAACCATGCCCCTCTCCGGGGTAGAGCTTGAGCTCCACCTGGTTACCCTGCGCTTTCAGAGCATCAACCATCACGTGAGCTTGCGACGGTGGAACCACCTTGTCGTCTTCACCCTGCAACCACAGCAGCGGCGCATTAATGTCAGCGACATGGGTCAGGGGCGAGCGTTGCTTAACCACCGGGTCATCGAGGTCATCGACACCTAGCAGGCCGTTGATGTAGCGGGATTCAAACTTGTGGGTTTGCTCCGCCAACAAGCGCAGATCCGCAACCCCGTAAAGGCAAGTCCCAGCGGTGAAAACATCAGAGCGAGCCAGCGCCGCCAAAGTGGTGAAACCGCCGGCCGAGCCGCCGCGAATGGCGACTCGCTGGGGATCGACCAAACCTTCGGCCACCAGGTAGCTCACCGCATCGGCGCAGTCGTCCACGTCCATCTGCCCCCAGTTTCCATCCAGGGCAGTGCGGTACTCGCGGCCCCAGCCGGTAGAGCCGCGGTGGTTAATATCGGCCACCGCGAATCCGCGGGAAGTCCAAAACTGTTTCTCCATTGACAGACCGGGGCGGGCTGCGGAAGTGGGACCGCCGTGAACCATCACAATGAGTGGGGGCTTCTCACCTTCGGGCGCAGCGAAATCTGGGTTGGCCGGCGGGTAGAAGAAACCGTGGGTCTGGGCACCGTCGCGGGTTGGGCAGGTGAACGCCTGAGCCTGGGATACTAAATCCGGTTCCAGCTCGGTGTAGGTAGACGAACGCAACTGGCGAGCTTGACCATCGCGGATCTCCACCACTGCGGGGGCGTCAGTACCGCTGTCCGCCAGCATGATCACCCGGCCCCCACCGGCGGCGACGTTCCCTACCGGCCACCACGGGACCTGCCACTGCTCCAACTGCCCGTTATCGAGCCGCACCGATCCCAGATGCCAGTAACCGTCTTGCCCCCAAGAACAAATCAAGTGCTCACCATCTAGGTTGTCGAAAGAGTGCAGACCCAACTGCCAGTGAGGGTGTGAGAAAGCCTTTTGAGAAGGATGTAAGCGGCGAGTGCGTAAACGGGAAGTCCAAGCATCGGCGGTTTCGCCCTCCTGCCAGTTGAAACCCTCCGTGCGATACAAGTTCGCCCAACCGGAGGAATCATCCACATGGACTAAATCACCCGAAAGAGTCCAGCGTGGTTCGTAGACGCACACCCCGTCCTCGTCAATCAAAGTCACCACCTCGGTGACGTTGCCGTCAAAATCGAGGGCTCCCACGTGCAACTGCGACTGGGTCCACGGCATGTGCGGATGGTTCCAAGTTAGCCACGCCAACTTTGTACCATCGGGACTGAGCGTAGGAGCGGAAATGAAATCGGTCCCAGAAACGATAGTGCGCACGTCCTCGTCACCGCGCGCCACCGACCCGTCCAACGGGATCGCCACCAGCGTGTTGACGGGCTCACCCTCCCCGCGGTGATCCTCACAAACCGCGTACACCAAGCCCCGCACCGGGGCGATTTCGAAATCCCCGTAGCGACGCTCATCGAGGGCGGTCAGGATCTGTACGCCCTCCGCCGGGCGGCGCGTGTTGAAACTGTAAACGCGATTATTTCCGCCGTGGGAAAACACCACCAGACCGTCGTCAACCGCATAGGCCCGCCCGCCGTATTCGTGCACCCGCGTGAGGACGTTCGGTAGCTCGGTATCTTCAATCATCGGCAGCACTTCCTCGGTGACGCCGTAACCGTGGTGGCGCAGTAATACGCGGCGTCCACCCTGGTGGGCACGCCCCTCCACCCAGTAGGTGTCAGCCCCATCTACGCGCACCTGGGAAAGCCTTACTGACCGGTTGGTGAGGTCGGCGGTGGTGATCGGGGAAGTCCAAGTTCCGTAAGGGCGCGTTTGCATTACTAGCCTTTCTGCCAGGGCCAACGTTGAAGCCACCTGAAGGGGCCACTCCCTTACCAATTTAACCCCCATCACGGGTCTCAGAAAGCTTCCATTCAGAAAGTGGGAAGACCGCGAAAGGGCCTGTGCGCGTCAAGGTCGCTAAGATAGACCCATGGCCCACCAGATACCAGTACCCACCGGCACCCTCCTTAGCCAGATAACCAGCCCCGCTGACCTCGCGACCTTGACCTCCGCGGAACTGGTTACCTTAGCTGAAGAGATCCGCCAATATCTGGTCGCCTCCGTCAGTCGCACCGGTGGGCATTTAGGACCCAACCTGGGGGTAGTGGAACTAACCATCGCCTTGCACCGGGTGTTTGACTCTCCCCGCGACACCATCGTGTTCGACACCGGTCACCAAAGCTACGTACATAAGCTCCTCACCGGTCGCACGGACTTCTCTGCCCTGCGCCAAGCCGGGGGAGTGTCAGGCTACCCAGCCCGTAGCGAATCCGTACACGACGTGGTAGAAAACTCCCACGCTTCCACCGCCCTGTCGTGGGCCGATGGTATCGCCCATGAGTTCGAACGCTGCGGACGCGAAGACTGGGTGGTGGCGGTAATCGGTGATGGTGCCCTCACCGGGGGAATGGCCTGGGAAGCGCTGAATAATATTGCCGAGCATGAACGCTCCCGCCTGGTGATCGTGGTGAACGACAATGGACGCTCCTACGCCCCCACCATCGGCGGGCTGGCCCACCATCTTGACGCCCTGCGCACCTCCCAGGGGTATGAGAAGGCCCTGGCATGGGGCAAACGCCAGCTATTGGCGCGAGGAAAACCCGGCGAAGCAGCCTTCGAAGCTTTGCACGGCATTAAGACTGGGGTCAAGGATGTGCTCGCCCCGCAGGTGATGTTTGAAGACTTGGGGATTAAGTACGTCGGTCCCATTGACGGCCACGATGAGGTTGCTATCGAGTTTGCCCTCACCCGCGCCAAGGCCGCAGGCCGCCCGGTGATAGTACACACCATCACCCAGAAGGGGCGCGGCTACGTGCCGGCCGAAGAGGACGTGGCTGACCGCTTCCATGCGGTTGGGATTATCCACCCCGAGACCGGGTTGCCGGTGGCGCCCTCGCGTTTCGGGTGGACCTCAGTTTTTGCCGACGAGATCGTCAAGATCGCCGAAGAAAATCCGAAAGTAGTGGCGCTAACCGCCGCCATGATGGCCCCGGTGGGATTGAAACCACTAGCGGAAGCACACCCGGAACGGGTAATGGACGTCGGTATCGCTGAACAGCATGCGGTCACGGCGGCAGCCGGTATGGCCTATGCGGGGGCGCACCCGGTATTCGCGGTGTACGCGACCTTCCTGAACCGAGCTTTCGACCAGGTACTAATGGACGTGGCGTTACACCGCGCCGGAGTGACCTTCGTGCTGGACCGCGCCGGAATCACTGGAGACGACGGGCCCTCCCACAACGGTATGTGGGATATTGCCATGCTCTCCATGGTCCCTGGGCTGCGACTGGCGGCTCCCCGTGACGAAGCCACGCTGCGGGCGGCGCTGCGTGAAGCCGTTGCCATTGATGACGCTCCCACGGTGGTGCGCTACCCGAAAGGCTCACTCCCAGATCCCATTGAAGCGGTGCGCAAAGAACCCTGGGGTGATGTGCTATACCAGGGCCAAGACGAAGCGAAGGTAGCGATCTTGGCCACCGGAGCGTTCGCAAATTTGGGTAAAGCAGCGGCGCAGGAGCTGGCCGCGTGCGATATTAGTACCGACGTCATCGACCCGCGTTGGCTGCTGCCGGTAACCACTGACCTGGTGGCACATTTGCAGGACTATGAGCTGGTAATCACTATTGAAGATGGCCTGGTGGAGGGAGGTTTCGGCGCCAACGTGCGTTCCGCCCTCGTGAAGGAAAACTGTTTCGTGCCGGTGCAAACCCACGGCATTGCCCGCCAGTTCCTGTTGCACGGAGCCCGCGCCGACATCGCTAAGGCCTGCGGATTGGATGCCAAACAGATCGCCAGGCAGGCGCAGGCGGCGCTAGCGGCAATGCGTTAGAGCTTTTTCCAGCGCCGCTGCGCACAGCTCCACCTGCCACGGGCGGGCCCCCAACCGACCCAAATAAGCAGTGAAATCAACTCCCCGGTAGGCCACCTGGGTCCACGCCAACTGGCGTTGCACGCGCGGCTCGAATACCACCTCAGGATCTAGATCCAGCGGTCCCGCCACCCGCTTGACCGCTTCACGCACGCACTGCAGGCGTGCGAACGCCTCCGGGTTTGACTGGCGCCACAGGGTTGGGCGCGATGGTGCTTGCCCGCAAGTGTGGGGGCGGTGCAGCGGAGGCAGGGACTCAGCGGCGCGGAACTTCGCACGGTTTAAAGCCGCTAACCACTCTTTAGCGTGGGAGCGCACATTGGGTTTGCGCATCACATCGGAGTTCATCAGTTGGCGCCGGTTCGACGGCGGATGCAGCGACAGATGTATGAGCACCCGGTGGGGGACTAAACGTGAAGGCGCGATGTCCTGAGCTTGGGCGAGGTCTTCGCGTACCTGCCACAGCTCCTCCAGGCGGGCCAAGCCGCGCGGCGTGGTTATCTTTCCTGCTCCGGGAGTGGAACGCCACCGCTGGGGATCAATCGGCTTGGGTGGGCGGGTGCGCACTTCCTGGAACTCCTGGATGGCCCAATCGCTGCGACCCAGTTGGGCTAACTCGCTCGACAGGTGCTCATACAGTTGGGTAAGTAGTTCCACGTCGAGGGCGGCGTAGCGCAGCCACGACCGGGGCAGGGGGCGCACCGACCAGTCAGCGGCCTGGTGATCTTTAGCCAGGGAAACCCCCAGTTCTTGCTCGCACACGGAAACTAGCGAAAACCGGCGGAATCCGAGCAAACGGGCCGCGATTTCGGTGTCGAACAGGCGAGGGGGAACTAAGCCCACCTGCGCCAGGCTCTTGAGGTCCTGGTGGGCTGAATGCAGGATCCACAGGTGATTGGAAAGCGCGGCGTTGAGGTCACTAAGGTCAGCGTAACCGTCCGCATCCGCTATCCCGGCAGCAGCGAGGGCGGGTGGGTCGAATAGAAACGTGCCCACGTCCTCGCGCCGAATCTGAATCAGGTAAGCCCGGTCAGAGTAGCGGAATCCGGCGGCCCGTTCGACGTCTACTGCCACCGGGGCGGTGGAATCGGCGAGGGCGGTGACCGCTTTGCGGTAAGCCGCTTCGGTGTCAGTGGGTTCGGGAGTACCTTCGCGCGGATGGTGGATAGTGGGGAAAGAATCACACATAGGTCACCGGCAGCACCCGCATCGAATCAAGGTCATCGCAACCGATAGTGCCGGCGCAGCGGGCAATCAGCTCCAGCCACGCGGCCACGTGGGGAGCCAGGTCGAAAGTGGCGGGCGTCCAGGAGGCCCGCAGTTCAATCTCCAGCCCGGAGCGGCGAAGTTGCAGGCCACCGAAGGTTTCAGACAGCTCCCGCGTTACCGTGCCGTTCATGTCGTGCAAGTTAGCGCCGGCATTATCGAGGGCGTCATGGGCCCAGGCCCACACCACTTCTCCCAGTAGCGGATCATCGCCCAGCTCCGCATCCATTTGTGAGCGCACATGGGTGACCAGCCGCATGGTTCCGTTCCAGCCAGGTTGCGTCTGCGGGTCAAATAGGATCACGAAACGCCCGGTAGCGAGCGGATGGTAGCCGTCGTCAGCTTCGGTGAAGGCTCGCAGGGCGGCCGTGTAGGGAGCGATGGTACGCGGAGCCGGTACTTCTTCCAAGCTGCACCCGCGGTAGTCCTTCACCTGGCGGATAGACGCGAGGGCACTGAGGAACTCCTCCGGAGGGGCATCAGCGGCGGAGGCAGTGGCTTCGGGGGCAGATCTGGGCTGCTTCACGCCACTAGGCTACGCGTTTTCCGTGCTCCAGCCCGGTTACCACGCCATGGAGCAGCAAATCTGATACTCCAGTGGGGACTACCGGTGCGCCAGCCCGTGGCGAGCGCGAGTGGTTAGTTTTTTCCTGACGGCGGTGCTAGTCGCACGACGGCGGTGCCGTAGGGGGCCAGCTGTGAGGCCTGCTTATCTGGCACTTCCAGCGGCCAAGTCAGGATCGCGGTGCCCTCCACCGGAAGCGGTTTAGGGGTGTTGGCAAAACTAATGACCACGGCTAGCTGCTCCCGGTCCGAAACGTGGCAACTATTAGAGGTCGGTTCGTCTCCATCGGCCGCTTGTGTTGCTGGCGCCTGCCCTGCGGCACTCGGCGCCTGTTCGGCTGCGCTGGGCGCTTGTTCGGCTGCGCTGGGCGCCTGTTCGGCTGCGCTCGGCACCTGCCAACGCATCACCAGCACGTCCTCGTCCCATTGCATCCGCACCGGCGCGCCATTAGTGAACTGCGGGTACCGGTTTCGCACCGCAATAGCCTGCTGGTGGAAGCGCCACAGCTGCTGATGCTCCGCCTGCTCCAGCTCCGCCCAATCCAACCGACTGGACTCCACCGTGGCCACACTGGTGGGATCTGGGACTTTCACCGGCTGGTTATAGATCCGATCCCAACCGTGCCCGGAAAACTCACGCTCCCGCCCAACTCGCATAGCCTCAGCCATCTGCGGGTCTCCCTCTTGGTCCGAAAAGAACGCGAAGGGACGCCGGGTACCCCACTCCTGGCCTTGGAACAGCATCGGCGTGAAAGGGGACAGCAGCACCATGGCCGCCTGTCCCGCCAGCTGCGCGGGTGAGAGCTTCAAAGAGGGGCGGTCTCCGATGGCACGGTTGCCGACCTGATCGTGGTTCTGAGAGAAAATCAGGAACCGGCGACGATCCTCACCGGGAGTGACCGGGGCACCCCAGTTGCGCCCCCGGAAAGACGAGTAGCCGCCGTCGTGCACAAATACCTGCTCGAAGGCTTTTTTCAGTGCCTGCCGGTTCGCGAAGTCACCGTAATATCCGTGCGACTCACCGGTGAAAACCGCGTGCAAGGCATGGTGTAAGTCATCGTCCCACTGGCCATCCATCCCCAGGCCGCCACGCTGCGTGGGCGTCACCATTCGCGGGTCATTCAGGTCCGATTCAGCGATCAGCGTCAGCGTCCGCCCGCAGGCTTCCTGCAGTTGCCCCACGGTGTCGGAAAGCTCTGCCAGCAGGTGGTAGTCGGATTCGTCCACGAGGGCGTGCACCGCGTCCAGGCGCAGCGCGTCACAGCCCATGTCACCTAGAAAATGCAGCGCCGCACCGATCAGGAAATCGCGGGTGTGGGCGGCATTGGGGCCATCCAAGTCAAAAGCCGGACCCCAGGGGGTGGTGTGGGTGGTGGAATAGTAATCACCCAGTGGTGCCAAATAGTTACCCACCGGCCCCAAGTGGTTGAGCACTAAGTCCAAACAAACTTGCATACCCAGGTCGTGGGCAGCATCGATGAATGCCACGAACTGTTCTGGACCGCCGTAGCTTTCTTGTGTGGCGTAAATGCCGACCCCGTCATACCCCCAACCGAAACGACCGGGGAAGGCCGCCACGGGCATCACTTCCAGCACCTGGACCCCCAGGTCTTTCAAGATCGCGAGTTTTTCGATGGCTGCGGCGAAAGTACCCTCCGGGGTGAAGGTTCCCACGTGGAGTTCGTAAAACACTTTCCCTAGGGCACTACCTAAGTCGGGTAGTTTTCGCGAGGGCGGGGTCCAAGTTCGCGCGGGCCCGTGCACCCCGTGCGGGCGAGAAAGTGCGCGCGGGTCTGGCACCGCGTCGCCATCGACGACGAACTGGTAGTCGCTACCATCGGGCAGCGGTTTTTCACTGATCCACCACCCGTCCTCGTGCCGCATGGGATGGGTAATGCCAGCGGTTAGGACCTCCACTTTATCGGCATTCCCAGCCCACACCGCCACCTCCCCGCGACCCGGGGGGAAGCGCCGCCAACTGCTGGCATCCAAAAGGCTGCGTTTACTGGTGTGCGAGAACGATTGAGTCATGGTGTTTAACTTTAGGGTTACGAGGCAGCGGTTTCGGGCGCGATAGCGGTTGCCTTAGCGCGGGTGAGTAAAGCCACCGGGTGGTGAGCGAATACCTCCGCTAGGGCGGTGGTTTCACTGAAATGGCGTCCGGTGAGGGCATCGACCCACTCTCCGTCCGGCAAAACCACGGTGGTGCCATCCCACCCACCGAGTGTTTCCAAAGTGGCGGTCAGGCGCGCCGCCAGGACCACAACCTGTGGTTCTTCGTCCGCAGTCCGGGCGAAGGCCAGGCAGTGAGTGGAGGTAGTGGGTAGTGGCTGGTAGCCGGCGTGGGCGGAGACGAAGGCTTGAGGGTATGCCTGACGCAGTTGCAGCGCCAGGTAGGTGACCCACATTTTCATCTCATCCACGTTGTCTTTGGAAGTCGAAGGCAGCTGCTTTAAGCGCTCAGCCAGGGCGGCAAAATCTACCGCGCGGCGGTTATCTGGGTCCACCAGGGAAGTACTGGTGATTTCAGTTCCCTGATAAACGTCGGCCACGCCGGGAAGGAGTAACTGCACCGCTTTGGTCGCCACGATAGTGTCGTTAACGGCCGCTTCGGTCACCTCCGTCCACTTGTGCAATAGTTGGCGCACGCCCTGGTTATCCATGGCTGCGCGGGCAAAGCGGAGGAACTCTGCTTCGCCTTCCTCATTAACCTGGGTCCAAGAGGTCCACTGCTTTTGTTCGCGCATGGCTTTGACCAGGTAGTTTTCTAACCGCTCCCACGTCATCGGGTCAGTTGTGGTGAACGTTCCCGCTAAGATCTGCCAAAGCAGGTTCTCCATACGGCCGTCTAACTTCGCGGGCCGCTCCGCAGCGGTGGCAGCGCGCAGCTGGGTGACTAGAGCGGCCCACTGCTGGGAGAACTGCGAAAGCACCGAAATGCGGCGACGCACGTCCTCCCCGCGCTTCGTGTCGTGGGTGGTGCCAGCGGTCATGGTGGCCGGCCACGTGGCTTGCAGACGCTTTGCGAAAGCGTGGAAACGGTCAATGTCTAGGCCCAGTATCTGCGGTTCAGAGCCCACCTCACAGGCGGACACCAGGTGGGTCCACCGGTAGAACGCAGTGTCTTCCACGCCCTTGGCTTCCACCGCGCCACAGATTTGTTGCATCCGCACGATCACTTCGCGGCGTCGATCATCGGAGCGATCCAAACCGGCAGAACCGATCTCATCGCCCAGGGTGAGGGCGACGATCACGGCCATGGTGTCCACAAGGTCGTCGTCAAGGTGCGTCAGGGCCCGCTCGGCAGCGTCGTTAACCAGCGAACGTGACAGGGGAGAGGCACTCTCGCCGGGGTACACGTAGGCGCGGTAGCGGTCCATTTCAATGATCAGGTGCCGCACGCAGTCAGTGAGGCCCCGCAACGTGTGGTCACGCAGACGCAGGTCTTCTTGACAAATATCCCAAATCAGGGTCGCCACGCGGCGCACTTCAGCGGCCAGGGAGGTATCCACAATCTGGGTCTTGGCTTCCCATCGCAGGCGCGGCAGGTCGGAGGCGGAATCACCGGTGAGCTCATGCATCACTGCCCCGAGCGGCAACGCCGCACGGGAGTCGGTGAATAAGGCCCCCAGCCGCCAAGCGGTGTCATAACCGGTGGTGCCGCTAACCGCCCAGTCGGAGGGGAGTTCTTCTTCGCCCTCGAGAATCTTTTCCGCCACTATCCATGCCCCACCGGTGGCTTGGTAAAGGCGGCGGAAATATTCGCGCGGATCAGCTAGGCCATCGGGATGATCCACCCGGAAGGCGTCAATGTGGCCAGCGTGGAAAAGCTTTAGCAGCAGTGCGTGGGTGGCCTCGAATACTTCTTCTCGTTCCACTCGCAGGCCCGCCAGCGTCCCGACGTCGAAGAAGCGACGGTAGTTCAACTCTTCCGAGGCAACTTTCCAGTGCGCTAACCGGTAGTGCTGACGCTCCACCAATACTGACAGGGGGAGGGATTCGGTTCCAGCCGCTACTGGGAACACGTGGTCGAAGTAGCGCAGTACCCACTGGGGGCCGTATTCCGGTTCGGTGGGCACCACCATCTGGGTTAGTTCCAGTTCCTGATCGGCAAGCACCTGACCGATGCGCCGCCCCAGCACGGGCATGAGGATGGGAGAGTCAAGCTCCACGTCAAACCAGTGGGCGAAGCTCGAATCTGGCCCGTGTTTGAGTACCGACCACATGGCTTTGTTGTGCCAAACCGGGGTGGGCACTGCCATGTGGTTGGGAACCACGTCCACCACCACTTTCAGACCGCGCTGGTGCGCAGCCTGGGCCAGGGCTTCGAAGCCTTCCCGGCCACCGAGTTCGCGGTTGACGTGGCGGTGATCCACCACGTCGTAGCCGTGGGTAGAGCCCGGAGCGGCTTGCAGAATGGGGGAGAGGTAGACATCGCTGACCCCCAAGTCCACCAGGTAGTCCAGCACGCCGATGGCGTCGGTGAACGTGAACTGGGGGCTGATCTGCAGCCGGTAGGTGGAAAGCGGCAGGTGCCGGTCCGGGGCTGGCAGGTGGGGGTGGGGTGCTTCTAACATGGGTTCTCCTAGCGCGGGCTCCTCACGATAATGATGGAGCGGGCACTGACTTTGATGGTGGTTCCAGCTTCGTAAGTGCGGTCGTCGTGGTCGTCAGCGGTGTTGATCTCGGTCACCCACTCTTGGCCGTAAGTGGGGCCGGGTAGGTGGAAATCTATATCTTCGGGCGCAGCGTTGATGCACAGTAGGAAGTGGTCATCGACCACTCGTTGGCCACGCTCGTCGGGTTCGTGGATGCCATTACCGTTGAGGAAGATCATGGTGGCGCGTGCCCAAGCCTGATCCCACTCTTCGTCTTGCATGTGAGCGCCTGAAGGGTTGAACCATTCGATCTCCCCCAGCGAGGACTCACCGCCGCGTTCGGCGCTCCCGGCGAAGAAGCGCCGGCGCCGGAAGACCGGGTGATCGTGTCGCAAAGCCAGGATGCGTTGGCTGAAAGCCAATAGTTGCTCCTGGTCTTCGTCTAAATCCCAGTCCATCCACGACAGGTCGTTGTCCTGACAGTAGGTGTTGTTGTTCCCGTTTTGGGTGCGCCCCAACTCGTCGCCGTGCGAGATCATTGGAACGCCTTGGGAAATCATCATGGTGGTGAGGAAGTTGCGGTGCTGGCGCAAACGCAGCTTACGGATCGTGGGGTCGTCTGTGGGCCCTTCCGCGCCGCAGTTCCAGGAGCGGTTATTGGACTCACCATCGCCCCCGCCCTCGCCATTGGCATCATTGTGCTTCTCGTTGAAGGAAACCAAGTCGCGCATGGTGAAACCGTCATGCGCAGTGACGAAGTTAATGGATGCCATGGGGCGGCGTCCGGAGTGCTCGTACAGGTCCGCGGAGCCGGTGATGCGCGAGGCCAGGTCGGGCAGGGAGGAGAACTCTCCGCGCCAGAAGTCACGCACAGTGTCGCGGTATTTGCCGTTCCATTCTGACCATAGCGGGGGGAAGCCACCGACTTGATAGCCACCTACGCCCACGTCCCAGGGCTCGGCGATCAGCTTCACCTGGGAAATGACGGGGTCTTGTTGGATCAGGTCGAAGAAGGCGGAGAGGCGATCGACCTCGTGGAACTGGCGTGCCAGAGTGGATGCCAGGTCGAAGCGGAAACCGTCGACGTGCATTTCCGTCACCCAGTAGCGCAGGGAATCCATAATCAACTGCAGTACGTGCGGGGAACTCATCAGTAGGGAGTTACCGGTACCGGTGGTGTCGAAATAATGGGCTTTGTCCTTGTCTACCAACCGGTAGTAGGAAGCATTGTCGATACCGCGCAAGCTCAGGGTCGGCCCCATGTGGTTGCCCTCCGCGGTGTGGTTGTAGACCACGTCGAGGATGATCTCAATATCAGCCTCATGGTAGGTCTTCACCATCTGTTTGAACTCTTGGACCTGCTGGCCTTCACTGCCGTAAGCGGTGTAGGCGTTGTGCGGGGCGAAGAAACCAATGGTGTTGTAACCCCAGTAGTTGGACAGGCCCTTTTCCTGCAGATAGGGGTCGTTGACGTATTGGTGTACCGGCATCAGTTCGAGGGCGGTAATGCCTAGGCTCTTCAAGTGCGATACCACTGCGGGATGCGCCATACCGGCGTAGGTGCCGCGTAACTTTTCGGGCACCTGCGGGTGCTGCTGGGTCATGCCTTTGACGTGGGCTTCGTAGATGACCGTGTTGTGGTATTCGTGTGCCGGAGGACGGTCATGCCCCCAATCGAAGAAGGGGTTAATCACCACTGAAATCATGGTGTCGTGCGCCGAATCCTGTTCGTTGCGCTGAGAAGGATCCGCGAACTGGTAGGAATACAGTGATTCCGATGTGGTCACTTGACCCTCGATCGCCTTAGCGTAGGGATCGAGCAGTAGCTTGTTGGGATCACAGCGGTGTCCCTGCGCGGGATCGTAAGGGCCGTGGACGCGGTAACCATAGCGTTGTCCCGGTTGAATTCCCGGCAAGTAGGCGTGCCACACGTGGGCGTCAACTTCGGTGAGTTCAATACGTTGTTCGTTGCGATCTTGATCAAGCAAACATAGCTCGACTTTGTCGGCTACAGAGGAATAGATCGCGAAGTTGGTGCCCGACCCGTCATAGGTGGCACCTAGAGGATACGGTTCTCCTGGCCAAATCTGCATACCTTTAAGACTGCCAGAAACCGGCGACTTTAACCATGTGAAGCAAGTGGACGCCGCACTCCGATCCGGCTTGGTGCGAGGACGGGCGGCGCGGTTGCGGTGGCGTGGAGCACTTAGCCGGGGTTAATGGGTGATGGGTTGCACCTACTGGGAAAAGGGGGAGTGGCTCTTCGTTGATGAAGATCACATATGGTTCGCTGCCTTCGTCAAATGCGAGGTGAGATCGCGCTCTTGTGCAGGCAAGTGTGCAGTTGAGCGGGGGTGCTTTGGTGTGGCTGTCGTTCGATGTGAAGTGTGTATCAATATCACCAATAGCAGGTTGCTCGTCCCCGATAAGGGTGTCCTCGCATGCCGGATGAGCGCTTTCGCGAGCTAGCTTCACCATCGCTGGTTGTGTGCTGCGGCAGTGAGCCAACGTTTCGCAGTTCACTCGCTGGGGATTTTGCGTCTGGCTGGATATTCGACTAAAGTTTGGGGAGCACCACCTCGGTGGAAGCACGCGGATGTGGCTCAGTTGGTAGAGCATCACCTTGCCAAGGTGAGGGTCGCGGGTTCGAGTCCCGTCATCCGCTCGGGCGATTGGCGCAGCGGTAGCGCGCTTCCCTGACACGGAAGAGGTCACTGGTTCGAACCCAGTATCGCCCACCACCTCTTTTCACCCCGCCTGGCGCGGGGTTTTTCGTTTCCAGAGCCAGCTGAGCCATTAAAAGTCTTTCCATTAAAGCAGCTTAGGCTTATCTAAGTTTGTTGCATCTAGGTTTATTCTGCGTTCTGAAGTTCATTAAGGGTAGCCTTAATAAAGCCCGGAATATCAAGGTTAGGTAAGGCTTGCACTGCTAGAAATGTGTTTTATAAAGGCTCATACTAGGGGTATGGATAAAGCATTTGAGTTCCTTCGTCGGTATCCCGAGTTGGCGGCCACCTTACTGGTTGGCATTATCGCGCTACTGGGTACCGCCGCCGGAGTGCCGGGAGTGAAATACTTAGTCTCGGGTTTCGCCTTGATCATGGCTGCCATCCTGGCGTGGGACATGGTGAAAGAAATCATGGGCGGCGCATGGGGGGTGGACCTGCTAGCCATCACCGCCATTGTCTCCACCGTGGCGGTCGGGGAGTACTGGGCTGCTCTGATCGTTTGCCTGATGTTATCGGGCGGGGAGTCGCTGGAAGACTACGCCGCTATGCGAGCGCGCAGACAACTATCCGGACTGCTCGACTCTGCTCCCACCGTCGCGCACCTGGTGCAAGCTGACGGCTCCCTGGTAGACGTACCGATCGAGGACGTACAAGTGGGTCAGCGCGTGCTGGTGCGCCCCGGTGAAGTGATACCGGTCGACGGCACCCTTGAAAGTGAACACGCAGTCACGGAGGAGTCTTCCCTCACCGGTGAATCCATGCCGGTGGAACACCACCGTGGCGATGAAATCCTCTCCGGCGGGGTGAACGGATCGGCCGCCCTCGAACTAACTGCGACCGCCCTCGCTAGTGACTCCCAATACCAGCAGATCATCAAACTGGTGGAAGAAGCGCAGGCTTCGCAAGCTCCGGTGGTGCGTCTAGCTGACCGCGTAGCCGTGCCTTTCACCCTCATTGCCTTCCTTATCGCTGGTTTCGCCTGGTGGTACTCCGCAGATCCGGTACGCCTGGCTCAGGTACTGGTCGTGGCTACCCCTTGCCCGCTTCTGCTTGCCGCGCCAGTGGCATTCTTGGCCGGTATGAACCGCGGTGCCCAAGAAGGCATCATCGTGAAAGACTCCGGCACCTTGGAGCGGCTGTCTCGCGTCCGCACCGTCGCCTTAGATAAAACTGGCACCCTCACCTACGGACACCCCACCGTGGTGGGACAAACCGAGGGCGTGGACGAGGAGGTAATTGCTTGGGCGGCAGCGGTGGAAATGCAATCTCCCCATCCGCTGGGCGTAGCGGTAGTGAACGCAGCTCGCGAACGCGGCCTGAGCATTGAGCGCGCCAGCTCGGTAGAAGAAAAAACTGGGCACGGTGTCAGCGGGCAGGTTGATGGGCACCTGATAGCAGTGGGCAATGAACGGTTGGTGCCACCCCCCACTGCGCTGCCACCATTGGAAGCTGGACATATTCGCGTCCATATCGGGGTCGACGGTAAGTGGCGTGGAGCCCTAGAACTCAGCGACCAGCTGCGCCCCGATGCGGCCAAGACCATCGCCGCTTTGCGGCAAATCGGTGTCGAGGACGTGGTGATGGTTACCGGCGACAGCGCTGCCACCGCGCAGGCCGTAGCCAACCAGGTCGGTATCGATCAGGTGTATGCCTCGCTGTTGCCAGCTGGGAAAGTTGAAGTCGTCAAATCCGTTAAGCACCCGGTTGCGGCGGTAGGCGACGGAGTGAATGACGCACCCGTCCTCGCCACCGCTGATGTGGGTATTGCCATGGGGGCGCGCGGATCTTCGGCAGCGTCGGAGTCCGCGGACGTGGTGATCATGCGTGACGACGTGTACCTGGCGGCTCGCGCCCTCAGTATTGGGCACCGCACCATGGCGGTAGCGCTGCAAGCTATTGGCATCGGGGTGGGACTGTCTCTGGTGCTGATGCTGATCGGGGCCACCGGCGTGATGCCTGCGATCGTTGGGGCTTTCATGCAAGAAATCGTTGATTTGGCTTGCATCCTATGGGCACTGCTGGCGGCCCGTCCGGGGCGGAACGAAGCCCTTGCCGCCGGGCCGGCGAATCTCGCGGAGTCTGCGACCTCGAAAAGCAATTTTGCGCAAAGCGTGAAAATCGCGTAGAGTATTCGCGTGCGAGACACTTACGGGTCAGCACTAAAACTGCTCAGAAACACGTTTTCTAAGCAACTGCGGATGTGGCTCAGTTGGTAGAGCATCACCTTGCCAAGGTGAGGGTCGCGGGTTCGAGTCCCGTCATCCGCTCGGTCAGACCGCCACAGGTGGTTTACCGTGGTGGGTTGGCCGAGAGGCTAGGCAGCGGCCTGCAAAGCCGTATACACCGGTTCGAATCCGGTACCCACCTCGGGCGATTGGCGCAGGGGTAGCGCGCTTCCTTCACACGGAAGAGGTCACTGGTTCGATCCCAGTATCGCCCACCACGCATCGTCCCGACGGGAACTAACCCAGTTCCAGTCGGGTTTTTCCATATTGACGCGGCTTCAAGCAATGCGGCCTTGCAGCACTGACTGCTTGCCCGCGCCCGTAAATCCCGCTGCGTGAACGTCCTCGAACATGGTTGGCCGGTCTTGCCTCGCAAGCGTGAAAACACAGCGACCGGGAACAGAGTAGACTAGGGACACGGTAAAAGAAGTAAGTGAGCGCCGCAGCGCGCACCAGCTAACTATGAGGAGACACCCGTGGGGGAAATCCAAGTTCACGTCGATGGGCAAAACCACAACGTGGAAGCTCAGACCACCGGAACCGAGCTGTACCGGTCACGCCCCGAAGTGATCGCCATGACTTTGAATGGCACCGACGTGGACCTCACCCACCCACTGGAAGATGGCGACGAAATCACCGCTATCACCATTGACTCCCCAGCCGGGCTGGCGATCTTGCGGCACTCTTGCACCCACGTCATGGCGCAAGCGGTGCAGCAACTCAACCCGCATGTCGACCTCGGCATTGGGCCGCCCGTCACCGACGGGTTCTACTACGACTTCGGCAACGTCGATCCCTTCACCCCCGAAGATCTCAAAGCGATCGAAAAACTCATGAAGCGTATCGTGAAGGAAAACCAAACCTTCCGCCGTCGCGTAGTCAGTGAAGAACAAGCCCGCGAGGAACTTGCTGACCAACCGCACAAGCTTTACCTGATTGGCGCCAAGAGCAACGCCGACGCCGAAGGGGCTTCGGTGGAGGTGGGCGAGGGCGAACTCACCA
The DNA here is from genome assembly GCA_023389315.1 of Actinomycetes bacterium. Classification (GTDB taxonomy): domain Bacteria; phylum Actinomycetota; class Actinomycetes; order Actinomycetales; family Actinomycetaceae; genus Gleimia. The sequence continues at coordinate 58,962 of JAEWEQ010000028.1, read as the reverse complement.
TGTACGACAACGTGAACCGGCGCGGCGAAATAGTGTGGACCGACCTGTGCCGCGGCCCGCACGTACCCTCCACCAAGATCATTGGTCAAGGCTTTTGCCTGATGAAGACCTCCGCTGCCTACTGGCTGGGGGATCAGAAGAATGACCAGTTGCAGCGCATCTACGGCACCGCTTGGCCCAGCAAGGAAGAACTCACCGACTACCTCACCCGCCTCAAAGAAGCCGAACGCCGCGACCACCGCAAGCTCGGCACTGAACTGGACCTATTCTCCTTCCCCGACGAAATCGGCTCCGGCTTGGCTTGCTTCCACCCCAAGGGCGGTGTCATCCGCATGGAGATGGAAGAATACTCGCGCAAACGCCACCTAGAAAGCGGCTACGAGTTCGTCTACACCCCCCACATCACCAAGGGGCAACTATTCGAAACTTCCGGTCACCTGAGCTGGTATAAGGACGGGATGTTCCCGGCTCTGCACATCGATGAGGAAGTCGACCCGGAAACCGGGCAGGTCACCAAGGCGGGGCAGGATTACTACCTCAAGCCTATGAACTGCCCCATGCACAACCTGATCTACAAGTCGCGCGGGCGTTCCTATCGCGAGCTACCGCTGCGCTTGTTTGAGTTCGGTACCGTGTACCGCTACGAAAAATCCGGGGTAGTGCACGGCCTGGCGCGGGCGCGCGGCTTTACCCAAGATGACGCGCACATCTACTGCACCCGCGATCAGATGAAGGATGAACTAACCCGCCTGCTCACCTTCGTGTTAGATCTGCTGAAAGACTACGGGCTGGACGACTTTTACTTGGAGCTTTCCACCAAGAACCCGGAGAAATTCGTGGGCGAGGACGAAGTGTGGGAAGAAGCCACCCGCACCCTGGAGGAAGTCGCTACCGCTTCCGGTTTGGAACTGGTTCCAGACCCGGGCGGCGCCGCGTTCTACGGCCCGAAGATCTCCGTGCAAGCTAAGGACGCGATCGGCCGCACCTGGCAGATGTCCACCATTCAGTTGGACTTCAACCTACCCGAGCGCTTCAACCTGGAATACACCGCCGCCGATGGTTCTCGCCAACGTCCGGTAATGATCCACCGCGCCCTGTTCGGTGCGATTGAGCGTTTCTTCGCCATCCTCACCGAACACTACGCCGGTGCGTTCCCCGCCTGGCTGGCCCCGGTCCAGGTTCGTTGCATCCCGGTGGCAGAAGTCTTTGACGATTACCTGCTGCAAGTGGCCGACAAGTTGCGCGCCCACGGGGTTCGCGTAGAAGTTGACCGCAGTGACGACCGTTTCGGTAAGAAGATCCGCAACGCCTCCAAAGATAAGATCCCCTTCACGCTGATTGCCGGGGGCGAGGACGTGGACGCCGGTGCCGTGTCCTTCCGCATGCGCGATGGCAGCCAAGACAACGGCGTGCCAGTAGATGAAGCTATTGAGCGGATCGTGACCGCCATTAAGGAGCGCGTAAACAGTTGAGTGACCAGCAGTGGCAGGATGGGCGCGAACTCGCAGGAGTGCCCGATTCCTTCGAACGCCTGTGGACACCCCACCGGATGGCTTACATCGGTGGGGAACACAAGCCTGCCACCGCGGACTCCACCGACTGTCCGTTTTGCATAGCACCCACGCGCAGCGACGAAGAATCACTTATCGTTTTCCGTGGGCAGCGCGCCTTCGTGCTGATGAACCTGTTTCCCTACAACTCCGGTCACGTGCTTATCTGCCCCTACCGGCACGTATCTGACTACACCGACATTGATACCGATGAGCGTGACGAAATCAGTGCCCTGACCGCCCACGCTATGCGCACCATCCGCGCCGTTGCCCACCCCCAAGGTTTCAACCTGGGAATGAACCAAGGAGCCGTGGCGGGAGCGGGGATCGCCGCACACCTGCACCAACACGTGGTGCCGCGCTGGCACGGTGACGCGAACTTCCTACCGATTATCGCGCAGACCAAGGCGGTGCCCCAGCTACTGGCTGATGCTCGTGAGCGCTTGGCAAAGGCTTGGAACGAGGACGTATAGCAGTGTTAGGCAGCCACGGTCGTTCCGTAACCCGGAAGATCTTCTCCGCTCCGGTGCGCGCCCTCGCCGCTGCCGGCGTGCGCCCCAACCACATCACCATCGCGGGCACTACCATCACCGTGGTGCTAGCACTAACCCTGTTGGCACGCGGCCACTGGGCGGCTGGGGCGATTAGCCTGGGTGTGGTCCTTTTCGCAGACTCGGTGGATGGACTATTGGCCCGCTACACCGATTCTTCCTCTGACTTCGGGGCCTTTTTGGACTCCACCCTCGACCGGGTGGGGGATGGCGCCGTATTTGCTTCGCTGGTCTATTGGATTGCGGTGGGAATGACGCCAGGATGGCAACGGACCTGGATGCTAGCGGTCGCCCTCGTCACCTTGGTGGGAGCCACCACCGTGCCGTACGCGCGCGCCAAAGCCGAAGCAATGGGCACCACTGCTTCCGGCGGGATCGCAGAGCGCACTGACCGCCTGGTAATCGTGCTGGTGGGGTGCGGCCTTTACGGTTTCGGACTAACGATCTGGCTGCCCCTGATCGCCTTCACCTGGACTGCCTTCGCCACCATCGTGACCACCGGCATGCGCATAGCGCGGGCCCGGCGCGGCCTACAGTCTGGCGAGAACGCCACCGATCTAACACCCAACGCTGGCATCCACGGGGGTGGGGCGTGACGCTAATAGAGGAGTGGCCCATCGGGCCGATGGGACTGCCATACCGCAAAGCCGCGCGCCTGATCATCATCGACCCCACCCAAAAGCAGGCACTGCTGGTGCGCGGCCACGACTCCAGCGACCCAGACCACACCTGGTGGTTCACCGTTGGCGGAGGATTGGACGAAGGGGAAAACCACCGGCAGGGCGCGGTACGTGAATGCTTGGAAGAAACCGGGATTGACGCTCACGCGGATGAACTGCAGGGCCCAGTGATTGAACGCCGCTCCATGATGTACTTCGCTGATCGCTTGCGCTGCCAAGACGAAAAGTTCTTTTTGCTGAAAACCGCCCGCACCGCCCTCGACCGTAGCTCCTGGACCGCCAACGAACGCCGGTTACTCGATGAAATGCGCTGGTTCAATGCCGAGGAACTAGGGGCGCTGGCACGCCAAAGCATCCCCATATATCCTCCCGAGTTGACAGATATCATCCCCCAGCTACTGACGTCCGGGTGGGACGGACAGTGCGTTAAAATCGACGAGTACAGCGAAACAGGCGCGACGAATACGCCTGAAAGCGCGGAAGGATAAACAAATGTCAGGTCACTCTAAGTGGGCCACCACCAAGCATAAGAAAGCAGCCATCGACGCCAAGCGCGGCAAACTATTCGCCCGCCTGGTTAAGAACATTGAAGTAGCAGCGCGCACCGGCGGAGGCGACCCCGCCGGCAACCCCACCCTGTATGACGCCATCCAAAAGGCCAAGAAAAACTCGGTTCCCTCCGATAACATTGACCGCGCCGTCAAGCGTGGCTCCGGAGCCGAAGCCGGCGGTGCGGACTGGGAAACCATCATGTACGAAGGCTACGGTCCCGGTGGCGTGGCCTTCCTGGTGGAGTGCCTCACCGACAACCGCAACCGCGCCGCCTCCGACGTTCGCGTAGCTTTCTCCCGCAACGGCGGCTCCCTGGCTGACCCCGGTTCAGTGTCCTATCTGTTTAGCCGCAAAGGCCTAATCGAAATCCCCAAGGCCGACGGGGTGGACGAAGACACCGTGATGATGGCGGTGCTGGATGCCGGAGCCGAAGAAGTCACAGACGAGGACGACAAATTCCAAGTCACCTGTGAATCCAGTGACCTGGTGGCAGTGCGTACGGCCTTGCAGGAGGCGGGAATCGACTACGACTCGGCGGAAGCTGGGTTCGTCCCCTCAACCACTGTGGAGTTGGACCTGGAAGGGATGAAGAAAGTGATGCGCATGATTGACGCCCTGGAGGACTCAGACGACGTGCAAAACATCTTCACCAACTTCACCGCCTCCGATGAGGTTCGCGCCCAGCTGGAGGCTGAGGACTAAGCCGAACTCGGAGCCGACAGCTTCACAGGCACCCCGCCAGAGAGCGAGGGGGCGGATCTGACTGCGCGCCGCGAGAGACTTCGCGGCGCGCAGTCGCACCCACCCGGCAGTGTCCTACCCCTGGACTAGGCTCGAGGGTGAAGAAACTTTCCCTATACATGCGGAGGAAAACAGCGCCATGCGAGTGCTAGGCATTGACCCGGGTATTACCCGCTGCGGTATCGGCGTAGTGGAGGTCGACGACACCCGCCGCGCAAGCCTAGTGCACTACGAGGTCGCTCGTTCTGATGCGAAACTCGCCACCCACTTTCGGTTGCGTACAATCGCCGACGCCATAGATGCCGCCATCGAAACTTACCAACCGCACGTAGTTGCCATCGAGCGAGTATTTGCCCAAGACAACTTGCAGTCGGTAACCACCACCATGCAGGCAATGGGGGCCGCCATGGTTTGCGCTGGGCGCGCTGGCCTGCCGCTGGCGGTGCACACGCCCTCGGAAGTGAAAGCCGCCGTCACCGGCTCGGGTACCGCACCGAAAGCGCAAGTCCAGCACATGGTGGCGCGAGTTCTGGGGATGGACAAACCCCCCAAGCCTGCCGACGCTGCCGATGCTCTGGCCATTGCTATCTGCCACGCGTGGCGCGGATCCGGACTGCAGGGAGCCCCGGCGGACAGCAAAATCGACGTCTCCCTCTCCGGCGGTGTCACCGCCCGCACCAACATGACGGCCGCCCAACAACAGTGGGCACAAGCCCTGGCAGCGACACGCCGCCGCGGCGCCGTCGATCCACGCGCTAAGCTGAAAACACCGCGCGGGCGCCAATAACGGCACCGCCTTAAAAGGAGGAACCCTCAATCTTGCTTGCCCTCATCAACGGCCGAGTCCAAGACGTCAACGCGGAACGCGCCATCATCGTCACCGGCGGCATCGGTTTTAGTGTCTACTCCAACGCCCGCACCCTTACCCAGCTGCGCCACGGCGCCGAAGTGGAACTGCACACCTCGCTGGTGGTGCGCGAAGACTCCCTCACCCTCTACGGGTTTCTAACCGCTGACGAACGCAACACCCACAACGCCCTGCAGTCGGTCTCCGGCGTGGGCCCGCGCATTGCCCTGGCGGCGCTGGAAGTATTCACCCCCGATGAGCTGCGCACCGCCCTCGCCAATGAAGACGAGGTAGCGTTGCAACGCATCCCAGGCATCGGAAAGAAATCCGCCCAAAGACTAATTTTGAACATCGGAGACAAGCTGGGACCCGCGGCTACGGCCGCCGCGCCACTTACCCCAGGTGCGGACGATACCGCGGACGAAGTAATCGCCGCCCTCGCCTCCCTGGGTTGGTCTACGCCACGCGCCAAGGAAGTGGTGGCGCAGTTCGCCGGCTCGGGGATGAACACCGCTGACATGCTGCGCGCCGCCCTAATCGCGCTAGGAGGAAACCATGGATGAGGCTCCCGACCGGATCGTGAACACCGGCGCCGACGACCTAGAGCGCGCCGCTGAAGCCGCTCTACGCCCGCGCCGATTGGCTGACTTTATTGGGCAGCCGGTGGTGCGCAAGCAACTCGACCTGGTGCTCTCCGCCGCCCGTAGCCGCGAAAAAACCGTCGACCACATCCTGTTAGCCGGCCCTCCAGGTCTGGGAAAGACCACCCTGGCGATGATTGTGGCAGCCGAAATGGGAGCATCGCTGCGCCTCACCTCCGGCCCGGCAATTCAACACGCCGGTGACCTGGCGGCGATCTTGTCATCGCTGCAAGAAGGCGACGTGCTCTTCATCGATGAAATTCACCGCTTGGCGCGCACTGCGGAGGAAATGCTCTACCTAGCGATGGAGGACTTCCGCATCGACATCGTTGTGGGCAAGGGGCCGGGCGCTACTTCCATCCCCTTAACCCTGCCGCCATTCACGGTGGTGGGGGCTACCACCCGTTCGGGCCTACTACCGGCCCCGCTGCGTGACCGCTTCGGCTTCACCGCGCACTTGGAGTACTACGACGCCAGTGAACTAGAGCAGGTAGTGACCCGCTCTGCGGCGCTACTGGAAGTTGCCATTGAAGGGCGGGCCGCGACCGAAATCGCGCGGCGCTCGCGTGGCACGCCGCGTATCGCTAACCGCTTACTGCGGCGCGTAGTTGACTGGGCGCACGTGCACTCTAACGGCGACATCGACCTGGCAGCCGCGCAAGCTGCGCTGACCCTGTTCGAGGTCGATCCGCAAGGCTTGGACCGCCTCGACCGGGCGGTACTGGAGGCCCTGTGTAAACGCTTCCAAGGTGGGCCGGTGGGGCTGACTACCTTAGCGGTGACGGTTGGAGAGGAAGCCGAGACGGTGGAAACGGTAGCCGAACCGTACCTGGTGAGGGAAGGATTCATGATCCGTACCCCACGAGGACGGGCCGCCACCTTGCAGGCATGGCAGCACCTAGGCCTGCGCCCGCCCCAACCTGATGGGCTGTTTGACTGAGAACCTAGCGGCGCCAAACACCGCCCACTGAGCTATCGCGCACCCCACCGGACAGTTATCCAAGGGCGTGAGAAAGCGCCCAGAAGGGGATGGCAAACTCGCAAATTTTGGCGCCAACGCTTAGAATCTGCAAGGAAACATTTTGCTAAGGAGAGCTTCAACGTGGACCCAATAATGATGTTTGCCCTACTGGCGGGCCTGCTGGCAATGTTCTACTTTTCCTCGCGCTCCGCTAAGCGGCGCATGGCGGAAATGGAACGAGTGCGCAGCGCCATCGAACCCGGACAGTGGGTGCGCACCGGATCGGGTATGTATGGCATCGTGGCTGACGTCGACGGGGAAGTAGTGATCCTGCAGACCCCGCGCGGTGAGGAAAGCTACTGGAATATCAAAGCCATCGTCTCCGCCGAGGAGCCCCCCTTCGCTGCCAGCCAAGAGGAAGTCGCTGACGAGGCTGAGGCACTGGCACAACTGGACGCCGAACTAGCCGAGGCACGCACCGCCAACGACGGTGACGCCGCCAGCCCTTTGGCGGAGGGAACGCCCGCGCCCGAAGAGCCTTCCGACAAGGTGGTAACTGAAGAAGCATTCGACCAAGGTGACAAGGGCACTGAAGGTGAGGATCCGTCCTCGCCCAAGCACCCGTAACACCATCAAAAGGGCGCTAGGGTCACCCCGACACGCCAACATTGTCCGATAACAAGGAATCGACTGTGGCAAAGAAAAAACGCAACGCGTTGCGCCCACTTATCACACTGGGTGTTTTCATACTGATAGCGGCAGCGGCCCTGGCCGTGGGATCGGTGCGTAACCTAACTTCTCCGGTGCCTGAACTGGCACTCGACCTGCAAGGCGGCACCCAACTTATCCTCACGCCCACCGCCCAGGAAACTGAAAAAGCTAACCAGCCGGTAACTGAGGAAGAACTAAACCAGGCGATCGAGATTATCCGCAAGCGCGTGGACGCCTCCGGGGTTGCGGAAGCTGAGATTACCAGCCAGGGCGGGCGCAATATCGTGGTGTCGTTGCCTGGGCAGCCCAGCGAGGAAACCCTCAAACTGGTGCGTTCTTCCGCGGTTATGGTGTTCCGCCCGGTGCTTTTGGCCGCCGGACCGAACTCGATAGCCCAGGAGATGGCTTCGCAACCGACGCAACCTACTGCTACTCCTACGGCCACCGCCAGCGACGCACCGACTGCGGCGCCAACGGATACCGCAAGTGCTACGCCGCAGCCAACTGCCACCGCAGACCCCAGCGCCAGCCCAGCCAACCCGGCGGACGTAGAAGCTGCGGCTAAGCAAGTGGCAGACCGAAACCAGGACGGCAAACTCTCCGAGGAACCTGACGCCGAACCCAAAGACGCGTCCGACCAAAACTGGATCACCGAGAAACTCCTGTATGACTTCCTCATGACGGACTGCACCGATCCGGCAGCATTGTCTAAAGGCTCAGCCGCTGACGACACCAAACCCTCCATCTCCTGTCAGATCGATGGGAAGAGCAAGTACCTGCTTGGCCCCATGGAGATTGAAGGTAAACACCTGACCTCCGCGGTAGCCGGGCAAGAACGCAACGCCCAAGGGTATACCACCGGTAAATGGGTAGTACACATCTCCTTTGACAATGACGGTGCGAAGACATTCGCTGGTTTGTCGCAGCGGCTGCACGAGCTGCGTGCTAGCGATCCCACTCGCTCCCGCTTCGCCATGGTGTTGGACGGCAACGTAGTTTCAGCCCCCAGCATGAACGCCGTGATCCACGACGGAAACGCGGAAATCTCCGGTGACTTCACTGCCGAAACCTCTCGCACCCTGGCGAACCAGCTGCAGTTCGGTTCCTTGCCACTGAACTTCACGGTGGAATCTGAACGTGCCATCTCCGCTACCCTCGGCGCCGACCACCTGGCCAAGGGCCTATGGGCGGGCCTAGTGGGCCTGGCCTTAGTGGTGCTCTACCTGATCTGGCAGTACCGCGGGTTGTCCGTGATCGCCGCCGGGTCACTGGTGGTGGCCGCCGTGATCGTCTACCTCGCCATCGCGCTGCTTTCTTGGCTGATGGGCTACCGCCTATCACTGGCAGGTGTCACCGGCTTGATCATTGCCATCGGTATCACCGCGGACTCCTTCATCGTTTACTTTGAACGTATCCGCGACGAAGTGCGCTCCGGTCAGCCGCTGCAAGCTGCGGTCCACACCGGTTGGTTGCGCGCCCGCCTGACCATCATCATTTCGGACATGGTTAACCTCCTGGCCGCCATCGTGCTGTACTTCCTGGCTGTAGGTGGCGTACAAGGCTTCGCCTTCACGCTGGGGCTCACCACTGTGGTCGACTTGCTGGTGATCTTGATGTTCACCCACCCGATGATGGCACTGCTTATTCGCACCCGCTTCTTCGGGCAAGGCCACCGTCTATCTGGTCTGGATCCCGAGCACCTGGGAGCTACCTCTGCCACCATTTATCGAGGCCGAGGGAGGTTCTCCGCACCGGTTTCCAGCAAAGCGGTTGTAGGAAAAGACAAGACCACGCAAGCGCAGATGCCAGCGAAAATGGAGTACACCTCCATTGCTGAGCGCCGCCGCGAAAAACAGTTAGCACAGCAAGAAACACAGCGCGCTCAGGTGGCGACTGATACCACCGATAACGCGGCAGAAACGAAGGAGGACTTGCGATGATGAGCTTCGCTGCCTGGGGTAACGCCCTGTACCGCGGGGACAAGTCCTACGGTTTCATTCAACGCCGCAAACTGTGGTTCAGCATCGGCCTAGGTTTGATCCTGGCCTCCGTGGCCCTCCTCGGCATCCGCGGTATCAACCCTTCCATTGAGTTCTCTGGCGGTTCGCAGTTTTCGGTGGTTAACACCACCGTCACGGACCAACAACGCGCCTACGACGTGATGGCGAAATTCGGCGCCAAAGCCGAATCGGTGCGCGTGTCACAACTAGGTACTTCCGGCATCCGGGTGCAGACGGCACAGGTTGACCCGAACCAGACCCGCGAAATTGCCTCCGCCCTCGCACAAAGCTACGAGGTAGGCGAGCAGGACGTGGATGCCACCAACATTGGCCCTTCCTGGGGTGGGGAGGTGACCCGCAAAGCGACCAACTCCCTGGTCATCTTCCTGGTGCTAGTGGGCCTGATGATGGCGATCTATTTCAAATCCTGGGAGATGTCAGTAGCGGCCCTATTCGCCCTTTTCCACGACATTTTCCTCACCGCCGGCTTCTTCGCCTTGGTGCAGGTTGAAGTCTCACCAGCCACGGTGATTGGTTTCCTCACCATTTTGGCGTACTCCTTGTACGACACGGTGGTGGTATTCGACCGGGTGCGGGAACTTACGTCCTCGGTCACAGCTCAAAGCCGCTACACTTTCGCAGAACTAGTGAACCTGGCGGTCAACCAGACCCTGGTGCGCTCGATCAATACCTCCGTGGTCGCGCTATTGCCGGTTGGCGCGATCTTGTTCCTGGGATCTTTGTTACTAGGGGCTGGAACGCTTACCGATATCTCGCTGGCATTGTTCGTGGGTATGATCGCCGGTACGCTTTCATCGATTTTGATCGCCCCTTCAATGCTGGTACTGCTACGCCTTCGTTCGCAAAAGATTCGCAACCACACCGAGCGCGTGGAAACTCTGCGGGCACAAAAGGCCGCGCCCGAAGACGGGGCTGGCGCGGCCGACAGCGGTAAGCTGGAAACCGAACTAGCAGGCGTTGGGGCTAAGAATGCTCCGCGCGTACAGCCTCCCACCCGCGGTCGCCATCTGGGACAAGCTGCGCAACCGCAGCGGAAGAATAGGAAAAAGAAACGATGAGTGCTGAACTCCAAGCCCGCTTAGGTGAACTGATCACCACCCATCTGCGTGAAATTCCCGATTTTCCCGAGCCAGGAGTGCTGTTTCGTGACATTACCCCGCTACTGGCAGACGGCGAAGCCTTCCGCGAACTGATCGACAAACTCGCCGAACACTACCGGGGTCAGATTGACGCCATCGCCGGCCTCGAGTCACGCGGCTTCATTCTTGCCGCCCCGCTGGCAACCGCACTCGGAGTAGGGATGATTACGGTGCGCAAGGCCGGCAAACTACCCGGCCCACTCATCGGGGTTGACTACGCACTCGAATACGGACAGGCACGCATGGAGCTGCGACCCGACTCAGTTAAACCGGGGTCGCGTGTGCTGATCATTGACGACGTACTCGCCACTGGCGGTACTGCCGCCGCCGCGGTGGAACTGATTCACCGGTGCGATGCCGAAGTAGCCGCAGTGGCCGTGTTGCTGGAACTGAGCGAACTGCACGGGCGCGACAAACTTCCCGGAATTAAGGTGGAATCCGCAGTCGCCTTCTAAACCCATTTTCTAACGCCCCGGCCCCCGCGCAGACACATCCAACACTGCTATATGTGAGAGGATGCCCCGTCTTTGGCCGGGGCGTTATACCATGGGGAAATGACATCCCAACAAAACGACGCTGAGGCGCCACACCCGGTATCGGGCTCACGTGTGCGCTCCGGCTTAATGTGGTTCGGTTCGCGCCGGCGCGCCACGGCGCCCGAAATTGAACCATTAATCCGCGCGGTAAGAGCCCACCACCCGAAAGCCGATGTGGATGTCATTGAACGCGCCTACGAAACCGCCCGCCACTACCACGAGGGACAGTTTCGCAAGTCCGGTGAACCGTATATCACCCACCCGGTAGCAGTTGCCACCATCTTGGCAGAGATCGGTATGACACCCCCGACCCTGGTGGCGGCTTTACTGCACGACACGGTGGAAGACACTGATTACACCGTGGAACAACTAACCGCTGATTACGGGCCGCAAATCGCACTGCTCGTAGACGGCGTCACCAAGCTAGACAAAGTCAAGTACGGCTCCAGCGCCCAATCAGAGACACTGCGCAAAATGATCGTGGCGATGTCCAAAGACATCCGCACGCTGCTGATAAAACTCGGTGACCGCCTCCACAACGCCCGCACCTGGCAATACGTGCCGCGCGAGTCAGCCAAACGCAAGGCCCGTGAAACCCTGGAAATCTACGCGCCCCTGGCACATCGGCTAGGCATGAACACCATTAAATGGGAGCTGGAGGAGCGTTCCTTCATCACCCTCTACCCGGAGATTTACGCAGAAATCGACCGCCTGGTAACCGAACGCGCCCCGCAGCGCGAAGACTACCTACGCCACGTAGTGCTCACCATCGAAGAAGACTTACGCAGCTCGGGAGTACGCGGCAAAGTATCGGGCCGGCCGAAGAACCATTACTCCATCTACCAAAAAATGATTGTCCGCGGCAAAGCTTTCGACGACATTTACGACCTGGTGGGCGTTCGGGTACTGGTTGAAACCGTGCGCGACTGCTACGGGGTGATCGGGGCCATCCACTCACGCTGGTCACCGCTGCCCGGACGCTTCAAAGACTACATCGCCACCCCCAAATTCAACCTCTACCAGTCATTGCACACCACCGTGATGGGCCCCCAAGGGCGGCCAGTAGAAATCCAAGTGCGAACCTTCGAAATGCACGAGCGTGCCGAGTACGGGGTCGCCGCACACTGGCGCTACAAGCAAAACCCCAATGCCACCAGCGCTGATGGGGATCGGATGAACCCGCAAGAGCAGATGCACTGGCTGCGCGGTCTGATCCAAATGGAACGCGAAACCGGTGATCCGGAAGAGTTCCTTGATTCGCTGCGCTATGAGATCGCCGGCGATGAGGTGTACGTATTTACCCCCAAGGGAGAAGTCCAGGTACTGCCCGCCGCAGCCACGCCGGTCGACTTTGCCTACGCAGTTCACACCGAGGTCGGGCACCGTACCGTAGGGGCACGGGTTAACGGCAAGTTGGTGTCGTTGGATTCGACCTTGGAAAGTGGCGACATTGTTGAGGTATTCACTTCCAAGTCCACCAAAGCTGGACCCAGCCGCGACTGGCTGAAGTTCGTGGCGTCCTCGCGTGCCCGATCCAAGATTAAATCCTGGTTCAGCAAGGAACGGCGGGAAGAAGCCATTGAAGCGGGCAAGGAAAATATCGCCCGTGCCATGCGTAAACAGAACTTGCCTCTCCAGCGGCTGATGAATCACGAAACCGTGACTTCCGTGGCCACCACCATGGGATACAACTCCATCTCTGCGCTTTACGCAGCGGTGGGGGAGAATCAGGTATCTGCGGCAAATGTGGTTAATAAGCTGCTCGACACCCTGGGCGGTGATTCGGGAACCGAAGAGACCCTCTCTGAGGCTGTAACCCCCGGTGCCAGGCGGCAACCAGCGGACACCTCGCCCTCGGGTGGGGTGGTAGTCGAGGGCATGTCCAGTAACGACGTGTGGGTGAAACTCGCCAAGTGCTGCACGCCCGTTCCCTCCGATCCCATCGTCGGCTTCGTCACCCGCGGCCAAGGCGTCAGCGTGCATTCGCCTGAATGCGCCAACGCTATAGCACTACAAAACTCCCACCCCGAACGTTTCATCCCGGTCCAGTGGGACACCTCAGCTCCCGCAAACTACCTGGTACAGGTGGAAATTAAGGCGCTGGACCGTTCCGGCTTGCTGGGAGATTTGTCGGCGATCCTATCCGAGTATCGGGTGAATATTCTCTCTGGCAATATGTCCACCAGCGCCGACCGCATCGCCACCGTACGCTTCACCATAGAGATGGCAGAAACTAGCATGCTGAACGCCATTATCGCCGCGCTCAGCCGAGTGGACTCGGTCTTTGAAGTACACCGGGTGCAGGGTAACCGGCCACACCGGCAAGGCAAATAAGAAGCGCCCGGGCAGCGGGCTGGTGAGAACTGCGCGAGTAGTGGGCCCTGCTCTTAGCCGCGCACTCATCTAGCTGAGAGCTGCTCAATGGATGGCGGGCTGGGCCTGCGAAGTCGCCGCCCACAGTTTGCCGAAAGCACTTCGGGGCCGCCCCGCAGGACGGCCCCGAAACTATTGCCACCGGTTAGCTAATCCAGTGGATCTAGTGCGGCGCGCTTAGTGGACCGCACCTTGAATCTGCTTGTACCACTGGCGCTTGGTTTCCAACGCCTCGCTAGCAGCGCGCGCAGCGTCCTGGTCGCCCTTGGCTTGTGCTTCCTTCAGTTCGGCCTCCAACTGTGCGATAGAGTCCTCCAACTGGCCCAGCATGCCTTCGGCGCGCGCCTTGGTGGTCGGGTCAGAACGGCGCCACTGTTCATCCTCGGCATCGCGGATCGCCTTCTCAACTGCCCGCATACGCCCCTCCACCCGGGACACATCCTGCCGGGGGACCCGGCCCGCCTCGTCCCACCGATCCTGAATGTCACGCAGCTTCTTAATGGTGGCGTCCAAGTCCTCGATGGGTAGCAGCGCTTCGGCTTCTTCTAGGAGCTTTTCCTTCACTTCCAAGTTCTCTCGGAACTGGGCATCCACGGCCTGGGTATTAGCCCGGCGAGCATCGAAGAAAACTTGCTGGGCGGCACGGAAACGAGCCCACAGCTGATCGTCATCGCGGCGACCAGCGTGCCCCGCTTTCTTCCACTGCTCCATCAAATCGCGGTAGGCACCAGCGGTGGCACCCCATTCAGTGGAGTTTTGCAAAGCTTCCGCTTGCTCCACCAGTTTCTCTTTTGCCGCCTTGGCCTGGCTTTGCCGGGCCTCGCGTTGGGAGTAGAACTGGCGACGGTGGCGGTCAAACTGGGTACGAGCGGAGGAAAAACGCTTCCACAAGGCATCCTCATCGGCTCGATCCAAGCGCGGCCCCTGACGTTGCAACTGCTTCCATTGCTCCAGCAGATCACGTAGCTGCTGTCCAGAATTCTTCCACTGGGTCCGCGCCGGATCCTGGCCGGCGAGAGCCTCAGCTTGTTCAACCACGGCAGTGCGGTCAACCAGGGCTTGGGCTTTTGCCGCGGCGCGTTCTTCCTTCGCTTGCGCGATACGGGTCTTGGCTTGCTCATGCAATTGGGCTACCCGCGCGCGCAGCGCATCCAGGTCGCCCACTACCGCCGGCTCGGCGACCGACTCATCGAGCGTTTTCAACCCCTGGTCGATGTCGCGCGCAGACAGGCTAGGCAGACGCATCTCGAACAGATTGACGGTAGCCTCTAGATCTAGGAAACGGCGAGTGTAGAGCTCCAGTGGGTTGTCGGGCACCTCATCAGGATAGGAACCAACCAAGCGTTCCCCACCGTTTTCACGTACCCACACTTGGCCCTGCTCATCGACGCGACCGAAATCGGCCGGATCTGACGAAGAGGGGGCGCGCACCACTACGGCGGGACCATTGGCGTCAGCTTCGGTGGCCTCCTGCGAAGCGTCAGCTGCTGGCGCGGAGTCAGTGACTTCGGTTTCAGCGGGCGCTTGCTGCGGGGCCACGGCGTCACTCGAAGACTCAGCCGCAACGGTGTCAGGCTGCGATGCTTCAGGGGTAGTGGCGTTGGTGGATTCGGTAGTGGGGGTGTTGGCGGGGTCGGAAACTGGGGTGTTCTCTACAGGATCGCTCACGTTATTCCTCACGGGACGGGGTGGGCCAAAGGCCAGACCGTTCGACTTGACTGTGGGTGCACAGGTTAAAAACCTCTGCAATCCACCATCCTATGCCTAATACGTGGTGTTGCGCACATGGTTTCGCCCGGTGGGCACCCGCAAAATAGCGCCAAGTTCCAACCCCGCTACACTGAAGGTATGAAAATCCAGGCCATACCATCCACCCTATTGGGAGAAAACGCCTACGTCGTGCACAGCGAAGGTGCCAGCGACGCCCTCGTAATCGACCCCGGTTACGGCACTGCCGGCCCCATCCACGACTATCTAGCGCGCCACCAGTTGGACGTAGCCAACGTGCTATTGACCCACGGCCACCCCGACCACGTGTGGGACTGCGGTCAGTTCACCGCCCCGGTCTGGATTCCCGGACCCGATCGCTACCGCCTGGAAGACCCCCTCGCCTACGTACCCTTCCGCCAAGGGTGGGGGCCCGAGCCATTCCAAGCACCCAGCGACCTGCGGCAATTGACCAGCCAAACCCAAATGCTGGCTACTGCAGTGCCTATTCTCATGATCCCCGCACCCGGCCACACTGAAGGCAGCGCCGTCTTACTATCACAAATTGACGCCGGCACCACGGTTGAACTGAATGTCCCCGGTCTGCCCACCGGTAAACACGAACTCGCCCAAAACCAGCCCATTGCCTGGCCCGGTGACGTCATTTTCGCGGGCTCCGTGGGCCGCACCGACCTGCCGGGAGGAGACGAAACCCAAATGCGGCACACCCTGCGGACCCTGTCCAACGCCCTCGATCCGGCTACCTGGCTGCTACCTGGGCACGGGCCCGCTACCAGTTGGGAGATTGAAAAACGCACCAACCCATACGTGCGGCGCGCCCAAGAAGTCGGGTAGATACGATACCAGTGGGCGGGCCAGGCTCTGTCATAATGGGAACTATGTTTGCACGTACCTCATTATCCGGATTCCCCGAATGGCTACCCGCTGGACGCATAGTCGAACAGTACGTCCTGGATCACCTGCGTCGCGTCTTCGAACTCCATGGCTTCGCTCCCTTGCATACGCGCTCGGTGGAGCCAGTGGGCGAGCTCCAGCGAAAAGGGGAGACCTCCAAAGAAGTCTACGTGCTCTCACGCATCCACGACCCGCAGGCCGAAGTTACCGACAAGACCCTGGGGCTACACTTCGACTTAACGGTACCGTTCGCCCGCTACGTGTTGGAAAACCGCGCACAGTTGGCGTTCCCATTCAAGCGCTACCAGATTCAGCACGTGTGGCGCGGAGAGCGCCCGCAAGAGGGCCGCTATCGCGAGTTCATTCAAGCCGACATCGACGTGGTCGGTGACGGCACCCTGCCGTTCCACTACGAGGTGGAACTGCCGCTAATCATGCATGAAGCGCTTTCTTCGCTGCCGATCCCGCCGGTGACCATCATGGTTAACAACCGCAAAATCGTGCAAGGCTTTTGCGAAGGCATCGGAGTGAGCGACGTAGAAGGCGCGCTGCGGGCAATCGATAAGCTCGCCAAAATTGGCCCCGCAGGGGTTAAAGCGGTACTGGCGGAAAGTGGCATTGGCGAAGCGGAAGCTGAAAAACTACTGCAGTTGGCAGCCATCCGCGGAAAGGGCGAGGACGTGATCGCCGCGATCGAAGCCCTGGGAGTGGAAAACGATATGCTCAGCGAGGGGCTGGAACAGCTGCAGGCCGTCCTGGTTGCCGCCCAAAAACGCGCCCCCGGAGCGGTGGAAGCGGACCTGTCGATCACCCGCGGATTGGACTACTACACCGGTACCGTCTACGAATCAAAGGTGGCTGGGCATGAAGATCTGGGATCGATTTGTTCCGGTGGTAGGTACGATTCGCTGGCCTGCGACGGCAAACGCTTCTACCCCGGGGTGGGGATGTCGATTGGTGTATCGCGCCTCCTGTCGCGGGTAGTGGGCGAACAAATGTTGGTGGCCTCGCGCCAAGTTCCCACTTGCGTGCTGGTGGCGGTAGCTAACGAAGACACTCGCGCCGCATCTGATGACGTCGCCCACCTGCTGCGTCAACGCGGTATCCCCACCGAGGTATCGCCCTCGGCATCAAAGTTCGGCAAGCAAATCAAATACGCGGACAAACGCGGCATTCCGTTCGTCATGTTCCTAGACGAGGACGGCCAGGTCGCGGTCAAGGATATCCGCACGGGGGAGCAAACTGCGGTGGATCCCGCCACCTGGGAACCGCCCGCAGCCGACCGGCAAGTGCAGGTAAGTGCGCGTAGCTGAACCTATCTACCGGTGGCCGCCTGGGACATTTTTCAGTGTCCGGGCGGCCACCTGATTTATGACGCGGATGCAAGGCCTAAAGAGTGGCCAACCGATAAGATAGGAACACTGGGATGGCAAGGTAGCACAAGTCCCAGGTGAGAAGGGACGAACCGGTATGGGTGCTGAGCATGAGAGCCTAAAGCAACTGCTGCAGGTGGTAACTGATTTATCGTTGCCTTTGGAGTTGCCTCAAGCCGAATCCGCCAGAGCCATCCGCAAACGTAGCTACGACCGGCTGCGCGATCACATCCTGCCGCGTTTGGAAAACCTGGATGCCCCTTTGCTGTGCGTGGTCGGTGGTTCCACCGGAGCTGGAAAGTCCACCATCGTAAACACCCTGTTGGGGCAGGTGATATCAGCGTCTTCCGCGGTGCGCCCCACCACCCGGCGTCCAATCCTCATGCACCGCGCGGAAGATAAAGACTGGTTCGAACAGGCCCGGATACTGCCCGGATTAGCACGAGTACGGGTGGCTCCCACCGCCGGTCCGAGTTCCCCGAGCAGCGGCAAGCACACGGAATTGGAGTTGCGGGAGGTAGACACCGTTCCCAGTGGGATCGCCCTGTTGGACGCCCCCGACCTTGATTCAGTGGTTGATGATAATCGTGAACTAGCGCGTCAACTGTTGGATGCCGCCGACATGTGGGTGTTCGTCACCACTGCCGCGCGCTACGCTGACGCGGTGCCGTGGCAAACCCTTAGGGAAGCAGCCCGACGTGACATTTCCGTCACCATCGTGCTTAACCGCATTCCACCGGGCGCCGACCAGGAGATTCGCGATGACCTCTCGCGCATGCTAGCGGCCGCGGGACTGGCTCACGCGCCGGTGCTTTGCATCGATGAGCAGCCGCTGGATAGCGCCATGCTACCTGCCCGCACTCTCATGCCGCTGCGCAACTGGCTGGCGTCATTGGCGGACACCGCGGCAGCCCGCAGTGCCACCGCGCGTCGCGCAGTCCACGGCTCGGTCCTTGCCCTGCTCAGCGACGCCAAACCGCTGGTCGCCGCCAGCTGGGAACAGGCCCGGTTACTGCGCCGCAGCCATGAACAAATCGATGCGGCCGGGCAGCGCGCCCAGGAATACATTGCCCAAAATGCGACCGAGGGGACTTTGCTGCGTGGCGAGGTACTGAGTCGCTGGCAGGAAGTACTGGGTGCAGCTGACCTGACAAAGACAATTGATGCTTCGGTTTCCTGGATGCGCTCGCGCCTGTCGTCATTCTTTGGCGTTAGCAACGATAAGCGAGCCGAGCCGGTACACGCCGCTTTGGGGGACAACCTCACCACTTTGATTACTACCGCTCTCATCCGCGCGGATGAGGAAGTGCGGCAATCTTGGCGACGTGACCAGGCGCTGGCGAAGCTGGAAGCCAACGTACCTGAACCCACCACCCAGGCGGTGCAGCAGCGAGCTGCGGAAGCTACCCGGCAGTGGCAGCACGACCTGTTGGAAATGGTGCGGGAACAAGGTGGGGCGCGTAAAAACGTGGCCCGCATGATGGCAATCGGAGTTAACCTGCTCGGGGTTGCCCTAATGGTGGTGATTTTCGCTTCCACTGGAGGCCTGACCGGTGCCGAAGTGGGAGTGGCGGGTGCCACCTCCGTAGTTGCGCAAAAACTGTTGGAATCAGTATTTGGCAGTCAAGAAGTCGCCGCCATGACTCGCAAAGCAGTACAGCTTCTGGAGTTGCGCTGCCAAGATCTAATCGCTGCGCAATTAGCGCCACTGCGCCAAGCGCTACCCGCAGAACCAGCGGCGGAAACACTGATGGAGGCCGCTACGATCGTTGATCGTCAGTGGCACGGCACCACCCCCGACGCGCCGTGGATGACGGCATCGCCCGCTTCTGAGTTATCCGCTGCGGCGTCGCTCAGCCACAATTTGGGAGGTCAGTGTGCGGAATCTGACTTCGCGACCGTCCTCGAAAATGACGAGGACGGGGACCTCCCGGTATTGGATGTGACCCCCACGGCGATCGAAGTTGAGCGGCCCGCCAGCGACGAGGACCGCAACGGGCGGCGAAAAATACTGCCCGATGGTCGCATCCCTGGATTGATAGGTATTAACAAGACGGTTGACGCAGCCAGCGCAGATGAGCCGAAGGAGTGGAAATGAGGCGCGCTCATGATTCCAGCAACATCAATGAGCGAGTGGAACAGCTAGCCCACCTGCGACAAATTCTGGATCGGGATCTACCTGCCGAGGAAGCCAACCGGATAGATGCCACGGTCACGCAGGCCCGTGAACGGCTGGCGCTCAACCCGGAGATCTCCGTGGTGGCCTTAGTAGGGGCTACGGGGTCGGGAAAATCCAGCCTAATGAATGCCCTAGTTGGGGCCGACGTGGCGCGGGTAGGTGTGCGCCGACCTACTACCACCGAAGCCCTGGCAGCTTGCCCACCGGGGCAAGACTCTTCCACGCTGTTGGATTGGCTGGAGATACCGCACCGAGTGATGGTTCCAGAAGGAGCGGGTTTACCGGCTAACGTGGCCATCATCGACCTGCCCGACATTGACTCAGTGGACCGACGCAACCGGCAGATCGTGGACCGGTTAGCGCAGCGGGTGGACGTGTTGGTGTGGGTGGCGGATCCACAAAAATATGCGGATCAGGTTTTGCATCATGAGTTTATTCGCCCGCTCGCGCACCACTCGCAAGTGACGCTGGTGACGCTCACGCAGGTGGATCGACTGGTGCCGGCGGACGCAGAGCGTATCCGCGCTGACTTAGCCCGGTTGGTGGAGGCAGATGGGATCGCGAATCCGCAAGTGATCGCCACGTCCTCGGTGACAGGGGAGGGGCTAGAGAAACTACGGGCAGCGATCGCTAAGGTAGCCCAGCACCAGCAAAAACGCGCGGCGAGGCTACATGCCGATGTCGACGCCGCCCTGGTGCGCATCAGCCAGCAGATCGGTGAGTTTGACGCTGCTAAGGTGGGGCGCACAGTGGAGAGCCAACACTTGGGATGGTTGCAAAATGCGGCGGCGAAGGCAGCGGGGGTGGAAACCATCGCGAACGCTGTGCAGCGCGCTTATGTTCACCGCGGGATGCGCCACTGCGGATGGATGCCACTGCGGGCCGCGCGGTCTTTGCGTGCCGACCCCTTGAAACGTTTGCATTTACAAGGAGACGGCTCTGATCAGGTGCACTCGATGCCTGCTCCGATCGCCAGTGAGGAACTGCTGCACGTGCAGGCGCGTGAGCTGGCGCAGGATTTGGGGCAGGGACGTCCGCCGGTGTGGCGGCAGCGGATCCAAAAAGAACTTTCGCAGCGTTTCGCTGGTATCAGTAAAGACTTGAACTATGCCGTCGCTTCCACCGATTTGCGCATCAGCAACCAGGCTCCGGCCAGCTGGCGACTGCTGAACGGATTGCAGTGGATCATGTGGATCCTGGCAGCTGCCGGAGCGGTATGGTTGGGGGCGATCGTGGTAGCACGCAACTTCCTGCTGCTGCCATGGGAGCCGCCATACTGGGAGGGCCTGCCGGTACCGACCCTGATTGCGATAGGCGGGGTAGCGGCCACCGCGTTAGTGGCGCTGCTATCTTCGTTTGTGATCAACGCCTTGGCGCGCCGGCGCAAACGGCAAGCCCAACAGGCGCTCACCGCCAGCGTGGGGGAAGTTGTGCGCCAGCAGGTGTGGGAGCCACTGGAAGCGGAATTGCAGCGGCAAAGTCGAGTGGCGGGAGTGCTCAAGACCCTGCTAGCACGCAAGTAAGTGGGCTTTAGGGGCGGCGATTGCGGAAGGAACGCTTGCCGCCGTGCTTATCGGGGTAACTGTCGCGACCTTTGAAACCCGCCACGCGCTTGCCGTGGCCTCGCTTAGGTTCCGCCGTTTTCCCTGCCCGGCCGGCCGAGCGAGGAGCCCAGTGCTGGCCGCTTCCCTCCCCGGACTCGCCGCGCTGGCGCGGCCCAGTGTCCTCGCGGATGCGCAGTTTCCGGCCCGCCACGGTGGCGCGCGAAATCTTCTGCGCAGCTTTTTCTGACAGCTCGCCGGCCATTTCTACCAAAGAGAACGAGGGGAAAATATCGATGCGGCCCAGGTCGTCACCAGCCACCCCGCCCTCGCCGGTAATGGCACCAACAATGGCGGCGGGTTTGACGCCATCGCGGCGACCGACCTCGACCCGGTAGCGCACGGGGAATCCCGAGGACGTGGGGCGCGGTCCGCCACGCGGGCGAGCCTTTTTAGCCCCGCGACCCACTTCGAAAACGGCGCTAACAAAATTACCTTCGGCGTCGACTTCTTCCTCCCGGCGGACTTTGCCGACGCTGCGGCGACGCGGGGTGTCAACCACCCCCGAAGTAAGGTCAGCTAGGAGTCCGACGGTGAGTTCTTCCAACGTCATCTCGCCGGTGTCGAGCAGTTGGTCGATTAACTCCAAGAAAGCTTGGGTTTGTTCCTCATCAAAGTCGCGGGGCCGGCTACTGACCCGGGTGAGAGTACGCCGCGCCTGCAGGGTGCGGATCTGAGCCACCGTGGGGATGGTTACTTCTTCCATCTGATTACCGGTAAGGGCTTCAATCACTCGCAAGCGCGGTTCTTCACGGGGTGTGAAGAACGTCAGGGCGCGGCCTTCGCGGCCGGCGCGCCCGGTGCGCCCCACCCGGTGGACGTAAGCTTCGGCTTCGCGCGGCACATCGAAGTTGATGACCAGGCCGATACGGTCAACGTCCAGGCCACGGGCCGCCACATCGGTAGCGATGAGTACGTCCACGGACCCCGAGCGCAAACGCGCCACAATGCGTTCGCGTTCATCTTGGGACACGTCCCCAGAGATCGCCGCTGCTTTAATGCCGCGGCGCGTCATGTCAGCAGCGACTTCCTCAGCGTCCAAACGGGTACGTACGAAGACGATGGCAGCGTCTTCCTCCCGCGCGGCCAGTACTCGCGCCAGGGCATCGAGTTTGAATTTGAACGGCACCACCGCGTAAGTCTCATGCAAAGTGGTGGCTACTGAGGCTTGCGGTGCGACGCTGATGTGCACCGGGTCGACCAGGTGTTTTTGTGCCACCGCTTCAATCGCCGCCGGCATAGTGGCGGAGAAGAGCGCGGTGATACGTTCCCCCGGTGCCGGCACGTGCGCGGCAATGGTGTCCACGTCCTCGGCAAATCCCATGCGCAGCATCTCATCTGCTTCATCGAGGACGAACATGCGCACCCCAGCGCAATCGAGCTTGCCTTTTTCAATCAGATCGATAATGCGACCGGGCGTTCCCACCACCACTTGAGCGCCAGCTTCGAGGGCTTTGATCTGTGGAACGTAGGAGGAACCACCGTAGACGGTGACAACGTTTAGGGCGTGGATCGCATCCGCATAAGAAGCGATAGCTTTGGAACTTTGCAGTGCGAGTTCGCGCGTGGGGGCCAACACTAGGGCTTGGACGCGTTTTTCGTCCGCCTCCACGTGGGTGATTAGCGGCAGTGCGAAAGCAGCGGTCTTACCGGTGCCGGTCTGCGCGATTCCCACCACGTCGTGCCCGTCCAATAGCGGTGGGATGGCCTGAGCCTGAATGGGAGTGGGGGTCTCGTACCCCATTTGCGTCACTGCCTGCAGCAATGATGCGGGTAGATTGAGGTCGTTAAAAGTGGGCTCGGTCATAACACCTGGATTCGTAGAAGAGTGGTCAAGCCAGCGGGCGGGATGCGGGTCACTGTAGCACCCGGTGAAGGGCGCAGCGGGCGCCCAATAAAGCTAAAGCTTGCGCGTTCCAGCCTACACGTTGGCCCCTTATTTTCCCGCTTTCTCTGGCGGTGAAGTCCCACACAGGCCAGGCCGCACGCCCTCGTAAAAGACCCCCGGATAGGGAAGCAGACGGCGGGTTTAATCGGCGAGGACGTCGCTGGCGCGGGTAGTTTCCTGTCCTTGGTAAATGCGCCGGGCCGCCAGCCAACCGAGTATAGCGGTAACCACCCCGATCACTGAGGCAGGCAGGAACGCTACCGCGTCGAACCAAGGACCCACCCGGGCGGGCCGGTCTAACCCTAAAGTGACGCTAAGCGCCAGGGAAGCTAACCCCATGCTCAGTGCCGGCCCCACCGCATCGGCCACTTGCAGGGAGGATGATACTTGCCCGTGCTCCGATTGCGGCGCAATGGCAAGCGCTAAGTCCGAAGTGGTGGCCACCGCCAAGCCCATCCCCAGACCCACAATGGACCAGCCGAATAGACCTACGAATGGTGGGATGGTGGTCCACGGCAGGGTAGTGGCAACCACCGATCCGGCCACCACTAAGGTGGTTCCGATCAGGGGGATACGGCGGCGTTGCTGCGGTTTGGTGATGCGCGCTTGCAACCACGATCCGGCGGTCCACGTCAAAGTCGCGAGGGCGATCGCCACGCCGGTTTGCAGCGGACGCCAATGGTGGAGGCGTTCGAGCACCAGCGGTAAGAAAGCTTCCGAGCCGATCATGGCGGCCATAATCAACAGGCGGGTGGCGATGATGGCGGGGATTCCCCAGTTGGCAGTGAGCGCCCCAGCGGGGAGGAGGTGATGGAGGGAGTATCCAAGTACCAGGGCAGCTGCGACCACTAGCAGCCACCGCCAGTTACTGGTTAAACCGCCCGATACCTGCCAGGCGGTAATCGCTCCGGCACAGCCGACGGCCGCCAACAGCCCGCGCCAAGGTAGGTCATCCCAGTTCGGTGCGGGAGCGGGTGCGCGGTTAACTGAGCGTGCCAGTAACGGCAGGGAAAGCACCGCCAGTGGCACCGCCACAATGAAAACTGGGCGCCAAGAAAAGTGGGTGATGATCCAGCCTGATACTGCCGGCCCCACCATGGAGGGAACCACCCAGGCGTAGGAAAAGGCAGCGAAGAATTTCGGCCGCCGCGAGGGGGCCACCAATGCACCGATTAAGACATACAGGGGCACCATAACCAGACCCCCACCGATGCCCTGCAAGGCGCGGGCGGTAGCGAACACCAGCAAAGTGGGGGCCAAGCCAGCACCCAAGGCCCCTACGCAGAAGAAACCTAACCCTAGGTAGAGGCACAGTTTGACCCCGCGGTGGTCAGCCAGCCAACCGGCGATCACGGTGGAGACAATCTGCATGGCGATGGCGATGCCGGAAACCAGGGCAAACCACTGGTCCGGACCGAAGTGTTTGACCACCGTGGGCATGGCGTTGATCACGGCCATGGCTTCGAAGGCACCGGTGGTGATGAGGATGACTGCCCCGATGAGGAGTTCGCGTTCGGCGATCGCAGCTTCGCCGGTGGGTTTATCTGCCACAGCGGTTTGGGTAGGGGAGTCGGCCATGGGGCCATCTTAAATCATTTATATTTTCCAGCCAGCTTCGGCACAGGGCGAATTACGGGCGCGGGCCGCTGAGGTCTTAGGATAAAGAGCATGCGCCCGCCTGTTCAGCGGTGTCGCAACTATGTGGAAGGAACGCTTAATGCTGCGTACATGTGAAGTTGGAACCTTAAACGCCGACGCCATCGGCACTACCGTCACCATCGCCGGTTGGGTGGACCGCCGTCGAGACCACGGTGGGGTAGTCTTCGTTGACCTGCGCGACGCCTCCGGAGTGGCCCAAGTGGTGGTCCGGGACGAGGACGTAGCCCACCTATTGCGCTCAGAGTTCGTATTGCGCGTCACCGGGGAAGTGGCTCGCCGTCCGGAAGGCAACGAGAATCCGAATATCCCCACCGGGGAAATTGAAATTCTCGGCGACCAGGTGGAGATCCTAAATACCTGTGCGCCCCTACCGTTCCAGGTTTCCGCTCACAGCGAGGACGGTAACAAGGTTGGTGAAGAAACCCGCCTGAAGTACCGCTACCTGGATTTGCGTCGCCCGGCCGCCCAGCATGCGATTCGCCTGCGTTCGAAGATTTCGCAAGCGGCCCGCCGCGTCCTCGACGAAGAAGGTTTCGTGGAGATTGAAACCCCCACGCTAACCCGCTCCACCCCGGAAGGTGCCCGCGACTTCCTGGTGCCGGCGCGCCTGTCGCCCGGTTCGTGGTACGCGCTGCCGCAGTCCCCGCAGCTGTTCAAGCAGTTGCTGATGGTGGCCGGTATGGAGCGTTACTACCAGATTGCGCGTTGCTACCGCGATGAGGACTTCCGCGCGGATCGCCAGCCGGAGTTTACCCAGCTCGACATTGAGATGTCGTTCGTGGAACAAGATGACGTGATCGCAGTGGCAGAAAAGGTCTTGGCCGCCGCCTGGGCCACCATCGGTTACGAACTGCAGTTGCCGCTGCCGCGCATGACCTACAAAGAAGCCATGGAAAAGTACGGCACCGATAAGCCGGACTTGCGTTTCGGTCTGGAAATCACCGACCTCACCGAGTACTTCGCGAACACTCCGTTCCGCGTGTTCCAAAACCCCTACGTGGGTGCGGTGGTGATGCCCGGCGGTGGTTCGCAGCCGCGCCGCACCTTCGATAAGTGGCAAGAATGGGCGCGCTCGCGCGGTGCCAAGGGCCTGGCCTACGTGACGGTAGCTGAGGACGGCACCCTGGGTGGTCCGGTGGCGAAGAATATTTCCGAGGACGAACGCGCCGGCCTGTGCGAAGCCACCGGCGCGAAACCGGGCGACTGCATCTTCTTCGGTGCCGGCAGCGCCGACGAAGCACGCGCCCTGCTGGGCGCCACCCGCCTGGAGGTGGGCCGCCGGGTGGGCTTGATTAACGAGGACGAGTGGTCCTTCGTGTGGGTGGTTGACGCCCCGCTGTTCAAGCCTTCCGGCCAGGACGATGACGTGGACTTGGGGCACTCGGCTTGGACCGCGGTGCACCACGCTTTCACTTCACCCAACCCCGAGTGGATCGATCGTTTCGAAGAAGACCCGGGTAACGCCCTGGCCTACGCTTACGACATTGTTTGCAACGGTAACGAGATCGGTGGTGGCTCCATCCGTATTCACCGCCGCGACGTGCAAGAGCGGGTTTTCAAGGTGATGGGGATTGGCGCCGAGGAAGCGCAGGAGAAGTTCGGGTTCCTGCTGGATGCCTTCAAGTTCGGTGCGCCCCCGCACGGTGGTATCGCGTTCGGCTGGGACCGCATGGTGATGTTGCTGACCGGGTCGGATTCGATCCGCGACGTGATCGCCTTCCCCAAGTCCGGTGGCGGTTTCGATCCGCTCACTCAGGCTCCCGCGCCGATTACTGCCGAGCAGCGCGCGGAAGCCGGGGTGGATGCCGAGCCCGAGGACGAGGACGATGCCGACGTCGAATAAGCGGGTCGCAGCGGTGACTGGGCTGGCTTGGAAGTGCGCCACCTGGCTTGGAAGTCGGTCCGGCTAGCTAGCCCGGCTGGTTGACACCGCCCGGCACGCTGCCCGTCACTGCGGTTCTATAAATGTCTTGCCCCCCAAGGATTTTCCCTTGGGGGGCAAGAAACTTCTTAGGCTAGTGTCGCGCAGTAAGTTAGTGCTACCTGGCGTAGCGTTGTCGGCGGCTATAAACCCGCCACAGCAGGAATCCTAACCCGCCGGCGATTATCAGCACCCCAATCAGGGCTAGCACCGGCAGGACCACTGCCAGGAGCGAAAGGAAGAAAGCCGTCACGTCCTCGGTGGCGGACATCACCGGAGCAGCCAGACCCGCGGTGGAGGTGTTGGCCACCGGGCGGGTGAACATCTTCGCCAGGTGGAATGCCAGTGCGATCACCGCCCCCGCGATGAACGGCCCCCAGGAAAATCCGGCGGAATTCGGATCGAAAGTCATATCCGAGGTCAGTGCGGAAGAAAACACCACGCCGCCTGAAGCTGGGCGTACCAATGACTGGATGGTGTCGTTAATGGTGTCCACCACCGGGATTTTGTCGACGAAGACTTCCACTACCAGTAGCACTGTCACGCCGATGAGTACCCAGCCGTTGGAAATCCAACCCCACCCGGCTGGCAGATTAACCAGTGAGGTGTAGCGGTCCATCAGCCCCAGAATCAGCATGGGAATATAGGCGTTCAGGCCTGAAGCGGAGGACAGGCCAATCGCTGGAATAATGTCCATGGGAATGAATTTAGCAATGCTTTAGCTTCTGTGCGCGCGCAGCACAGTCGGCGCGAGGGCGGTGAGGTTGGTAAGCGCCATCCTGCCCGCACACTGTCTTTGGGCTCGCCACCCGGCCCCGGGGTGCGGTTCTGACCTCTTGCCTACATCACCACCGATAGCGGGCTCGCCACCCGGCCCCGGGGTGCGGTTGTTAGGATGGACACATGAGTGTTATTGAAATTCATCCGGTAAATCCGCAGCCCCGCCTGGTCAAGCAGGTGTGCGAAGTCCTCAAATCCGGGGGTGTGGTGGCACTGCCCACCGACTCCGGTTATGCCATCTGCACCCAGCTTGGAAACAAGGAAGGAATGGACCGCATTAGGCACATTCGCCAGCTCGACGAGAAACACAACTTCTCACTGCTGTGCCACTCCTTCTCCCAACTTGGCGCCCTAGTAATGGTGGACAACAAGGCTTTCCGCACCATTAAAGCCCTCACCCCCGGGCCCTACACCTTTATCTTGCCCGGCACCAAGGAAATCCCCCGCATGACGCTGAACAAGAAGAAGCACACCGTGGGGGTGCGCCTGCCCGACCACAACATCACTCAAGCCGTGGTGGAAGAACTTGGCGAGCCCGTGCTGTGCTCCACGCTGATCCTGCCCGGCGAGGAAGAAGCCCTGTGGGATCCGCTGGAAGTAGACGAAAAAGTGGGACGCGAAGTTGACCTAGTAGTGGATGGCCCAGTGGGGAACGAGGGCGTCACCACTGTCATCGATTTCACCAGCGGCAGCCCGGAGGTAGTACGGCAAGGAGCTGGCAGTGTCGAACTGTTCGACTGACGCCGCCCCCGACTTCACCGGCTACCGCCGGTGGACGCTGCCGAAACCGGCGAAACTGGCGATCCTAATTTCCGGCCAGGGGTCCAATATGGAAGCCCTGGTGGAAGCACTTGACGCCGACTTGGCGCAAGTGACTGTGGTGGTGTCGGACCGCCCCGGGGCGGCCGGCCTAACCTGGGCCGCCAACCGCCAGATCCCCACCCACGTGGTGGCCGTGAAAGACTTCGCTGACCGCGACCAGTGGGACCAGCACCTGGCGCAGGTCTTGGAGCAGGCGAAAGCTGATCTGGTAGTCTCTGCCGGGTTCTTGAAAATCCTGGGGCCCCGCGTGCTGGAAGCATTCCCCGGGCGCATCATCAACACCCACAATTCGCTACTGCCATCTTTCGCCGGTATCGACGGTCCCGCCCAAGCCCTCGCGGCAGGGGTGAAACTTGCCGGTGCCACGGTATTCCTCGTTGACGCCGGCATGGACACCGGAGCCATCCTCACCCAGTGTGCGGTCCCGGTGAAACCCGGCGATGATGAAGCCAGCTTGCTTGAGCGCATCAAAGTGGCAGAGCGGGCGCAACTGGTGCAGACCGTGCGCACCATGGTGGAAGATGGCTGGTACACGCGCGGCCAGATCGCGCACCTGGCGAACGCCCTCGATTAATCAGGGCGGCGCACATTCACACACCACTGACCAATTTGTAGCACTGGCGAGTTTAAGCAGATACGAGGCAGTTTTGGACCTGTTCGAAGCCACTCAACTGGGCGAGGGCGGTTTGGTGGAACCAGCCGCCAACGCTCCCTTGGCGGTGCGTCTGCGACCGCGCAGCGTGGACGAAGTCCTCGGGCAAGACCACCTGCTGGAAGCCGGATCCCCACTGCGGCGCCTACTGGAAGGCGCTGGCGGCAGCGCCGGAGTTTCCTCCGTGGTGCTGTGGGGACCGCCGGGAGTGGGGAAAACCACTTTGGCGTTACTGATCGCCCACCAAAGTGGACGGCGTTTCGCGCAGGTCAGCGCGGTGGAATCCGGCGTGGCTGCGCTGCGGCAAGTGATAAACGAAGCCAAACGCCACCTGCTGGCCACCGGGGAAGAGACGGTGCTGTTCGTTGACGAAGTGCACCGCTTCTCCAAATCCCAGCAGGACGCATTGCTGCCGGCGGTCGAAAACCGTTGGGTAACATTGGTGGCCGCCACCACCGAGAACCCTTCCTTTTGCGTTATTGCGCCGCTGTTGTCGCGCTCGCTGCTACTGACCTTGAATCCCTTCGACGAGGACGCTCTCAACGCGGTGCTGGACCGGGCACTGGCAGATGAGCGTGGTTTCGCGGGTCGCTTCACCCTGGCTGAGGAGGCGCGCGAAGCGCTGCTGAGACTATGTGGGCGCGACGCGCGCCGGTCCTTGACCTTATTGGAAGCCTCTGCCGGTGCTGCCGAGGACGTGGGGGAGCGGGAAATTAGCGTCGAACATGTGCGCCAAGCCGCAGACACCGCCCTCGTAAGATATGGCGACGATGAACACTACGACGTAGTTTCCGCGTTCATTAAATCCATGCGCGGGTCCGACGTGGACGCTGCGATTCACTACCTGGCGCGCATGGTGGAAGCAGGGGAAGACCCGCGCTTCATTGCCCGGCGGATCGTCATCTGCGCCAGCGAGGACGTGGGGATGGCCGACCCGCAAGCCTTGTCCATCGCCACCGACGCCGCCCAAGCGGTGGCCTTCGTGGGAATGCCGGAGGCGCGTATTATCCTGGCGCAAGCAGTGATCGCCATTGCCACTGCCCCCAAATCCAACGCCAGTTACCTGGCGATAGATCGCGCTATCGCCGACGTGCGCGCCGGGAAAGCAGGGCCGGTGCCACTGCATTTGCGCGATGGTCACTACCAGGGGGCTAAGCGGTTGGGGCACGGCGTGGGCTATCGCTATGCTCACGACGAGCCGCACGCCATCGCCGCCCAGCAGTACCTGCCTAAAGGACTGGAAGAAGCGCGCTACTATGAGCCCACCGAACGTGGTTTTGAGGCAGTGATCACGTCTCGCCTAGCAAAGGTGCGCGCGGCCTTAAAGATACGCTAAACTGCTAAAGTTGTTCAGCTTCGGCCAGCAACACCCTGGGGTCTTATCCCAAGTGGGGACTTCCCACAGTGGTGACCCCATGCACCTAAAAGTTAGGTGCATGATTCATGAAACGAAACAGGAAGGTTATTTTCGATGCCTAATCGCGCTCGTCGCCAGGTACGCCTCTCCCGCGCCCTCGGCATTCCGCTTACCCCCAAGGCTGCTCGCTACTTCGAGCGTCGCCCCTACGGTCCGGGTGAGCACGGCCGCGCTCGTCGCCGCCAAGAATCCGACTACGCTGTACGTCTGAAGGAAAAGCAGCGTCTGCGCGCCCAGTACGGTATCCGTGAAGCCCAGATGCACCGCGCTTTCGTGGAAGCTCTGCGCGCCGAAGGTAAGACTGGCTCCAACCTGATCGAACTGCTGGAAATGCGCCTCGACGCCCTGGTGCTGCGTGCCGGCTTCGCCCGCACCATCGCCCAGGCCCGCCAGATCGTGGTACACCGCCACATCCTGGTGGACGGCAAGATCGTGGACCGCCCTTCCTTCCGCGTGAAGCCGGGCCAGACCGTGCAGGTTAAGCCCAAGTCCCAGACCGCGGTTCCCTTCGAGGTAGCTGCCGCGGGTGTGCACCGCGATGTGCTGCCCCCGGTCCCGGGCTACCTGGAAGTTGACCTGGAGCGCCTGCGCTTCACCTTGCTGCGTCGCCCTGAGCGCGCTGAAGTTCCGGTCATTTGTGATGACCAGCTAGTGGTTGAATACTACTCACGCTGATGTTTTCATGGGCGCAGGCACCTTGTTTCCCTCGGGAGCGAGGTGCCTGCCCTGTATCACCACCCCTTGCCCGCTAAACTAGTGGAGCATCTGAGTTTCCATCTTCTTTCGGTAAAGGCACCCCAATGCGCACTGCTGAGATCGCTCAACGTTGGAAAGACTACTTCGCTCGTAACGAGCACGTGATCCGCCCGTCGGTCCCGCTAGTCTCACCCGACCCTTCGATCCTGTTCACCATCGCCGGCATGGTTCCCTTCATTCCCTACATCATCGGCGCGGAGAAAGCCCCGTGGCCGCGGGTGGCCTCGGTCCAAAAGTGCTTGCGTACCAACGACATTGACAACGTTGGCCGCACCACCCGCCACGGCACCTTCTTCCAGATGAACGGGAACTTCTCTTTCGGAGATTACTTCAAAGAAGGCGCCATCAACTACGCCTGGGAGCTGCTCACCGGACGGGTCGAGGACGGTCACTACGGTTTGGACGGGGACCGCATGTGGGTGACCATTTGGGAAGAAGATGCGCAAGCCTACGACGCCCTCACCCGCGGCATTGGTCTCGATCCGCGCCACATCGTCAAACTGAAGCGTGAAGAGAACTTCTGGGACACCGGTCAGCCCGGTCCCGCCGGCCCGTGCGCGGAATGGCACTACGACCGCGGGCCCCAGTTTGGCCCCGAGGCCGAGGGCGGCACCGTTGATCCGGGAGGCGACCGCTACCTGGAAGTGTGGAACCTGGTGTTCGACCAGTACCTTCGCGGTGAAGGGCGCGGTAAAGACTACCCGCTGCTAGGTGAGCTAGACGAAAAGGCCATCGATACTGGAGCCGGACTGGAACGCCTCGCTTTCGTACTGCAGGGCAAGAATAATATGTACGAAATCGACGAGGTGCGCCCGGTAATCACCGCCGTGGAACAACTGTCTGAGCGCAGCTACCTGGGTGGCGACCCGGAAGATGACGTGCGTATGCGCATTGTCGCTGACCACGTGCGCTCCGCCATGATGCTAATCAACGACGGTGTGGTGCCCGGCAACGATGGGCGTGGCTACGTGCTGCGCCGCTTGCTTCGCCGCGCCGTGCGTTCCATGCGCCTGCTGGGCGTGGACACCGCGACCTTGCCGGATTTGCTGCCGGTATCGCGCGACGCCATGAAGGCTTCCTACCCGGATTTGGAAACCAACTGGAGCCGGATCTCCGATGTGGCCTACCACGAGGAAGAAGCCTTCCGCCGTACCCTCTCCGGTGGCACCACCATCTTGGACACCGCCGTAGCTAAAGCCAAGTCCGCCGGGGAAGGCGCCCAACTGTCCGGTGAAGAAGCCTTCGCCCTGCACGACACTTACGGCTTCCCCATTGACTTGACTTTGGAAATGGCACGCGAACAGGGTGTGGGCGTGGACGAAGCCCGCTTCCGTGAACTGATGAACGAACAGAAGCAACGTGCCCGCGCCGACGCTTTGAAGAAGAAGTCCGGACACGTGGATTCGCGCGTCTACCATGACATCTTGCACCACATGGGTGAACAGCCCCAGTTCGTGGGCTACACCGACTCCACCGTGGCCACCAACATCACCGGCATCCTCCATAATGGGCAGTCTGCCGCCACTGTGCAAGCGCCCGCCGATGTTGAAGTTATCTTGGCGCGCACCCCGTTCTATGCGCAAATGGGTGGGCAGCTGCCGGACCACGGCACCATCCGCACCGCTGGTGGTGGCATCATCGAAGTGGACGACGTGCAAGCCCCCATTAAGGGCATGCCCGTACATCGCGGTCACCTGGTGGAGGGTGCGATCGCCCTCGACGAAGGATGTGTCGCGCAGATCGATACCGACCGGCGTTTGGCGATCGCCCGCGCCCACACCGCCACCCACATGGTGCACCAGGGGTTACGCGAGTTCCTGGGGGAGGGCGCCACTCAAGCCGGGTCGGAAAACTCCCCGTCGCGGATGCGTTTCGACTTCCGCCACCACGCCGCGGTCCCGGCAGACGTGATGGCCGCAGTGGAAGAGCGTGTCAACGATCGCCTAGCGGATGACCTGTCGGTTACCGACACCATCACCGACCTGGAAACCGCGAAATCCATGGGCGCAATGGCGCTCTTTGGGGAGAAATACGGGGACCGAGTACGGGTAGTTGACATTGGCGATGGCTGGTCGCGTGAGCTTTGCGCCGGCACCCACGTGCCCGCAACCGGTAACATCGGGCGCATTGCCATCTTGTCTGAATCCTCCATCGGCTCCGGCGTGCGCCGCGTAGAAGCCCTGGTCGGCGATGGCGCCTACGCCTTCCACGCTAAGGAACACGCCCTAGTATCCCAGCTAGCTACCTTGCTGGGAGGTAAGCCCGAGGAACTTCCCGGGCGCATCGAAACCATGATGCGCAAGCTGAAGGAAGCCGAAAAGGAACTGGCCGCCTTGTCTGCTGCGCAGCTGCTTGACCGCGCCCCGGAACTCGTCAAGCAAGCCAAGCGATTGGGTAACACCAACGCGGTGATCGCCGACCTGGGTGAAGTCAGCGCCGTTGACCGGCTGCGTGACTTGGCGGTGGCGGTACGCGACCGCCTGGGCGCAGAATCGGCGGCGGTGGTGCTGCTGGCACTCAACGGTGGGCGCGTGCACGTTGTCGCAGCCACCAACGAGGCGGCCCGCGAAGCTGGTCTGCGTGCCGGTGACCTGGTGAAAACTGCTACCTCCACTCTCGGTGGCGGCGGCGGCGGACGTCCCGACTTGGCCCAGGGTGCGGGGAAGAACCCGCAGGCACGCGGGGAGGCAATCACCGCGCTGACCGCCCTCGTCGAAGGAAAGTGACACCAGCTGTCCATGCGAATGGGGGTGCGACTGGGGATCGATTACGGCGGTGCACGCATCGGCGTGGCCGCCTGCGACCCCCAAGCCACCGTGGTGTTACCGCTACAGGTGGTTCCCACCTCGAAATATGGCGAGGACGTAGAGGAAGTGGCACAAATCGCCGCCGATCGCGACGCCATCGAAATCGTAGTGGGATACCCCCGGCACATGTCTGGCAAAACTGGTGCTTCCGCGCGCGCGGCCCGCAAATTTGCGCGTGAACTCGCTCACGCCTACCCCCGGGCCCGGGTCGCGCTGGTGGATGAGCGGCTCACTTCGGTGCAGGCGCATTCACTGCTGGCCGCTGGGGAAGTCAGCGGGCGCGAGCGGAAAGGCAAAGTCGATCCCCTGGCAGCCGCCATCATCTTGGAAACCGCGCTAGAAAGCGAACGCAGCAGCGGGAAGCCCCCGGGGGAAACAGTTAGTCGCGGCGCTGCCGCGGGAGGCTAGTGAAGCTACCTCGTGTTTGCAGCTGCAACTGCACAGCATTTCCGCCAGTAGCTCACGAAATGGACATGTGTGCAAGGTGAATCAATTTTTCGTGAAGATGGTGCGAAAGAATACGGTTTTGGCTGATAACCTGAGGACAACAAGCTGAAATTATTACACCGGTTTAAACACTGGTGAAGACTTCTGGCCAAGGATTGAGGAGTAGGTACCGCTGTGAGTGAAGAACAATCGCAGTCAGGATCCGGTCTGCCGCCAAGGCGATCATCTGGTTTACCCTCCCGACGCGACATTATCCGCGCCCGGCAGGAGGCAGCCGCCGCGCAGCGACAAACCCACGAAGATCGGCAACCACGTTCCGACCGCGACACCCATTCCAGCCAGGCGCAACCCAAACAAACATCTTTGAGCCAAAACGCCAGCGCGCAACAGGCAGTGCGACCCGCAACGAACCCCAGTGGCGCTGCGGACGCAAATAGCCAAGCAGAGGCAACCACTCAGTGGCATCCGCGCACCGACGCGGCGCGCCCGGCGTCCAGTCAGCCGGCCCGCAGCTCCCAGACTAGGGCAGACGCCGCGAACCAGAAGGCAACTTCAGTTGCGGGTCAGAACCGGGGCAACGCAGGCAAAAACGTTCCCGGACTACCCGCCGCTGCAGCGGGGACGTCCAGCGCGGCTAGGAGCTCGGCCACGTCCTCGGCAAATGGACGCCACGCTCAACCAGGCGCCGCCACCACCACCGGGACCCACCAACCGGTAGTAGAAGATCCACTCACCAACGGTGTGCGTTCGCGCCGTATTGAAAAGGAACGCAAACGCCAGCACCGGCGCCGCCGCAACGCCAAGATCCGCTCTACCTTGGTGCTACTACTAGCAGTGGCATTGATCGCCGGTTGCGGCTACGTGGCCTACTCTTTGCTCACCAAAGACTCCAGCCCATTGGAATCAGGCGATTACCCCGGGCCCGGCACCGGATCGGTTGAGTTCGTCATCAACCCCGGCGATTCGGGCACCGTCATTGGCGCCAATCTGGTGGAAGCAGGCGTAGTAAAAACCCAAGAGGCGTTCCTCACCGCCTGGAACGATAACGCCAATGCTGCCTCCATCCAGCCCGGAACCTACGAACTTAAGACCAAGATGCGTGCGGTAGACGCGGTCGCCGCGCTACTGGACGAAACCCGACGCTCCTCCAACGCCGTCAGCGTCGTTCCCGGCGCCACCGTGAAAGACGTGGGCGAAAGAATGAAGGCCTT
This sequence comes from Actinomycetes bacterium, assembly GCA_023389315.1. Lineage (GTDB taxonomy): Bacteria > Actinomycetota > Actinomycetes > Actinomycetales > Actinomycetaceae > Gleimia. The sequence goes on along the minus strand of JAEWEQ010000028.1, from coordinate 23,524 downwards.
CGCCAAGTTTAAGGCCGAGGACGTGGACGCCGCGCTTAGCGATACCGCTGCCATCGGATTGCCCGCGGAAGCCGAGGGTAGCTTGGAAGGCTGGCTAGCGCCGGGTACCTACGAGATTCACACCAACGATAAGCCCGCCGAAGTGGTGAAGCGGATGGTGGAAAACACCGTGCAAACGCTGGAATCACTGAACGTTCCGCGCGACCAGTGGCACACCGTGCTGACCAAGGCTTCCATCTTGGACATGGAAGTCAACATCGACCGCTACCTACCGCAGGTGGCACGGGTGATTGAGAACCGTTTGGACAACCCCGCCGGTGAAACCGCCGGATTCTTGAACATGGACTCCACCGTGAACTACGGGGTGGGGCGCTCCGGTGGCATTCCCAGCAGTGAAGACTTGCAAAAGGACACCCCCTACAACACCTACCTGCATAAGGGGCTGCCACCCACACCCATCGCTTCGCCGTCGAAGGCAGCCATTGAGGCTACCCTCAATCCCGCTCCCGGTGACTGGCTGTACTTTGTCACCGTCGACTTGGACAGTGGCGAAACCAAGTTCGCTGCCACCAAGGCTGAGCACGATGCCAATATTGCGCTGCTGACGAAGTGGTGTGAAGAACACAAGGGGAAGTGTTAGGTTGCGTGCCTACGTAATCGGTGACCCAGTCAAACACAGTCTCTCCCCAGCGATCCATAACGCTGCCTACCAGCACTGCACGATCCCCGCGACCTTCGCCACCCACGAAGTAAGCAGTGAGGAACTAGCGGGATTCATGGCGGATCTTCCCGCGGACCTGCTGGGCCTGGCGGTCACTATGCCGCACAAGCAAGCCATCTTCGCTCACGTGGATGCGGTTGAACCACTGGCACAAGCGGTAGGTGCAATCAACACGGTAGTTGCCTGCGCTAACGTGCGCACCGGGTTCAACACCGACGTTTACGGGATAGCTCAAGCCTTGATCGAAGCGGCCGGCTCTGACCCAGAGTTTGCCGCGGGTGCGCCCGCGGTAATACTGGGGGCCCGGGCTACCGCGTCTTCAGCTCTGGCCGCCCTCGGACAGTTGCACGTGGGGCCCATCTCTGTAGTGGCACGCAACTTCGGGGGCGCTGGTTCGATATCTTTGGCCCAGACCCGGTTGGGAGTACAAACCGCTCCGATTCCGTGGCGAGACCAAAAGGCAGTGCACGCGGCTTTGAGCCAGGCCCGGGTGGTCGTCTCTACGGTGCCCGCCACCGTCGCCGACGTATGGGCGCCGCAATTGCGCATCGGGCAGGACGCAATCATCCTGGATGCCGCCTACCATCCCTGGCCTTCCAAACTCGCTGAAGCTGGTCAAGCCCTGGGAGCGCGAATCTGTTCCGGACACGATATGCTGCTGCACCAAGCCTGCCAACAGTTCACCCTCATGACGGGGCAAGCCGCGCCGGTAGAGGTAATGCGGCAGGCACTACAAGCGGCGCTGGTAAACTAGGCCACCGACTGCCCTCGCGCATCCCAACTACCGTCGCTTCCAACCGCAGAGGAACCGCCCATGATCCCCGGTGCCGTCGCCGTTAGCCTACTGACCTTACTGGCCGCCGCCACCACCAACCTCTGGCTAAACACCGCTGGCCGCAAGGTAGTCGCCAGCTACCTCACCGCCGATCATCTTCCCAGCCGCACCCGCGGACTGTTCTTCACTACGCTGCTACAGGTGAGCGTGTGGGCCCTCACCCTCAAAGACCCCCTAGTGGCACTGACAATTCCATTAATCCCAATCCTCGCAGTGCTGTCCTGGGTCGATGGCATCACCCACAAACTACCCACGCGCCTCATTCAAATCGGTGGTTTAACCCTGTTCGTCACCACCCTGACAACTGCGGTATATGGGTGGATCTGGCCGATTCTGGGACCCACCCGCGCCCCCCTTGACCTCCTCACCGGCGCGGTGTTGGGACTGCTGATCTGGACACTTCCGCTACTTATAGTGCACCTAGCAGGCCTGGGCGTGGGGCGCGGCGACGTGCGGTTTGCCCCGCTTCTGGGAACCTGGCTGGGGGCTTACAGTAGCGGAGCTGCATTCGCGGGCCTGGTCTGTGCCTTCCTCATTGCCGGCGCCGCGGCGGTAGTGAAACTGCTCAGCGGGGAAGCTAACCTGGCCACCAAGATCGCTTTCGGCCCGGCCATGTTCCTGGGAGCGGCCACCGCCTGGCTGCTGGCGTCCGATGCCATTAGCTGGCTGTAGCGCATCGTCTCACAGTCAGATACCTAAGGGCTCACCCAACCTGCCTGTGAGAAACTGGCACCATGATGCGATGGCTAAGTGCTGGTGAATCCCACGGCGCAGCCCTGGTGGGGATAATCGACGCAGTCCCAGCCGGTGTAGAAATCTCCAGCGCCGACATAGCTGCCGCCCTGGCGCGGCGCCGCCTGGGGTACGGCCGCGGAGCTCGGCAAAAGTTCGAACAAGATGAGGTGCGGGTACTGGGCGGACTGCGCCACGGAAAAACCCTGGGATCGCCCTTGGCGATCGAGATTGGCAACAGCGAGTGGCCCAAATGGGAAGTGGTGATGAGTCCCGACCCGGTGGCACCCGAGGCACTCCTCATTGATGCTGGGACCGGTGATGAACGCGAGGTGGCTCGCAATCGACGCCTCACCCGTCCTCGTCCCGGGCACGCCGACTACGCCGGGATGATGAAATTCGATCACGAGGACGCCCGCCACGTACTCGAGCGAGCCTCCGCCCGCGAAACCGCCACCCGCGTGGCGTTGGGGGAAGTCGCCCGTCGTTTCCTACAGCAGGTGGCGGGAATAGAGATCGCTTCCCACGTGGTGCAAATCGGTGAGTGCACCGCCGATCCCGCCGCTTTTGACGAGTTAGTTGACGCCGTGGGCGTAGCCCAAGCACGCGAACAGTTGGACAACGACCCGGTGCGCGCCGCCAGCGCCGAGGTCAGCGCGCAGTTCGTAGCTGCCATCGATGAGGCACAAAAGAATGGCGACACTATCGGCGGTGAAGTGGAGGTTTGTGCCTACCATGTGCCGGTCGGCTTGGGGTCCTACACGCAGTGGGATGACCGCCTCGATGCCCGCCTGGCAGCCGCGCTAATGTCAATCCCCTCCGCTAAGACTGTGGCGATAGGGGAAGGCAGCGCGCAAGTGAGTGCCCCGGGCTCGCGCGCCCACGACGATATTGAAGTGAACGCCGCCGCCGCCCGCGGTATTCGGCGCACCAGTAACCGCGCCGGCGGGGTAGAAGGTGGCATGACGAACGGGGAGACCCTGCGCGCCCGTGTGGGTTTCAAACCGATCTCCACGGTGCCGCGCGCCCGTCCCACCATTGATTTGGCGAGCGGCGAAGCGGCCACCGCCCTACACCAACGTTCCGACACCTGCGCGGTGGTTCCCGCGGCGGTGATTGCCGAAGCCATGGTGGCCATTACCTTGGCAGCGGCGGTAGTGGAGATGTACGGCACCGGCTCGGTGGAGCGCATCCGCGCGTCGATTAGCGCGCACCAAAGCGATATCGCTAGGCGTACCCGCGGCCAGAAGGGGAGCGCGTCGTGACGGTGATCGCTCTGGTGGGACTGCCCGGATGCGGTAAAAGCAACCTGGCGCGCGCCCTGGCGAAGGACTTGGGGTGGAAATTGGTTGACCTGGACGACCTGATCGAGAGTGAAGCCGGGCGCACCATTTCTAAGCTCTTCGAAAAAGGGGAAGACCACTTCCGCGACTGGGAGCACCGCTGCCTGCAGCTGGCAGCCCAGGGCGAAGAAGTTGTTATCGCCACCGGCGGGGGCGTGGTGGAGAGAGCCGAAAACCGTGAGTTATTGAAACGCTTCACCACGGTGTTCGTGGACGTGAGCGTGGAGGAAGCCCAGCGCCGCACCTCCAAATTCAACCACCGTCCCCTGTTGGCGGGAAATCCTCAGGCGCTGGTGGAAATGGAGCGGCGGCGCCGCCCCCTTTACGAGGACGTATCGCAACTGCAGGTAAGTGTCGATGACAGTAGCAAGGCCACCAACTATGAGCGTCTGCGCCAAGTCCTAGTGGACGGCGGCGTTATCGAAGTGGGGGAGTGAGAAAACTATGACCACGATTGAAGTACACGCTGAACACACTTACCCGGTTCGTATCGGTAGTGGACTGCTGCAAACCGACTGCCACTTCGACCAGTACGAAAGAATCCTGCTGATATACCCACCTTCCCAGCGCTCGCGCGCTGCAGAACTAACCAAACTGTGGGAAGGGCGCCAACGAGTTGCCCACTTCGAGCACCCGGATGGGGAAGCAGGGAAGGAAGTGACCGTCCTCGCACAGGCGTGGGAGGCGGCGGCCGCGGCCGGTATCGGGCGTAAAGACCTGGTGGTAGCACTAGGTGGGGGAGCGACCACCGATTTAGGTGGCTTCGTGGCGGCCACCTGGCTGCGCGGCGTCGACGTGATACACCTGGCAACCACCCTGCTCGGCATGGTGGATGCCGCCGTGGGTGGAAAAACTGGGATCAATACCGAGACCGGGAAAAACCTTGCCGGGGCGTTCCACTCCCCGCAAGCGGTGATCGCTGACACCAGTACCTTGCAGACGCTGCCCGCTCGGGATTTCAATGCCGGCATGGCGGAGGTCATCAAATGCGGATGTATCAGTGATCCGCAGATCCTTGCCTTAGTGGAAAACGGCCCGCGGGTGCAGGCCGGGGATGAGCGGGTACAAGCACTCATTGAACGCGCCGTGGCAGTGAAAGCCCAGGTGGTGGGATCCGACCTGCGGGAAGCGGGACTACGGGAAACCCTTAACTACGGTCACACCTTGGCCCACGCCATCGAGAAACTGTCGAACTACCGGGTGCGGCACGGTGAAGCGGTGGCGATTGGCTGTATTTTCGCTGCGCACGTGGCGCAGGAACTCGGATACTGCGGGGAAGAGTGGGTACAGCACCAACGGGCGATCTTCGCCCACCAGGGATTGCCCACCACTTGGAGCTGGCCAAAGTGGACCGAGGTCATGTCAGTGATGAGCTCGGATAAGAAGGTACGGTCGGGTCAAATCCGTATGGTACTCACCCCCGCCGCGGGACAAACCCGCGTGGAAGTGGTGGAAGAACCAGTGCTGCGGGTAGCCTGGGAAACCCTAACAGCAGGCCAGGAAAACAGCGCCGCCGCAGCAGACGAAACCGGGCGCAGCGCGGCGCAACCGCTAACTGACACAGGCGGGCGGGTGCAGGCGTGAAGCAACTGATTTTGATGGGTGTTTCGGGCAGCGGGAAGAGCGCCGCGGCGACCGCCCTCGCCGAGAACGCTCACTGCCGGGTGATAGAAATCGACGACTACCTGCTGGAACATGAAAACCTGGACGTGGCTGCCCTCATTTGGGAAGAACAGCACCAGCAGGCCTTAGCTGCGCAAACTCGAATCACCCTGGAACTGCTGGGACAGGAAACCGGTGAGCAGCTGCAAGTGCTGGTGTTACCCCCGAACGTGTGCGGACAGGTGGAGATACAAAAGGCCTTGGCTGAACTGGCTCACCGCGGCCAGGGCGAAGCGGTGATAGTGGAACTGACTGCCGACCTGGACACCCTGATGCGACGAACCGGGCTGAACGCTCCCCGCGCAGTCGGATTTGGCCCCCTGCGACGCACTTTCGCGAAAATGGTGGAGGACTACCGCGCCAGCTGGAAACCAGTGGTGCGTGAGATGCTTGACACAACTGGGCGCGAGCCGGCCGATATTGCCGCTGCGCTACTCGCATTAACGTCCTCGCCGCGATATCCTAAAGCCGACTGAAAACTGTCCACCCGAGACTTAAGATAGGTGAACTCGTGGCAACCACTAACGATTTGAAAAACGGCATGGTCTTGAAGATCGACAACCAACTGTGGTCGGTAGTCGAATTCCAGCACGTAAAACCCGGCAAAGGCCCGGCGTTCGTGCGCTCGAAGCTGAAGAACGTGCTGTCCGGTAAAACCGTGGACAAGACCTTCAACGCTGGCGTCAAGGTTGAAACCGCCACCGTGGACCGCCGCGACATGACCTACCTGTACCAGGACGGCGACGACTACGTGTTCATGGATGCCTCCACCTATGATCAGATCCTGGTCCCCGCTGACATCCTGGGTGACTCCAAGCGTTTCCTGATGGAAAACCAAGCCGTCATCGTCTCCATGCACGAAGGCAACGTCCTGTTCGTGGAACTGCCCGCCACCGTGGTCCTGGAGATCACTTACACTGAGCCCGGCTTGCAAGGTGACCGCTCCAATGCGGGCACCAAGCCCGCCACCTTGGAAACCGGCTACGACATTCAGGTGCCGTTGTTCCTGGAGCAGGGCACCCGCATCAAGGTTGACACCCGCACCGGAGAATACGCTGGCCGCGTGAACGACTAATGGCAGACCGCTCTTTCACCTCCCGCACGCGCGCCCGTAAGCGCGCCGTCGATGTGCTCTTCGAAGCAGACCAGCGCGGCCTCATCTATTACCGTGAGGACCTGCTGGGTCTGCTGCGTGAGCGTCGCGAAGTCACCCCCGCCCAGACCCCACTGCCCCCGTACGCGGTGGAGATTGTCGAGGGCGTGGCTGACCACCTGCAAGAAATCGACGATCTGCTGGCCACCCACTCCACCAACCGGGAAGTGGATCGCCTGCCCGCCACCGACCGGGCGGTGCTGCGTGCCGCGGTGTGGGAAATCGTGTGGAATGAGCAAGTGCCTGGCATTAGCGCTATTGACGAGGCCGTATCCATCACCAAGACCATTTCTCCGGATGAATCACCGGCGCGGGTGAATGCGATCTTGGATGCGGTCCGTAAGGATAGCGGTGATGTCCTGGCCGCGGACGAGGCCTTGGAAGCGGCCTTCGCCGCGCCGCCAACCAGCGAGCCGGCGGCTCGCGTGTCGCCGGAAGTTGATGGTACCGAGGACGACCAATCCGACTTGGAAACCGGCGTGCCGGAAGTCGATGGGATTGAGGATGACCAATCCAGCCTAGAAACCGGGCCCGAACCGCTTGGCTACCACGGCTTGGATTTAGATCAACTCGACCTCGACAACCTGCCGGAGAATCTGGAAACCGATCCCGCGGAGGAAACCCCAGACTCACCGCTGCAAACATAAAAGCTTCAACGCTCGTCGCCGTCATGGTGGCGGGCGTTGATTTCCATAACCGGTCCTTTAAAGCCGTCCAGAGAGGCGGGAAAGGAGAAGGCTGTGAACAGCCAAAAAAGTAAAGTCGTGCTAACGGCCGACGACGTGAAGCGGGCCCTGACCCGCATCGCGTACGAAATTATTGAACGCACCAAGGGTGGCGAGGACGTTGTCCTGCTTGGCATTCCCACCCGCGGCGCCGTCCTCGGGCAACGCCTGGCAACGCAACTTAGCGAAATCACCGGGTCAGCAATAAGCAATGGCGCACTCGACATCACCATGTACCGTGATGACCTGGCTGACCACCCGATCCGCACCCCGCACCCCACTTCGGTACCCGCCGGTGGCATCGAAGACCGCACCGTGGTGCTGGTAGACGATGTACTGTTCACCGGGCGCACCGTGAAAAGCGCCTTAGAAGCACTGTTTGATTTGGGTCGCCCCCGCCGCGTCCTACTGGCGGTGCTGGTAGACCGCGGGCACCGCGAACTTCCGATCCGCCCCGACTTCGTGGGCAAAAACCTACCCACTTCCCGCGAAGAATCAGTCCTTATCCACTGCGTGGAAACCGACGGTGAAGACGCCGTGATCATTACGGAGGCGAAATGAAACACCTAATCGACATTGCTGACCTCACCGTAGATGACGCACTGCGCCTACTCGACACCGCCGAACAAATGGCCGCCACCCAGGGCCGGCGAGTGAAGAAACTGCCTACCTTGCGGGGCAAAACCGTGGTGAACCTGTTCTTTGAGGACTCCACCCGCACGCGCCTGAGCTTCGAAGCTGCCGCCAAGCGGCTCTCGGCTGACGTGATTAACTTCTCCGCTAAAGGCTCCTCCTTGTCCAAGGGTGAATCGCTAAAGGACACCGCGCTGACGTTGGAAGCGATGGGGGCCGACGCCGTGGTCATGCGGCACTCTTCCTCGGGGGCTGCCTACCGCCTGGCACACGCCGGGTGGATGGACCTGCCGGTACTAAACGCCGGCGACGGTACCCACCAGCACCCCACCCAAGCGCTATTGGACGCCATGACGCTACGCCGCTACCACCGCGACCAAACGGAACTGGAGGGAGCCGGGCTCAAAGGCATCCGCATCATCATTGTCGGTGACATCCTGCATTCGCGGGTGGCCCGCTCCGACGTGCAGCTTTTCTCCCTGCTGGGAGCCGAAGTAACCGTCGTGGCCCCGCCCACCCTGGTGCCGGTGGGCATCAACCAGTGGCCTTGCACGGTGAGCTACGACCTGGATCAGGCGATTGCGCAAACGCAACCGCACGCCATCATCATGCTGCGGGTGCAGCGCGAACGCATGAGTTCACTGGGCGGCGGATTCTTCCCCTCCCCCGGGGAGTACCACAGTGCTTACGGTTTGGACCGCCAACGCCTGGCGAGCCTACCCAAAGAGTGCCTAATCATGCATCCGGGGCCCATGAACCGCGGCTTAGAGATCTGCGCGGAAGCCGCCGACCATGAGCGGTCAGTAATCGTGGAACAAGTAAATAATGGCGTGAGCGTACGCATGGCAGCGCTATACCTGCTGCTTGCGGGGGAAGGGAAGACCAATGACTGAGCAAATCCTGATCAAGGGAGCCTCCCTGCTGGGAGAAACCACCGCCGACCTGGCCATCAAAGACGGCACCATCGTGGCCGTGGGCGAGGACGCTGGAGCCGCCTTGGAAAATAACGCGCGGGTCATCGACGCGGACGGTCTGATCGCCCTGCCCGGCTTAGTTGACCTACACACCCACCTGCGCCAACCCGGCCAAGAAGACGCCGAGACGGTTTTCACCGGCACTCGCGCCGCCGCGGTAGGCGGCTACACCTGCGTGCACGCCATGGCGAACACCCGCCCGGTGGCCGACACCGCCGCCATTGTGGAACAAGTCGCCGCGCTGGGAGCCGAAGCCGCCTGGTGTGAAGTCCGCCCCGTCGGGGCAGTCACCGTGGGGCTGGAAGGCAAACAACTCTCCGCCATGGGGGCGATGGCTTCCTCCGCTGCCAAAGTACGAGTGTTCTCCGACGACGGAGTGTGCGTATCCGACCCGGTACTGATGCGCCGCGCCTTGGAATACGTGAAAACCTTCGACGGGGTAATCGCCCAACACGCGCAAGACCCGAAACTGACCGACGGGGCACAGATGAACGAATCCCCCCTGTCCGCCCAACTGGGCCTGACCGGTTGGCCGGCGGTAGCGGAAGAATCCATTATCGCCCGTGACGTGCTGCTAGCCGAACACGTCGGCTCGCGGGTACACGTGTGCCACCTGTCCACCGCTGGATCGGTAGACATCGTGCGGTGGGCGAAGAAACGCGGCATCCAGGTCACCGCCGAAGCCACCCCCCACCACCTGTATCTGACCGAAGAATGCGCCCGCAGCTACGACCCGCGCTACAAAGTGAACCCGCCGCTGCGCACCGCCGAGGACGTCGAAGCAGTTCGCGAAGGCCTGGCCGATGGCACCATCGACATTGTCGGTACCGACCACGCCCCCCACCCCTTGGAATCCAAGGACTGCGAATGGCAGGCCGGGGCCTTCGGCATGACCGGCTTAGAGACCGCCCTCGCCGTAATCGTGAAAACCATGGTGGAAACCGGGCGCATGACGTGGGCGGACGTGGCGCGCGTAATGTCCTCCAACCCCGCTCACATTGGCCGCGTAAAAGGCCAAGGACGCCCCCTGGAAGTGGGCGAGCCGGCAAATATCACCCTGGTGGACCCGCAGGTGCGCCGGGTGGTGGACCCCACCCACCTGTGGTCGCGCTCATCCAACTCCCCGTACCTGGGTGAGGAACTGCCCTCCCAAGTGCTGTGGACCATTTGGAATGGGCAAATCACCGTGGCTGAAGGCCAGCCGGTTGCGAAAGAGGATCGCTGATGGAAAACACGTTGCGGCGCCCACCCGCCCTACTCGTACTGGAAGACGGTACCATCTTTGTGGGTAAACAGTGGGGTGCGGCGGGCACCACGCTGGGGGAGTTGGTGTTCACCACCGGCATGACCGGCTATCAGGAAACCCTTACCGACCCGTCCTACCACCGCCAAATCATCGTCATGACATCCCCGCACATTGGCAATACCGGTATGAATGACGAGGACGTGGAGTCCCACCGCATTTGGGCTGCCGGGATCGTGGTGCGCGATGCCGCCCGGCGCTCGTCCAACTGGCGCTCTCAGCGGGAGCTAGAAACTGACCTGGTGGAGCAAAATATCATCGGCATTTGCGAGGTCGACACCCGCGCCGTGACCCGCCACATTCGCGAACTCGGCGCCATGCGCTGCGGAATTTTCTCCGCAGACTCCCTGCCCGAAGAGGTGCGCCGCAGCGGTGGACATTGGATTGCGGAGCAAACTAAAGCGGCTTTCGTAGCCCATGTGCGCTCCCACCAACCCATGTCGGGCTCGACCTTGGTTGGGGAGGTAACCACCGCGGAACCCTACGTGGTGCCAGCCGTGGGGGAGGAGCGGGCCCACATCGTGGCCGTTGACCTGGGCATTAAATCCCGCACCCCGGAGCAGCTCGCCAGCCGCGGGGCTCGCATCACGGTGGTGCCGTCGGAGTTTTCCGCCGAGGAAATCTTCGCCCTTAACCCCGACGCGGTGTTCTTCTCCAACGGGCCGGGCGACCCGGCCACCGCCGATCAGCAGGTGGAAGTACTGCGGGCGGTACTGCGCGCGAAACTGCCGTTCTTTGGCATCTGCTTCGGACATCAACTCTTCGGTCGGGCACTGGGATTCGACACCTACAAACTGCGCTTTGGACACCGCGGCGTGAACCAACCCATCCAAGAACGCGCCACTGGGAAGGTAGAAATCACTAGCCACAACCACGGGTTCGCGGTTGACGCCCCGGTGGGGGACCCGGTGACCGCGCCGCTAGCGGAATTCGGCCGGGTGGAAGTATCCCACGTGAACCTCAACGACCAGGTGGTGGAAGGACTGCGCAGCCTCGATTTGCCGGCCTTCTCCGTGCAGTACCACCCGGAGGCGGCCGCCGGACCGCACGACGGGGAGCACCTGTTCGATCGTTTCTTGGACGTGATTGTGTCCGCTAAAGCTGGAAAGGACGCTTAACGATGCCTCGACGCAGCGATATTTCTTCAGTCCTGGTGATCGGATCTGGTCCCATCGTGATCGGTCAAGCCTGCGAGTTCGACTATTCCGGTACCCAAGCTTGCCGGGTCCTGAAGGACGAGGGCGTGCGGGTGATCCTGGTGAACTCCAACCCGGCTACCATCATGACCGACCCGCAGGTGGCCGATGCCACCTACATTGAGCCGATCACCACTGAGGTGATTACCAAAATCATTGAGAAAGAACGTCCCGACGCGCTCCTGCCCACCCTGGGTGGCCAGACCGCGTTGAATGCCGCCATTGCCCTGAATGAGGCTGGCGTGCTGGAAAAATACGGCGTAGAAATGATCGGGGCTTCAGCTACCGCCATCAACGCCGGTGAAGACCGTGACGAGTTCAAGAAGGTAGTGGAGCGTTGCGGCGCCGAGGTGGCGCGCTCAGTTATCGCCCACTCCATGGAAGAGTGCCACGCGGCGGCCGCGGAACTGGGCTACCCGCTGGTAGTTCGCCCCTCCTTCACCATGGGGGGCCTGGGCTCCGGCATTGCCCACACTCCGGAAGATTTGGAACGCATCGCCGGTTTGGGGCTGCGCGATTCCATCACCACCGAAGTGCTGTTGGAAGAATCCATCCTGGGGTGGAAAGAGTTCGAACTGGAACTGATGCGCGACCGCGCCGACAACGTGGTGGTGGTGTGCTCGATCGAAAACGTCGACCCGGTGGGCGTACACACCGGCGATTCCATCACCGTGGCACCGGCCCTGACCCTTACGGATCGGGAGTTGCAGCGCCTGCGCGACATTGGCATCGCGGTGATTCGCGAGGTCGGTGTCGACACTGGCGGGTGTAACATCCAGTTCGCGATTGAGCCCAATACCGGGCGCATCGTGGTGATCGAAATGAATCCGCGGGTGTCGCGCTCTTCCGCTTTGGCGTCTAAAGCCACCGGGTTCCCGATTGCGAAGATGGCGGCGCGCCTGGCGTTGGGCTACAACCTGGATGAAATCCCCAACGACATCACCACCTCCACGCCGGCTTCTTTCGAGCCGACTTTGGATTACGTGGTGGTGAAGGTACCGCGTTTCGCATTCGAAAAATTCCGCGCCGCCGACCCGACTTTGACCACCTCCATGAAGTCGGTGGGCGAAGCCATGGCACTGGGGCGTAACTTCACCGAAGCCTTGCAAAAGGCAATGCGCTCCATCGACAAGGCTGGCTCCACCTTCACCTGGGAACCGCCCCTGCTGGAAGGGGAGGAACTACAGCGCCGCTTGGAGGCGATTGCCACTCCCACCGATGGGCGCCTGATTGACGTCCAGCAGGTGCTGCGCGCCGGCGTGAGCGTGGACGAAGTCTACCGCCGCACCGGCATTGACCCGTGGTTCTTGGACCAACTGGTGTTACTGAACGAAGTGGCTCAGGAAGTGAAGCAAGCCCCCGGCTTGTCGGAGGAACTGTTGCGCACCGCTAAACGGCACGGCTTCTCTGACCCCCAGATCGGGCAGCTTCGCGGACTTAAACCAGCCACCGTGATGGAGATCCGCCGCGCTTTCGGGATCCACCCGGTTTTCAAAACCGTGGATACCTGCGCCGGGGAGTTCGATGCGAAAACCCCGTACTACTACTCCAGCTACGACCAGACCACGGAGGTCACCCCCCGCACTCGCCCTGCGGTGATGATCCTGGGGTCAGGGCCCAATCGCATCGGGCAAGGCATTGAGTTTGACTACTCTTGTGTGCACGCTGCCATGGCGTTGCGCGACCAGTACGACACCATCATGGTGAACTGCAACCCGGAGACGGTTTCCACGGACTACGACATTTCCGACCGGCTCTACTTTGAGCCGCTTACTTTGGAAGACGTCCTCGAGGTATATCACGCCGAAGCTGCGGCCGGCCCGGTAGCCGGGGTAATGGTCCAGCTAGGTGGCCAAACCCCCCTGTCCTTAGCGCAGGATTTGGAAGCGGCGGGCGTGCCGATCGTGGGCACCTCACCGGAGTCGATCGCATTGGCGGAGGACCGCGAAGAATTCTCCCGCGTGCTCGACGCCGCGAACCTGCCTGCCCCCGCGCATGGTACCGCCACCAATGAGCGTGCCGCCTTGGCAGTGGCCGCGAAGGTCGGCTACCCGGTGCTGGCACGACCCTCCTTCGTCCTGGGCGGACGCGGTATGGAAATCGTCTACGACGAGGACGGTATGCGCTCCTACCTGCAGCGCCTGGGGAGCCTGAGTTTCGCTTCCGGTCCGCTGCTGATTGACCGGTTCTTAGACGACGCGGTGGAAATCGACGTCGATGCCCTCTTTGACGGGGTAGAACTGTTCATGGGCGGCATCATGGAGCACATTGAGGAAGCGGGGATCCACTCCGGTGACTCGGCCTGCGTGATGCCCCCGATGTCACTGTCGGAGCGCCAAATTAAACGCATCGTGGAGTCTACCCGCGCCATTGCCGAGGGCGTGGGGGTACGCGGATTGTTGAATATTCAGTTCGCGTTGGCTTCCGACGTACTGTACGTGATTGAAGCCAATCCGCGGGCTTCGCGCACCGTTCCTTTCGCTTCGAAAGCTCTGGGGGCATCGTTGGCGCGCGCGGCCGCCCGCATCCAGCTGGGTGCCACCATCGCCCAGTTGCGCGACAGTGGGGAGCTGCCGATTGTGGATGCTTCCTACGCGGACCCGTGGGAGCCGGTGGCGGTGAAGGAAGCGGTGCTCCCGTTCCACCGTTTCCGCGATAAGAACGGCAACGTGGTGGATACGTTGCTGGGGCCGGAGATGCGTTCCACCGGTGAAGTGATGGGCCACGACATGTCCTTCCCGCAAGCTTTCAACAAGTCTCAGGTTGCTGCCTTCGGTGGCCTACCGAGCGAAGGCACGGTGTTCGTCTCCATTGCTGATAGTGACAAACGCTCGGTGGTCTTCCCGGTCCAGCGCTTGGTGGATCTTGGGTTCCGGGTTTTGGCTACCGCCGGCACCGCTTCGGTGCTGCGCCGCCACGGCATTGCGGTGGAGTTGGTGGCGAAGGAATCTGAACGTGAGGACGGGGTGCGCACGGTGGTGGATCTGATCCACAGCGGTGACATTGACATGGTGGTGAACACCCCGCAGGGGCAGTCCACCCGCCGTGACGGTTACGCTATCCGCACCGCAGCGACTTCTGCGGGGATCGCCATTATCACCACCTTGCAGTCTTTCGCGGCAGCGGTGCAGGCGATCGAAGCGCAGCGCCACGGTAGTTTCCAAATCCGCTCCCTGCAAGAGTATGACGCTGCCCGCGCTGAGCGGCACGCGCAGCTGGGGGTCGATCGCCTCGATGGCGAGTCTGCTTCCGGTGAAAAGGCGGGGGAGTGAGCGCATTGACCGTTACGAAACGATCTTTCGGCCAGCGCCTGGCTGCCGCTATGACCGGTAAGGGGCCGTTGTGTGCGGGCATCGACCCGCACCCGCACCTGCGGTCTGCCTGGGGCCTTAACGACGATGTGGCAGGCTTGGCGGCCTTCACTGAAGCGGCTTATCGGGGTCTGCGTGAGGCAGCGATTTTGAAGCCGCAGATGGCTTTCTTTGAGCGTTTCGGGTCTGCCGGCATCGCAGTACTGGAGGACCTGCTGGCGCAGGCTCGCGCTGACGGGGTCCTCACGGTGGTGGATGTTAAACGCGGCGACATTGGCTCCACCATGGACGGTTACGCCAGTGCCTACCTGGAGTGTGGCGCGGCCTTGGAATGCGATGCCATCACGGTCTCGCCGTACCTGGGTCCGGCGGTGTTTGACGCCACCGCAGATCTAGCGTTGCGCAACGCTAAGGGGCTGTTCCTGCTGGTGTTGACCTCAAATCCGCAGGCCATCACTTTGCAACGAGCCACCCTGGATTTGCCGGGCGATAATGGCGCGGAGCCAGGATTTGACGAGGGCGGAGAACGCGCCAATGTGGCGCGCCTGGTCCTTGAGTGGCTGAACCAGCGCAACCACGCCGAACTGGGCGGCCCCGTGGGTAGTGCCTCACTGGGGAGCGTCATTGGCGCAACCGTGGAGGACGTGGAAACTGTGCTGGGAGCGAGCTTGGCGGCGAACACCGGCCCGATCTTGGCGCCCGGTTTTGGAGCCCAGGGAGCCAGTGCGCAGCAGATAGCGCAGCGGTTCGCCCCGGTGCGCGACAAAGTGTTGGTGAATGCTTCCCGCTCCCTGCTTAGCTGCGGGCCCCAGGTGGAAGCCATGGCGGAGGAAGTGTCGCGCCTGCAGACCGAGCTGCGCAACGCTTTGCAGTAGGTGCGAGAAAATGCGGGTGGCTGGGGATCTTTTCTCCCCCTCCACCCGCATTTTTGCACGTTTCATGAAGACTGTTACACACTGCACATCGCGCGGATCGTACCCACTGACCCCCTCTAATCATCTACCGGTTGGGTAAAGAATCACCGAAGGGAAGGCTGGGTGAAATTCAAAAATGCCATGTCTGGGACGCTAGTCCAAGGCCTTCGGTCACTCTTCGTCTCACCTAGGGGTAGAGAAAAGAGCGGGAATACGGGGGAAAGTGGACGCGCGGCAGGAAGATAGTTGGCATCCGGTGCAGGTTGGAAAAATCTACGGTCAGTAAAATAAGTAAACTCTAATGTTCGTGAGAGTTTTGCCAAAAACTCGGTGGCACGCAAAAAGTGAAAATCGGTCTCATATTAGCTAAAAGCGGAATCTGATGAGCAAACTTCCTACGTCTTCGCCTACTACCGGGAAGTTTCTAAAGCCAACTACGCGCAGTTGGTGCGGCTGTTGAACTACCTCAATACCCAGCGCTTGCGCACCCGCCCCTGCGCTCGCCGCATCGGCGTTTGGGATGCGTCGGTAGGGCTGCTAGTGCGCGCCGCCATGCGTGCGGACCGGATTATGGGACGAGGACGACGCGAACAGTTCCAAATCAGCGCGTAGTTAGCGCAAATCTGCCCGGGGAGCTGGGAGATAGTTCATGGACCAACCAGCGGCCAACGGTTGTGGCACCATGGTTACATGAACCTCAACACAGACTCCCCGGGCGAAAAACCCCTGCACCCACTGACGGTAATAGTGGGACCGTCGGGGGTGGGGAAGGGAACCGTGCTCCAGCAGCTGGTCAAACGCTTCCCCCAAATTGACCTCAGTGTCTCCGCCACCACTCGGCCCCCGCGAGCCGGGGAGCTAGATGGCGTGCACTACCATTTCCTCACGCCAGCAGCTTTCGACGAAGCCATCGCGGCGGGGGACTTCCTGGAATGGGCGGTGGTGCACGGCCAACACCGCTACGGCACCTTGCGGACCACGGTGGAACGCGCCCAAGATCGAGGGCGCGCGCCAGTGTTAGAAATCGACCTCGATGGGGCGCGCCAAGTGCGCACCGCGATGCCGCAGGCGCGTTTCGTATTTCTGGCACCGCCCTCGTGGGAGGAATTGGAACGGCGCCTACGCGGGCGCGGCTCAGAAACCGAAGCACAGGTGCAACGTCGCCTTAAGACCGCTCGCATGGAGATGGCTGCCCAGGATGAATTCGACACGGTCATTGTTAATGACGAGGTTGATAACACAGTGACGCAGCTAGCTCAGTACATGCAGTTGGCGTAAGATAGGGGCGAGTAAAAGCCTGAGCAGAAGGAAAAATACAGATGACGGGAATCGTTGCCAAACCTGAAGGCATCACCTACCCTCCGATTGACGATCTGATGGAGAAGGTGGATTCCAAGTACGCACTGGTGGTGTACGCCGCGCGCCGCGCCCGCCAAATCAACTCCTACAACCTGCAACTGGAGTCCAACACTGTGCAGTACGTGGGCCCGGTGGTCCCGGTTGAACCGGACGACAAGCCGCTGTCCACCGCGCTGCGTGAGATCAACGAAGACCTCCTAGTGATGGAGGAAGCAGGCGGACAGGCTAACGAGTGAGCCCACATGCCTCTTTGCCCGCGCATACCCCTAGCGTCGTACTAGGTGTTAGCGCGGGCATTGCTGCCTATAAGGCCGCTTTAGTGCTGCGCCAACTAACCGGGCGAGGCGCGGACGTGGAAGTCATCCCCACCCCAGCCAGCGAACACTTCGTAGGCGCTGCCACCTGGGAAGCACTCTCTGGACATCCGGTACGAACCGGAGTTTTTGACGCCCACGGCGGAGTGGACCACGTGGAGGTAGCCCGCCGCGCACAACTAATAGTGGTGGCTCCCGCAACCGCGGATCTACTGGCAAAAGTGCGCGCCGGGATAGCGGATGATCTGCTCACCACCACCATTTTGGCTAGCTCCTGCCCAGTGTTATTTGCTCCCTCGATGCACACCGCCATGTGGCAGGCAGCTGCCACCCAGGACAACGTCGCTACTTTGAAAGCCCGCGGGTTCCATTTCGTGGAGCCGGTGAGCGGAGCTCTCTCCAGTGGCGACCAGGGGGTTGGGCGGATGGCCGACCCCGAAGTGATTGCGCAGACGGCGTGGCAACTTCTGGATGCGACTGCCCCCTCGCCGGGTTCAGCTCCGGGCGCGACGGTGCCTCGGGAACATCCGGCAACTGCGACAGCGGCTGAGACTGCACCGAAAGAGGCCCCGCTGCGGGGGGTCACCGCCCTCGTCACCGCCGGCGGCACCCGCGAAGCACTGGACCCGGTGCGCTATCTGGGCAACCTGTCATCTGGGCGCCAAGGATGTGAGATTGCCAGGGCGCTGGCCGCAAACGGCGCCAAAGTCACGCTGGTGGCTGCCAACGTGGAAGCTCCGTTACTGCCGATGAATGTGGAAGTCATACCGGTAGTTAGCGCCCAGGAAATGTTCGACGCGGTGATGGGGCGCCTCGATGACACCGACCTGGTGGCTTGCGTAGCAGCGGTAGCTGACTACCGGCCCGCGAAGGTTAACCAAACCAAGATTAAGAAGAGCGACGAGGGCGGCGCGCTCACCCTAGAACTGGTGGAGAACCCTGACATTCTGGCCACCGTGGTGCGCACCAAACCGCAACTGCTGAGCCTGGGATTTGCGGCCGAAACCGGCGGTCCGCAAGCAGATTTCCTCACCTTGGGACAGCACAAGGCCCGCCGTAAAGGCGCCACTTTCTTAGCCGTTAACCAAGTTGGTGGAGGACGCGGCTTCGGGGAAGTCCCCAACCAGGTGCAGGTGCTAGACGCGCAAGGTAATGCGGTCGCTAACTTCCGTGGGTCGAAAGCACAAGTCGCGGACCAGTTAGTGGACTTGCTGGCGCGCCGGTGGCAAGATAGCCACAGGTAAACCCGCTCACCGCGGGTGAGCCGCTGCGTCCTTTGGGCGCCAACAGAATGCAAAGCACTTTTTCACCGAAAGGTTCATTTTGCCATGAAAACCGGGCAACTTTTCACTTCTGAATCGGTAACTAGCGGCCACCCTGACAAGGTCGCTGACCGTATCTCCGACGCCGTCCTCGACGCAGCATTGGAACTCAACCCACAGGCTCGCGCCGCCATTGAAACCCTAGTAACTACCGACCGGGTACTGGTAGCGGGGGAACTATCCGGCGTCGAGCAACTCCCAGTGGAGCAGATTGCACGCGCCGCGATCGCTGATATTGGCTACACCGAACCGGGGGAGGGCTTTGACGCCAAAAGCGTGGAAGTCACCTCAATTCTGGACCAACAATCCCAAGACATCGCGCAAAGCGTCAGCCGCTCCCAGGAAGCGCGTGAGGAAAACTCCGAAGACGCAATCTCCGCGCAAGGTGCCGGCGACCAGGGCATTATGTTCGGTTACGCCTGCGATGACACACCCGAACTGATGCCCATGCCGATAGCCGCGGCCCACCGGCTGGCCCACCAGTTGGAGCAGGTAAGGCGCCAGCAGCTGCCGCAGTTGCGCCCGGATGGGAAAACCCAGGTGACGGTGGAATACCAGGGTGGCCTCGCCCGCTGCCTCGACACCGTGGTGGTCTCCACCCAGCACACCGAGGATTTCTCCTTAGCTGATTTGCGCCAGCAGGTAGCAGAACTAGTGGTCGCACCGGTGCTGTCCGAACTATCGCGCAGCGTACGGGTCGAATCACCCCGGCTGCTGATCAACCCGTCGGGGCGTTTCGTCCACGGCGGACCGAGCGCAGACACCGGGCTGACCGGACGCAAAATCATCGTCGACACCTATGGGGGGTTTGCCCGGCACGGTGGGGGCGCTTTCTCCGGCAAGGACGCCTCAAAAGTTGACCGCTCCGCCTCCTACGCGCTGCGCTGGGTGGCGAAGAACGTAGTGGCTGCGGGAGCTGCGAAACAGTGTGAGATCCAGGTAGCTTACGCAATCGGACGCGCCACCCCGGTGGGCCTGTGGGTGAACACTTACGGTACCGGCGTGGTTAGTGATGAACGACTGTTGTCAGCGCTGCGTGAAGTGGTGGATTTGCGTCCGCGAGCGATTGGTGAGCGCTTGGCGCTGCAGCGCCCGGTTTACGCCAAGACGGCCGCCTACGGACACTTTGGTCGCGGCGACTTCACCTGGGAGAAGGTGGATTTGGTGCCCGACCTGCGGGAGGCGTTGTCGCTGTAATGGGGCAGATGGTGCCGCTGTGGGAGCAGGCCGGTGCGCAGGAGGAAAACCCGCGCACCGCTCCCACGGGCGCCATCGCGGCGGACGGCGCTGAATCACTGGGCACTCCACCCCAGGTTGCGCGGGTGATGATCGACTCTGACCTGCCGCACCTGGATCGCCTCTTCGACTACCGTATTCCCCCGAAAATCTTGGAACAGGCGGCTTCCGTCGGGCAGGAGATCGGCCCCGGTCAAATGGTGCGTGTACGTTTCGCCGGGCGCTTAGTGAACGGCTGGATCGCCGAGGTAGCCCATCGCAGTAGCTTCGACGGGAAACTAGCGCCACTTTCCCGACTGCTCACAGATGCGCCGGTAGTGAGCCGGCGAATGTTCCAGCTGGCCTCCCACCTGGGCCAGCGCTACGCCGCTCCCGCCGTGACCTTGCTAAAAGCCATGCTTCCAGCCCGGCACGCAGCGGCGGAGAAGAAGACTTTGACACAGTTGGCGGCGGCGGGCTTTCATTTGGATTTCGACGGCAGTGACCGCACTTTCGACCCCAACCCCGCAGACCCCGTGCAGACCGCTCGCTACTGGGAGAGTGTGCCACAGGGCAAAGACTTCTTAAGCCATCTGCAAGCAGGTGAAACGGTGCGGGTCATGTGGAACACCGCCCCGGGTATTTATCCGGCGTGGGGCGAAAACGCGGCTGCATTGACAGCGGCGGTTGCGGCCGCCCTCGCGAGTGGAAAATCTGTCATCGTCGTGGCCCCCACCTCCAACCAGGTGGAGGACTTCAAACGCAGGCTCGGGCAGCTGGTAGAGCCTGACGAAATCGCCACCCACTTGCCACAAGACAGCGCCTCCGCGCGCTGGAAAACTTTCTTGCGAGAACGCGCGGGGGCGGTGCGCCTGGTGATCGGTACCCGCTCCGCAGTGTGGGCCCCTGTGCCTACTTTGGGTGCCATTTTCGTGGCCGACTGCAGCGATGACCGCATGCGCGAACCCCAAGCTCCCTACACCACGGTACTGGACGTGGCAGTGCGGCGCTCCCACCTGCAACGGGCCTCGCTGGTGGCCTTCGGCCCCAGCACCTCAGTGGTGCAAGCCGGGCTGCTGGCGTCGAAATGGGCTCGTCCGCTGGGACTTACCCTCCCGCAACTGCGCGAACAAAGTGCCCGCATTGAAGTATTCGACCAACAGGAGAGGGAACGCTACGGCAGCGCTGGACAAGGCAACTTGCCCGCCCAAATCCAAAGCCGCATCAGGCAGACCCTACAAGCCGGTGAGGGGCCGGTACTGGTACACGTTCCCCACCGCGGGTGGGCCGCCACCGTGGTATGTCAGCGCTGCCAGGTCAGCGCCCGCTGCCCCGGCTGCGGTGGGCCGCTGGCTGCCGACCGCGCCGGACAACTACAGTGCGGGTGGTGCGCAAACCATCCCACCTGGAAATGCCCGCAGTGTGAAGGCCGCACCTGGAGTGGCAGGAGAGTTGGATCAGGGCGCACCGCGCAGGAACTGGCGCGGGCTTTCGATGAATTCGAAGTGGTGCTCTCCGACGCTGAACACGGGATCGTTTCGCACCTGCCGCAACGCTCCGCGCTGGTGGTGGCGACCCCGGATTCAGAGCCGATTGCCGAGGACGGCTACGCCCTCGCCGTGGTGTTAAACGCCGGCGCCATTGCCAACCGCACCGAGCTGTGGGCACCGCAAGAAGCCATGCGACGGTGGTTGAACGTGCACTCCTTGGTGCGCCCCAGTGGGCAACTGGTGGTGGTGGGATTGGAAGACCCCACTTTGGCGGGACTGTTAGTGCGCCGCGACGGGGCAGCTTTTGCCCGCCACGTACTCACCGAGCGCCAAGAACTGGGATTCTACCCAGCTGCCACTATCGTGGCGTTAGAAGGGGACGGCGAGGACGTGGAGGAAATGCTCACCCAAGTGGAACTGCCGCCGGATGCCGAACTAATTGGCGTGGTACCCATGGTGGGGCGCGATACCCCGCAGCGGGCTGGGAAAGCACCCACCCGGGCATTGCTGCGCACACCCAACTCCGGAGGACCGCAGCTGGTAGAGCGCATTTGGCAAGTGCAGCAAACGCGTTCCAAATCTCACGCCGGGTTGGTTACGGTGCACTTGAATCCGCCCTCGTTGGTGTAGCCTAAAAGCCAAGTTTTACCGGCTAACAGATGACGTCACCCGCGGCGCCGCGCAAGGAGTTTAAGCGACCATGAAAAAGCGCGTGGTATTTGACCTCGGCGGCGTCATTGTGCGCTGGGAGCCGGGAGCCACCCAAACTGGGTTCTTAAGCGCCAACGAGTGGGACACTTACCTGCAAACTGGGAATTTCTACAAACTCAACGAACTGCTGGACCGCGGTTACACCCCCGCCGAAGTGCTCACTCAACTGCGTGACTATAACCGTGACGAAGCCACCATTTTTGAACGCTTCATTCGCCACTACCCGCGTTCCTTACGCGGACTCATCCCCGGTATGGAACAGCTGGTGGGCTACCTACACGCCAACGCCCATCCCACGGCGGTGATCTCCAACTGGTCGGCGCAACTGTTCGAGCACGCGCGCGCTGCCTACCCACTGATTGATGCCCTCGGCCCGCGCCTGATATCCGGAGCCATCGGGATCACCAAACCGGACCGCGAGATTTTCCACCTGGCGCAAACCGTTTTCAACACCCCGGCCTCGCAAATGCTGCTAGTCGATGACCGGGAAGAGAACGTAAATGCCGCTATTGCCACCGGCATGGATGGCATTGTCTTCACCGACGCCGCGCAGTTGGCGGCGCAGCTACACGAGCGCGGCATCCTCACCCACGCGCAAACCCAGCAACTCACTGCTTCGGAGACAAACGGTAGACTGGCACCGTGAAATTACTGCTAGTTGGAACCCCAGAAGTCGCCCTGCCCACTTTCGAAGCGCTAGCCGCCAGCGACCACCAGGTCGTGGCAGTGCTTACCCGCACCCCGGCAGCCCGCGGACGCAGTCGCAAGCTGCTGCCCAGCCCGGTGGGGCAGTGGGCGCAGGAACAGGGCCTGGAGGTCATCGAAGCCGATAGTCTGCGCGAACCTGCAATCGCCGAACGAGTGCGGCAAACCGGTGCACAGCTAGCAGTGGTGGTGGCCTATGGAGCGTTAATCCCGCAGTCCCTGCTGGAGGCCTTCGAATACGGGTGGATTAACCTGCACTTTTCACAGTTGCCGCGTTGGCGCGGTGCCGCCCCGGTGCAACGCGCCCTGGAAGCTGGCGACACCCAGATCGCTACCAGCGTTTTCCAGATCGAGGCGGGCCTGGATACCGGGCCGGTATTCGACATGCGTACCTACCCGATTGACGAGGACGTGAACGCCGGCGAACTGTTGGCCTTTCTCGCGCAAGAGGGCGCTAGCCAAGTGGTGGAGGTTGTGAACCAGATTGCGGCGGGCACCGCGGTGGCGCAGCCGCAACCCGCAAATGGGATTACGGTCGCCCCCAAGCTGGGGCGAGAGGAGATGGCAATCGACCCGCACGCCAGTGCCGCCACCATTCATAACTTCGTACGCGCCCGCGCCCCCCAGCCCACCGCGGTAGCTTTCTACCAGGGGCAGCGGGTGAAGATCTTCGAGACGAAGATCTACCGCGGTCAGTTGGACGTTGCGTTGGAAGCGGGGCAGTTGCACGCCACTAAACGTGAGCTGCTGATGGGAACCGGGGATGAGATTTTACAGATCTGCACCCTGGCGCCGGCAGGGAAATCCCGCATGGAGGCGGCCGCCTGGGCCCGGGGAGCCCGCCTGGACGCATCGACGGCGTACTTCACCGGCACCCCCGAGTGAGGCGCACTGAAGTCTGTGGTT
>JAEWEQ010000076.1 GCA_023389315.1 Actinomycetes bacterium | reverse complement strand
GCGGGCCGGCGGCGGGAGGTGCGCCGGATTGGGGCGCAGCCTGGGCGCCACCAACTTCGCACCCACCCGAAGCGCGGCCAGCTACCGGAGCCGCCGAAACTTCGGCGCCGTCCTCGCCAATAAACGCACCGCTAAGCTCATCCAACACCTGACGGACCAAAAACGGCACCAAGGTGGTTTTACCTGACCCCGGGGCAGCGGTCAGAACAATCGGGTCCGCGCTGGCCAGGGCCGCCCGCAAAGCCGCGTCGCACTCCTTAACGGGCGCGCACGCGCCCGCCCACGCCCGGGCGAACACACTCACTTAACGACGCACCACCGGGTTGGCGAGCGTCCCAATACCCTCCACCGAGCACTCCACCCGGTCACCGGCCTCAATCGGGCCCACCCCCATGGGAGTGCCAGTCAAAATCACGTCACCGGGCAGCAGTGTGAAAGCCGCCGACACGTACTCGATCAACTCCGGAACCTTGAACACCATGTCCCTAGTGGAACCAGACTGCACCAATTCGCCGTTGACGTGGGTGGTGATCTGGCGGTCCGTTTCCAAGAAATCCGGATCCACCACAATCGCCGGGCCCAGCGGACACGAAGTGTCGAAACCCTTAGCGCGCGCCCACTGCCCGTCGTTGCGCTGCGCATCGCGCGCACTCACGTCATTGGCAACCGTGTAGCCGAAGACCACGTCGCGGTAATCACTGGCCTTCACGTCACGGCACAAGGTCTTAATCACCACCGCTAACTCCGCCTCATAGTGGACCTCGTCAGACCAGGCGGGCAACACGATGGGATCGTCCGGGCCGATCACCGCGGTGTTCGGTTTGAAGAACAACATCGGGCACTGCGGGACCTCCCCGCCCATCTCCTCGGCGTGCGCATGGTAGTTCTTCGCCACCGCCACCACCTTGGAACGCGGGATCACCGGGGAAAGGAGGCGAACGTCCTCGTAATCAACGAACTGGCCAGACGGCTCCACCTGCTGATACAGCGGATCACCCTTGAGGACCACCAGGCGGGAAGAGTTTTCCTGCTCCACCGCGTAACGTGGTTCGCTACCAGTTGTCATCCGAACTACCCGCATGAGCGCCTCCTAAAGGTCTAAACCAACACTAATAGGCTAGCGCTCCCACACGTCAGTGGGTAGTTCGTAGGGGAAGTGCGGGTTGTTCACGGTAGTGAAGGACGGCTCCGCGTCAGGATTAGCGCGGCGCTGCTCCTGCCAGTCACGCAACGCCCCCAGAGCGTAGCGCGAGAGTAAGAACATGGCGAAGATGTTCAGCAGTGCCATGAACGCCGTCGCAATATCCGCCAGCGACCATGCGGCCTTCAGTGACAAGCCTGAGCCGAGGAAGACGGAGAAAATCACGATCAGCTTCAAGCCCAGGGCGGAACGATCCACCCCGAAAAGGTAGTTCCAGTTCAACTCCGCGTAAGTGTAATTACCCAGTACCGAAGAGTAGGCGAACACGAAAATGATGATCACCATGGGGATCACGACCCAGCTACCCAGGCTCGCTTCCAAAGCCTCCACGGTGAGGGCGGCGCCGTCATTCGAAGTCATGCCCGGTTGGTACAGGCCGGAGAAAAGCACCACGCAGGCGGTGGCGGTACACACCAAAATGGTGTCAACGAAAACCCCCAGGGACTGCACCAGACCCTGCTGCACCGGGTGGGAAACGTTCGCGGTGGCGGCGGCGTTAGGAGCCGACCCCATACCGGCTTCGTTAGAGAACAAACCACGCTTCACGCCGTTACTGAGAGCTGCGAACAGACCACCGGCGATGCCACCGGCGGCTTGGTCGAGGCCGAAAGCCGAGCGCCAAATCTCCCAAATCACGGCCGGCACTTCAGTGAAGTTCAAAACAATGATTATGGCCGCCAAGATCAGGTAAGCCAACGCCATGGCAGGAGCCATGACTTCCGCGATGCGCGCCACCGGCTTCAAGCCAGCCAAAATGATGGGCGCAGTGATAAGAGCTAAGACGGCACCCACCAGCCAAGTGTTCGCACCGAAATACGCTTCAGAGACGTTAGCGATCGTGTTGGCTTGCACCATGTTGAAGGAAAAACCGAAAGCGAAAATAAGGAAAATTGCGAACGCCGCGCCCCAGCCGCGCGACCCCAGACCGTCGCGAATGTAGTACGCCGGGCCGCCGCGGAAAATACCGCGCGGACCGCGCACCTTAAAGACCTGAGCCAGGACCGCTTCAATGAAAGCGGTAGCCATGCCGACGGTGGCGACAATCCACATCCAGAAAATCGCACCCGGACCACCCAGCACGAGGGCAATCGCGACGCCCGCGATGTTGCCGGTACCCACACGTGAGCCCAAGCCAACGGCGAAAGCCTGGAATGAAGAAATACCTTCTTCAGATCCGCCGCGGGAGCCGAAAGCGGCTTTTAACATGGCCGGGAAAAGTCGGATCTGCACGAACCGGGTTTTCACGGTGAAGTAAACACCCACAGCGAGGAGCGCATAAATGACGTTTAGCTGCAGGGGGTTGGAGTAAATGGCGTCAAACGCGCCGGCCAGCCACGCATCGGCTTTACTGAAAGTATCGCCGAGCACAGCCGGCATAACGGCATGATTCATTGGGGATCCTCTGTTTAGGGATAAAAAGGTAGCACAAAGCGAAACCGCAATTTGATTGACAGAGAGTACAACGGGTTTTGACCCACCGTCAAGTTATATTTGACGGTTGTTTTACTATTTGGTCGTTACCAAATATTACTGTCCACACGCTCTTGCAGCTGCGCATACGGCGCGGCCCGGAACTGGATGTCCCCACCCTTGGAACGCTGCGCATCCCAGTCCTCCAACACCACGCGAACCCACTTGCCCAACGCCACCAAAGCCGCCAAGTTCACTAGCGCACCCAACCCCAATAGGAAGTCCGAAAGTGCCCACGCCACCGGCAAGCTCACGATCGCGCCGGCGGCCGCCACGAATACTGCCACAACGCGGAAAGTCCAAGACACCACCCGGTTATCCGTCAAGTGGTCCAACGCCACCTGGCCGTAAGAATAAGCCCCGTAAGCGGAGGTGTAGCCGAAGATGAAAATCACCAAAGACATCGGCAACGTCATCCACGAACCCAACGTGGAAGTAACCGCATTAGCCGTCAGCGCCCCGGCAGCGTCCGCCTCCATACCGGGCTGGTAAACACCGGAGATTAGGATCAGCAACGCGGTGGCGGTACAAACCACGATGGTGTCGATGAAGACACCCAATGCTTGGACGAATCCCTGCTGCGCCGGGTGCGCCACCGTGGCCGCACCCGCCGCATGCGGGGTCGTGCCCAAGCCTGCTTCGTTAGAGAACAAACCACGGCGAGCACCATTAACCAGGGCCACGAAAATACCGCCCAAAATACCGCCCGCCAGCGGGCCAAAACCGAAAGCCGAAACCACGATCCACACCAGCGCATTCCACGCCTGCAGCGGGTGCAAAGCGATCACGGCGATGGTGATCAGCAGGTAGAAAGCCGCCATAAACGGCGCCAAGTACTCCGAAGCACGCGCCACCGACTTAATACCACCCAAAATCACCGGAGCCAAAAGCATCAGGATGAAAATCATGGTGGACAAAGGCGACACCCCATGGTTAGCTTCGAAAGTCTTCGCCATCGTGTTGATCTGCACCATCGGCACCGCCAGGCCCGACGCCACAATGGAAACCACCGCGAAAATAGCAGCCGGGACCTTCCACCCAAGCCCGTCACGCATGTAGTACTCCGGGCCGCCGCGGAAAGTGCCGTCCTTATGAGGGGTCTTAAACAATTGAGCGAGGACGGACTCGGCGAAAGACGTGGCCATGCCCAACAGGGCCACAATCCACATCCAGAAAATCGCCCCCGGACCGCCCACCACTAGGGCCAAAGCCACGCCACCGATATTTCCAATGCCGATACGGGTGCCCACGCCGACCGCAAAAGCCTGGAAAGACGTGATGCCCTGCATCGCGGACGTACGCGAACCCGACAGAGAAGTGAAGATGTCACGTGCATGCGAGACCTGGATGCCGCGCAAGTAAACGGTGAAGAAAATTCCAACCCCAATCAGGAGGAACAGCAGCACCCAGGAATAGAGGAAATTCACGCTGGTCATCAGCAGGTCAGTGAAGAACTTCTGCAAAGAAGCGAAGAAATCAGCTGCCGTCAGCGGGACAACAAGACCATTGCAAAGTGCGGTTAAAGGAAACATTTGGGAGCTCCTAAGGGGATGGGA
>JAEWEQ010000063.1 GCA_023389315.1 Actinomycetes bacterium | reverse complement strand
CGGGTAGTGGCGGTGGTGGTGGCCTGGAACCGCCAGGAACTTTTGCAACAGACCCTCGATGGTTTAGCTGCCCAGACTCGCCGGGCGGACGCAGTGGTGGTTATCGACAATGCCTCCACTGACGATTCCGCGTTGGTCGCGCGCGAACACGCAGTCGTCACTGAAGTATTAACCATGCCTCGCAACCTGGGGGGAGCGGGGGGCTTCGCCGCCGGCATTGCGCGCGCGGTGGTGACGCAGCGCGCCGACTTGGTGTGGATCATGGACGATGACACTATCCCCACTGACGCTGCTTTGGAAGCACTGCTGTCCGCTCGCGCCAACTACCCTGGGACCCCGGCGGTATTGGCGTCGAAAGCGGTGTGGGTTGATGGTCGCGAACACCCCATGAACCGTCCTCGCCGCCGCCCCCTGCTCAGCCGCGAACTGCGTGAGCGAGCCGAACAAGTGGGTGCCCAAGCTATCCGCACCGCCTCCTTCGTGTCGATCCTCATCGACGCGCGCGCGATTGTGGAAGAAGGCCTGCCGGTGGCGGACTTCTTCCTGTGGAATGACGACTTCGAATACACCGCGCGCCTGTTGCGTCGCCGCATCGGGCTGTACGTGCCGGCTTCGGTGGTGGAACACCGCACCAAGGTGTTCGGAGATTCCTCCGCCGATCCGGGGCCGCGATTCGTGAACGAAACCCGCAACAAGGTATGGACCTACACCCGCTCTGATGCGCTGAATCCGCTGGAGCGAGTGCTCTACGGGGGGCGCACCGCGCTGCGCTGGGCACAGACCCTGGCCGGTAGTGACCAGGGCGCCGAGTTGGCGAAATACGGTTGGGAAGGTTTGAAAGCTGGGCTCGCGGCGGCGCGCCCCACGCTTACGGTGCTGGGTGATACGCCGGTGGGGGAGGACGTTCGCACCCTCGCGCGACTTCGCTTGCAACACTTGGGGTTGCCGATTCCCGCTGGTCTTGCAGCCGGTGGGGAGGGTAGCTCAAGTGCCGCGGGCGGCCCCGACCCGGCGGATTGGTCAGGCCAGCAAGGCCAACGCGCCCCCTTTGCTCAGCCAGACCAACTCGACCAGCCAGAACCCTTCACAGTTTTGATGAGCGTCTACGCTGGTGACAACGCTGACTTCTTCACCCGTTCCCTGGTGTCGGTAAGCCGCGACCAGAAGCTCAAGCCCGATCACATCGTGCTGGTGCAAGATGGCCCGGTCGACCCCGAACTGCAGATGCAAATTGACCAGGCCCCTGAAATCGCCGGCCAACCGGTGAAAGTTGTGAAGCTAGCGGAAAATGGTGGCCTGGCGAACGCCCTCGCCAACGGAATGCAGCACTGCCCGGACTCGCTGGTGGCTCGCGCCGATGCTGATGACATTTCTTTACCGCACCGCTTCGCACGCCAACTCCCCCTCATGCGCGACTATGACCTGGTGGGAACCGCCATCGCGGAGTTCACTGAGGACGAAATGCAGTGGGGACTGGTGCGCCTGCACCCCACGGAACACGATCATATTGTGCAAACGGCTCGCTTCCGCGATCCCTTCAACCACCCCAGCGTGATGATGCGTAAATCCGTGGTGGAAGCGGCCGGCGGTTACCAAGAATGCGGAAAAATGGAGGACTACTGGCTGTTCGCTCGGATGATCAGCGTGGGCGCACGCTGCGCTAACCTAGCTGAACCACTGGTCGCCTACCGCGTGGGAGCAGGCGCCTACCGGCGCCGAGGCGGGAAAGAACTGTGGCAAAGCGAAGTGCTCTTGCAAAATGCCTTCCACCAGATTGGCTTTACCAACTCCTCTCAGTATTGGCGCAACCTTGCTATCCGAGCGTCATACCGGTGGGTGCCCACCCCGGTGCGCAGACTCGCCTACCGCGGCGTTGGTGCCCGCTGGTGGTTCAAAGACCGGTAAACTGGCACAGAACATGACAGCTTCCCAACCCCAGCAGGAGAACGGCGTGAACTACGACATCGTGGTAGTCGGATCAGGTTTATTCGGTCTCACTATTGCGCGCCAATGCGCAGACGAAAAGGGCCTGCGCGTGGCCCTGGTGGAACGCCGACCGCACCTAGGTGGTAACGCCTACTCCCATACTGACCCCGAAACCGGCATCGAAGTGCACACTTACGGCGCCCACCTGTTCCACACTTCCAACCAGCGGGTATGGGACTACGTGAACCGCTTCACCTCTTTTACCAACTACGTGCACCGGGTTTTCACCACCGTAAAGGGCGAGGTCTATCCCATGCCGGTGAACTTGGGGACCATCAATCAGTTCTTCCGCGCCGCTTACACCCCTGATCAGGCTCGAGAACTGATCGCCCAGCAAGCCGCTGAGGTGGCTGACACTGACGTGACCGACTTTGAATCCAAAGGGATCTCGCTAGTGGGACGGCCCCTGTTCGAAGCCTTCTTCAAGGGGTATACCGCTAAACAGTGGCAGACCGACCCCAAGGAACTGCCCGCTTCCATCGTCTCGCGCCTGCCGGTGCGCTACAACTACAACAGTCGCTACTTCAACGACACCTGGGAAGGTCTACCCACCGACGGCTACGCCGCCTGGCTGGAACGCATGGCCGACCATCCGCTGATTGATGTCCACCTCAACACGGATTTCTTTGACGACTCCCAGCCGCTGTGTAAAACCCACGTGGTGGGTAAAGTCCCGGTGGTCTACACCGGGCCACTGGACCGGTACTTCGACTATTGCGAAGGGGAACTAACCTGGCGGACGCTCGATTTTGAAACTGAAGTGGTCCCCACTGGCGACTACCAGGGCACGTCGGTGATGAATTACGGTGACGAGGACGTTCCCTACACCCGCATTCACGAGTTCCGCCACTTCCACCCCGAACGCGACTACCCCCAAGACCGCACCGTCATCGCCCGCGAATACTCGCGTTTCGCTTCCCGCGAGGACGAACCCTACTACCCGGTCAATACCGCCACCGACCGCGAGCGGTTAGTCAAATACCGTGAGTTGGCTAAAGCTGAAGACCGAGTGTTCTTCGGTGGGCGCCTGGGAACGTACCAGTATTTGGATATGCACATGGCCATCGCTTCGGCACTTTCAATGTGGGATAACCAGCTGCTACCCCTGCTGGAAGGGGCCGAGGAAAGCGACGGTCAGCGGTGACGGCAGCAACGGGAGAATTCACCCGCCCCGGACGCTCACGCGGACTGCTGGAGACCTTCTCCCAGCGCTACTTGGTGTCCCTGCTGGTGCACAAGGAACTGCGGATTCGCTACCGCGGATCCGTCCTTGGAATGGTGTGGTCCTACGTCAAACCGGCCTTCCAGTTCATCGTGTTCTACTTCGCCATCGGCGTGTTCATGAAGATGCGTGGGAACATCGACAACTACGTGATCTACATGTTCTCCGGCGTGGTGACGGTGAACTACTTCAACGAAATCTTCAACAACGGCACCCGCTGCGTGGTGTGGAACGCGGATTTGGTCAACAAAATCTACCTGCCGCGCGAACTTTTCCCGGTGGCCTCCACCTGGGTGGCGTTCATCCACTTCATCCCACAGGTGGTGATCCTAGCGGTGGGGGCACTGATCTTCGGTTGGCGCCCGGGACTGTTAGAACTGGCGGTATTCATCTACGCCTTCTTCGTCCTCACCACCTTCGCCCTGGGAGTCGGGCTGCTTTCAGGGGCGGTGAACGTGTTCTATCGGGACGCAGAGAACTTCGTGGAACTGGTACTGATGGCCGCCACCTGGGTCTCCCCGGTGTTGTACTCGTGGGAAATGGTTCACCACGTCCTCGGCGATGGGTTCCTGTGGTGGCTTTACCAACTCAACCCCATCACCGCGGTGGTGGAAATGTTCCACGTGGTGTTTTGGATGCCAACTGCGGGAGTGGAGGCACAACTGCCTCCAAACATGCTGATGTGGGCACTTCTGGCTGGAGTTAGCGCCCTCGCCATGTTGGTGATTGGGGAAGCGGTGTTCCGCAAACTTGACCCCGGATTCGCGCAGGAACTGTGAGCGGTGGTGAAAATGTCTAGTGCAACGCCAATCATCAAGGTCGAGGACGTGGTCAAAGAGTTCACTCGCCGCCACGCCCACACCCTCAAAGAAACCATCGTGTGGTCCCTTACCGGTCGGCGCGACCAAATCTCGGAGCAGTTCCGAGCTCTCGACCACGTATCCATGACCGTGAATGAAGGCGACACGTTAGCGCTGTTAGGGTTCAACGGGTCTGGCAAATCCACCCTGCTGAAGCTCATTTCTGGGGTGTTGCGCGAGGACGGTGGGTACGTGGGCGTGCGCGGACGCGTCGCTGGCTTGATTGAGGTGGGTGCGGGTTTCCACCCGGACCTTACGGGTAAGGAAAATATTTTCCTCAACGGCGCAATCCTGGGGATGTCAAAAGCTCAGATTGAGGCGGCCTACGACGATATCGTGAAGTTTTCCGAAATCGAATATGCCATCGACTCCGAGGTGAAAACCTACTCTTCGGGCATGTTCTTGCGCCTGGCTTTCGCGGTGGCGGTGCACACCGACCCAGACATTTTCTTAGTTGATGAAATCCTCGCGGTAGGGGACGAACCCTTCCAACGCAAGTGCCTCAAACGGGTGCGGCAGCTTAAGGAAGAAGGCAAATCCTTGGTCATTGTCAGCCATGACCTGGACATGATTGAGGACCTGTGCGACCGCGGCATTGTGCTGGAAAAAGGTAAGAAAGTTTTGGACACCACGGTGAAGGAAGCTATTTCCTACTTGCGCTGACTTCCCCGCCGCCCTCTGCTACGCCGGCGTGGGTCTGCGCCTGGTGAGCTCGGCGTGGGTTTGCGTCCCGGCACCGCCCGGCGTGGGGCTGCGTCCCGGCCAGCCCGGCGTGGGGTTTGCGTCCCGGCCAGCCCGGCGCGCCCCCTGCCTGGGTTTCGCGGGCGCGGTAGAGTTAAAACCCAAGGCCGATGCGCCCCGCGGGCGCCGCCGCCAAGGGTTGGGCCCAACACTGGAGAGGACTTTGTTCATGTACAACCAGGTGCTGCAACGATTGGTATTTCCCCCCGACAAAGATCCTGA
The DNA here is from genome assembly GCA_023389315.1 of Actinomycetes bacterium. Classification (GTDB taxonomy): domain Bacteria; phylum Actinomycetota; class Actinomycetes; order Actinomycetales; family Actinomycetaceae; genus Gleimia. Next base: position 37,581 of record JAEWEQ010000063.1, on the reverse strand, counting down.
CGTGCTTCCCCTCTACGCCGAGGGCGATGCCGGAGCGGTGCGTGAAACCTACGGCGACCGCACCCCCGGTGAGGTGATCGCGCTACCGGGGAGAGAAAAAACCAACCAGGTCCTCGGGCGCGGCGATTACTTAGTACCTGCTGGCCACCGAACCTCCTTTGGAACCTACTTCAATGCTTTCCCCGCCGGCTACTGGGCTCGCTACACGAAGGTACGCTCGGTAACCCTGGTAATCGAGGCCAGCGGTGAAGGACTGATCACGGTGTCGCGCTCCAACGCGAAAGGCCACTGCTTCCGCGTACAGTCACGCAATCTCGCCAGCTCCGGCCCCGCCCTCGTGGAGTTTGAACTGCCGCTGAACACGTTCGGTGACGGCGGCTGGTACTGGTTCGACGTGATCGCCACCAACGAGGACGTGCGCATTCACCGCGCCCATTGGGAAAGTGAGACGGTGGGACAGTGCGCCGACGGGAAAGCCATCATCGCCATCACTACTTTCAACCGGCAAAACGACTGCGTTGAAGTACTACGCCAACTCGGGGAGGATCCCGACCTCGGTGACGTGATCGCCAAAGTACTGGTGATTGACCAAGGTGATAAGAAGGTCAAATCGCACCCCGATTTCGCCGCCAACTCTGCCGGGCTGGGAGACTTACTGGAAATAGTGGACCAGCCCAACCTGGGAGGCTCAGGCGGTTTCGCGCGCGGCATGTTCGAAGCGGTGGAGCGCGGCAGTGACTACGTGCTACTGCTTGACGATGACGTGCGGGTGGAAACCGAAGGTATCCGGCGGGCGGTAGTATTCGGCAACAGCGCCACCGAACCCACCATCGTGGGCGGCCACATGTTCTCCATGTATGAGCGCACCAAACTGCACGCCATGGCAGAAGTTATCGACCACCGGCGCATGTGGTGGACGGTGGCGACCGGTACTAAACGCGAACACGATTTCGCCACCGAATCGCTTCGCGCTACCGCCTGGCTACACGAGCGTGCCGACGCTGACTACAACGGTTGGTGGATGTGCCTGATCCCCACCTCGGTGATCCGCCGCATTGGCCTGTCCCTGCCACTGTTTATTAAGTGGGATGATTCCGAGTACGGCGTACGAGCCCGAAAAGCGGGTGTGCCGGTGGTTTCGCTACCGGGTGCAGCCCTGTGGCACGTTCCCTTCACTGCGAAGGATGACTCACTGGAATGGCAAGCCTACTTCCATGCTCGAAACCGGATGGTAGCGGGGCTTTTACACACCGATTTTCGGGGCGGACAGCTACTGCTACTGGACTCCTTCGCCAACACCATCAAGCACGTGGTTTCTGCGCAGTATTCGACTGCTCATCTGAGAGATCTCGGACTACAAGACCTGTTGGGAGGGCCAGCCCAGCTTCACCAGAAGTTGGCAACCGCTGTGGGGCGAGCCCGCTCGCAGCGGGCTGAGTTCACCGACGCCACGGTGGTAGAAAACCCCGAGCAGCTGATAGGTGCTTATACCTCCCGTCTTTCCGGAGCGGGGGTACGTCAGCAAGCTAGCGGCGGCAAACTACGCAAGGCAGTGATCGCGGTGAAAGCTTTAACTCACCAGTTGAAACCTGTTCCCCAGGACGCTCTCCGCACTCCCCAAACTGTGGTGCCCTTCCCGGCGCAGCGCTGGTGGACGCTGGCAGGGCTGGATTCGGCACTGGTGTCGGCCTCTGATTCGTCCTCGATGAGCCTTTATCAGCGGGACCGCGACTTAGCAGCGCGTCAGTTTAAGCGCTCCTTGACTCTACACCGTTATTACCTCAAGCACTGGGACGGCCTTACCCGTCAATACCGCGGGCAGATGGATGAGCTGGTGGGGCCGAGGGCATGGGCTAAAACCTTGGGGATCGAATACCATCCGCAGCGATGGGAGGAATCAGAGCGAGCAACTGTGGATCACACCGGTAGCTCCGCCCGGTAGGGGAGCACAACCTTAGTAGTCGGAAATAGGTACGGCTGGTCGGGAAAGCGTCCTTATCGGGCATCAAAAACTAACGGTCGCAGACCTGGTCGCCGCGGCAGCAGTTGGGCCTAGCTAATGCCCTCTTGGGAGCAGATTGCCTCCAAATCCATGCTGGGATCGACCCACACTGCGCGGTGCCCCTGCCGCCAGGCCTGCAAGCAAACTTCCTGCCACTGTGCCTGCCTGGGATCAACCAGTACCGCCGCGGCCGGGTGCATCGAGCCCGCCGCAGGTGGTTCACCAGCAGACTGCGCCATGGAGGTGACGAGGGCGTCTGGTTGGGCGCTAACTTCCGCAATCGCATCGTCGGCGCCAGCGGGGAGCTCGCCAGGCCAGGACAGAGCCAACGGACCCATGGCTTGGGCCAGTACCACGGTGGCGGGATAGTCGGTGGCGGCAGTGGCCAAGAGTTGTGGGTCGCAGGAAACCAGCAGGTCAGCGGCGCCCACCACTTCGGCAATGTCGCGGTCCGATAACTGCTGGCCGCCCAGCGAAGTGGAATCGAAACCACACAGGTTCGCTGCTACCCACCACACCAAGGAACGCCAAGACGCGGGCAGATGGAACACCAACTGCCAGGCATCGTCCTCGCCACTTATTTCACCCAAATAATTCGCGGTCTTGGCAATCCATTGGGCCATTTGCGGACCCAAAAACTCCGCCCGTCCGGCCGGTTCGTACCAGGTTAAGACCGGGCCGGGGGAGTTGCTGAGTGCACGCAGATCAGCGAGTGAGAACATGGGGAGCCTCCGAAAATTTTGTAATACCGAGGTTTTTGGGTGCAAAAGTGGGAAAACTAACCAAAAAACCGGTAGGGAATTCGCTCAATAACTTCACTACCGCATTCGGCTTGACTATGCTGGATGACACGCGTGTAATTTAGAAGTAAGTAATCGCAAGCAGCGTAAGGGGGCACCGTGTGGAATATCTTCGGTGACGGGCCGATCGACTTTTCAGACACTGATGAGTCATTCCTTGACGACGGTCCCCTCGCATGGCAAGAACGCGCCCTGTGTACCGAAACGGACCCCGAAGCTTTCTTCCCTGAGAAGGGTGGATCCACCCGCGAAGCTAAATCCGTGTGTGCCTCTTGCGAAGTGCGTGCCGAATGTTTGGAATACGCGCTGGCCAATGACGAGCGCCACGGCATCTGGGGCGGCCTGTCCGAGCGTGAACGTAGGATCTACAAGCGCAGAGTAGGGTAAGGGTTGGCGTGAGCGCACCCACCGTAACCACCGTTGTAATAACTGCAGGTAACACCCCCTTCCTGGAAAGAACCCTGCAGCAAGTGGGGGCGCAAAAACCAGGACGCGTGATCGTCGCCAACTGGGCGAAGACCGGCCTTACCGGGATAAATCCGCAGTTCGAAACGGTGAACCTTCCTAAAACCCACAAAGGGGAAGAACCGCAAAATGCCGGTCAAGTCCTTTCCGAACTGATCAGCCGCGATCCCAGTGTGCTGGCGAGCGACTGGGTGTGGATACTCCACGACGACTGTGCCCCCAAACCCGGGTGCTTGAACGCACTGTTGAAATACACCGAAGAAGGCCGCACCATTGGGGTGGTCGGCCCCAAACAATACGCCTGGGACAACCCCGACCAGCTCCTGGAAGTGGGGATCACTGCTTCGCGCAGCGCCCGCCGGCTAGAGCGCATCGCGCCGGGAGAGATCGACCAGGGGCAGTACGACAATATCGAGGACGTTCTAGCGGTTGGCAGTGCCGGCATGCTGGTCTCCACCCAGTGCCTGAAACAGCTCGGCGGGTTTGACCCCGCGCTGGGTCCCTTCGGTGACGGGCTGGAGTTCTGTCGGCGCGCTCGCCTAGCCGGATACCGGGTAGTGCTGGCGCCCGCTGCCGGCATCGAACACGCGCGCGCCTCCTACCGCGACATTCGAGACGGACTGCAAGTCGATGCCGACGCCTCCTTCGGGCGGCGCCGAGAAGCCCAGATTTACAACGCCATTTTGGCGCAATCCGAAGCCGGGATGATCCTCATCCTGCTGACTTTGCCATTCGTCACCTTGCTGCGGGCGCTGTGGCGACTAATCACCCAGCAACCTTTCTTAGCTGGGGAAGAGATTAAAGCCGGCCTGGGCGTGTATAAGAACTTGGGAGCCATAAAGCAAGGCCACCAGCGAGTTCGCCATCAACGCCAAGTACCGTGGCGCACCCTGCGCCCCCTGGAAGCCAGCAACGCGGAAATCACCCGCACTAAACGCACCCTAGCTAAACGCGAACGCGAAACTCGGCCCACCCAAACCTTGGAGCCGATCGCCGCGCAGTTACTGCGCGAACACATCCTGCGGGTGCGGGTAGGTGCCTTCGCGGGCTTCTTCCTGGTGCTCCTAGCTTCCTTGGCGCTGACTCGGGCCTTTTCTTACGGTCCCACCGGCGGGGCCTGGGTGTCACTGCCTGACAAGTACTCGGATCTGTGGGTGCAAGCCTGGTCCGGTTGGGTAATCAGCGGAACTGGGGCGCCTGGCCCGGTGGACCCGTTACTGCCCCTGATGACGCTACTAACGGCGCCGTTCGCCCTCGTCGGTATCGCGCCGAATACGGTGCTGATCTGGCTGTGGAAGTTAGCCCCCGCGCTAGCGTGGCTGGCGATGTTCACGGGCTCTAGTGCGCTCACCCAGCACCTGCGGTGGCGCCTGGTAGCGGCAACGGTGTGGATCGCACTGCCCAGCTTTATCCTCAGTTGGAGCGCCGGATACTGGCCCGCCGCTGTGGCGCACATACTGTTACCTTTGGTGATGTGGGGATGGCTGCGATGCTCCGACAGCAGCTCAGTCCTGGTGATTCGCGGCGCCAGCGGCGAAGAACAGATTAAGACCCGCGTCTACGCTACCTCTGCCGCAGCGGTGGCGGCGTTAGCGACCGTGGGGATCGCCTCCGTGGTGCCCTGGGCGGCGTTGGCCGCCCTCGTGATCGTAGTGATACTGGCACTGACACGCTTTGCCCACTCCCGCAGTTTGATCCTCACCGTGGTGCCGGCGTTCGTATACCTCATCCCCACTTGGCTTGCCGCTTGGCGTGCCCCGGGGATGCAAAGCCTGCGTATTTTGCTGCACCCCAGTGGAGGCAGCGGGGCATTAGAGCCGGCCGGCGGCTGGGAGCTACTACTGGGCTTGCCGGTCAGCCACCAGAGCCTACCGACCCTGACCTTGCCCTGGTGGGGGCCCCTGCCCCAACCGGTGACCTTGGCGGTGTGGATCGCTCCCGCAATCGTGTGCTTGCTGGCAGGCCTCTACGGTTTGCTAGTTGTTTGGCGACGCGGATGGGTGGGGCAAATCGCGGTACTGGCAGGCGCCGCAGCCCTAGCGATGGCAGCGGTAAGTACCACTATCTTGGTGGGCGTGGGCCGCTACCCGCATCCGGGTTGGCCAGCAGTGGCGCTTAGCATTGCCATGTTTGCCTTCTTAGTGGCGGGTTTGCGGAACCTCCCTGACGACGTGCTGGTGGAGAGCTCACGCACCTACCGCGCCCGCCGCCGCGCACAAAAGGCGCAACAGCGGCGCGACCGGGCGCAGGCCCGCCAACGCCAGGACGCGGCGCCCCTGGATTCCCTTACTGACCGCCAGATCGACACCGAAAGTGGCCGAGACTTAGCTGATTCCCGCTTGGCTGGCAACGCCCTGGTGGAAAGCGAAGGGGACGAGGACGGACAACTACTTGATCGGCCAGATGAAGCTGGGGAAGCGGCCCCGCTGGAAGCCAGCCATGCGCTGCGGACCACTACCGCCAGCGAGCGAGTTTGGCAGCCAATTACCATGGTGGCCACCATTGCTTCCTTCCTGGTTCCCCTAGTGCTGCTGGCAACTTGGGCACCCACCGCGTTCGGCGTGGTAAATGCCACCGGCGAGCCCGATGACACTGGTGAGTCTCAAAAAGCGGTAGTGGCACCGCAGGCGGATGAAAGTGGCAGATTGACGATGGTCACGCCAGGTTCGGCGCATATTACTCCGGCGGCGGCGGAAGAAGCCCAGAACGGCCCCAAACGTTCGCGACTGGTGATCTTGCGGGTTGACGACGATCGCACCAGCGTGGAAATCCGCCGTGGCGGGGGACAGCAGCTGGGGGAAACCTCGCCAACTTTGCAGATTCAACGTGCGAACGCTGCCAAACAGAACCAAGTGGCCGATGACTCCAACGCCCTGGTGACGGGTGACCTGGAAACGAAGGTACTGTCCCAGTTGGTGGCGAACCTCCTAACTAGCCCCAATACTGACGTCGCCGGGCAACTGCATAGCCTCGCCGTGGAACAGATCGCCCTGCTCCCTGGCAGCGGGAGCGCCTGGGAAAACGCCGTCACCGCGCTGTCGCGTAACCGGAATCTAACCAATGCTGGTGCCAGTGAACTGGGTCAGCTTTGGCGCGCCCGCCCCAACGGCCAAGAACCTGCCCGCGCGCGGCTAGTGAGCGGACCGAAATCGGTGGTAGTACCGTCCTCGGTAATCGGGATCCATACGGACCTGGGTAACCTCAAGTGGCAAGACACCGGCCAGGTGCCGCTGCTGGTACTGGCTGAGCGCGCGGACCCGCACTGGCACGCCACCATCAACGGGGAGGCCCTCAAATCCGTGACGGTGGGATGGCAGCAAGCGTTTGAAGTTCCTCAGGTAAGCGGCGTGTTGCGGGTGCGCTGGTGGGCGGATTGGCTCCTGGGATGGTGGATTGCGGTGGGAATTACCACCACCGCCATGCTGGTGGCCCTGGTGCCATTGCGACGGAGGATACGAACCAATGTCTCGTGAGCCGAAAACCACCCCGCAGCAAACTCCGGACGCGGCCGATACTTCGCCAGCGCCGAAACCACTGGCGAAGTTTGCCATCGTCAGTGCCAAGGGGATCTTGTCGTTGCTGGCAGTGGGAGCGGTTGGCGCCGCCGCGGTAGTTACCTCCCAAATCCGCGAAGTGCCTGACACCCAAGCGCCCTACCAGCCACAAGTCCAGCTTTCCGCGGTCACCTACCCTTATGTTTGCATACCCCTGTTAGCTAGTGACGAGGGCGTGGCGCCCGGTTCGGTTCAGCTGCGCCTGGACAGTGGCGCCCAGCTAATTAGCATCGATGAGCTCGGTGATAGTGCGTCGAAAGCCATCACCCCGAAACTAGTTGAAGATGCCACCACCGGCGGACAATCACAGAGCTTCAATGCGCAGAAGCTTCCCCTTAGTTTCACCTTGCAAACCGACGGTCAGGCACAAGTCCAAGGAAGCAGCGCGCTCACGAGCAACACCGAAACCGTAACCGGCACCAGTGTGCAGCCGTGTCAACTCACCTCCACCCAAGCTTGGTTCGTTGCCGGGTCTACTGCGGTCGAACACTCCACCTTCCTGGTGGTCGCCAACCCAGCACCAACCGCCATTGACGTGAGTATCCAAGCGTGGGGGGCGGCCGGTCCGCTGGAGAACACCGCCCACTTGACGGTGCCGGGTGGCGCCTACCGGGCGGTTAACTTGGCGACCTATTTCCCTGAAGAAGAACGCCTGGCAGTACATGCCTCCTCCAGTGGGGGGACTGCCGCGTTTAGTTTGCACGTGAACTCAACCCACGGGTTGTCAGCGAAGGGCTTTGCTCGGCTCAATGCCGTTACTGCTCCCGCCCGCACCCAGGTCATTGCCAGCGTGGACGACCAGGCACAGGAAGCAACCCTGAGGCTGGCCAATCCTGGCAGTGAGCCAGCGCAAGTGTCGGTGAAAGTTGCTACGGACGCCGGGGCAGTCGCGTTACCGGGGGCAGAGAGCATGACCGTCGACGAGGGCGGTGTGTTCGAGGTTTCATTGGCTGACGTGGCCAGTAAGAGCGGTGGTTTGATCATCGAATCTACCCGCCCCATCCTCGCAAGTGCCTCCGGGTATTACCCGGCAGCAACTGACGAGCAAAAGGATCGCACCACTTTAGCGGCGTGGTCGGCAACCGAACCCAGTGCTAAAGCCTCCGCAGTGATACCGACTCTGGCCGAGGGCAAGATTGCCAGCCAGAAGGTGGTGTTGATTAATCCCGCTAAACGCGCCGTTACGGTGACTGTGGCGGGTACCGATTACACCGTGGAAGCTGGCGCCAGCAAGCGCGTAGAAGTAACCGGCAATGTCATCGAGATGACCGCTTCCCAACCAGTGGTAGCGAACCTAGAGCTAACGGTTGAGCGCAACGGTCACAAAGAATACCTCTCCACTGGTTTCCAGCCGGCGGAAGCCTCGGTACCCATAACCACCTTAGAAATAGCTCGCTAACTAAAGCATCCGCGATACGGCCCGGGGCGGTAGCCCTCTGCGGCTGGCTGAACTACTCTGCTGGCGCCCCGAACAGTGCCTGCGGGTCGATTCCACTGACATCTGACAGTCCCTCCGCTAACAGCGAACGCACCAGGTAGTGCATGCGTGCCTGTGGGGTACGCACGGTGGCGCGCCCGGCACGGGCGTGGATGGGGAGCCGGTACAGCACCACTCGCGGGCGTAACTGTGCCCCGCGGTCAGCGGGGAAGGTTCGGCACATTACGGTGTTGGGACGCTCCCAGGGCGCTGGGTCCGAGGGCGGAGCGTCCTCGATAGCGATCTCGATGCCGGTTAACTCTGGGAACCTATCGACCATGTCCTGAGCGTGCCAAGCAATCACTTGCTCAAACGACTGGCGCCAGGTTTGGCGCACCGGCAGAGCGGGCGGGAACAGTGGGCCGCGCGGGCCCCTCCCATGGCGGTCACGGCGGGAAGGATAGGACATAGTACCAAGATAGCAGTGAGTTCTATAGCGCGCGGCGCGCCCCGGTAACGTGCCTTTTGCGTCGTCGTAGAGTGGGGTGCGTGAGTAGCATGCGTAAATGTACCCGGCGCACTTGTCCGCATCCGGCCGTAGCCGCCCTCACCTGCGACTACGGTCATAACACTGTGGTCATCGGTCCGCTCCCGATGCAGCGCGAACCGTATGCTACCGAACTATGTGAAGCCCACGTCGCCAAGTTCACCGCCCCCTTGGGGTGGGAAATCATCCGTTTGGCATCAAATTTTGAGCCCGCGCCGCCGTCACCGGACGATATCTTGGCATTGGCGGAAGTGGTGCGCGAGGTTTCCAACCAACGCGCAGTGGGGGAAGCCTCGACGCCGACCGTAGCCCCGCCCTCGTACACCCGGCAAAGCCCGAACCACCCATCGGTGCTGGCGGCTCAATCGCGGGCACAGGAACAAGGCCACTGGGCGGGCCGGCGCCCCGCCGCCACCAGGGCCAAATCCACCGCCGGACCCCAGTGGGGACCATTTTCGCCTGACCCGCGTGCCCAAACGGGTGCCGACGCGGATGGAGAAAAAGCGAGCGCAGAAGCCCAAGGAGCGGGGGAGCACAAGCTGCGGATCATCGACTCCGCGGACTGAGTCAGCTCCTTCGACGACCCACTTTTGGCCGACACCGGGACAAAAACACTGCAACCATCCGGGTTTCGTGACAATATCGTAATATGAACGCGAGAATCCTGGTCGTTGACGACGACGTGGCATTAGCTGAGATGATCGGCATTGTGCTGGGCACGGAAGGGTACGAAGTCACCTACTGCCATTCTGGCGCCACCGCCCTGGACACTTTCCGACAGCACGACCCTGATCTAGTGTTGCTGGACGTGATGCTACCGGCCATGGACGGCATCGAAATCTGCACTCGTATTCGATTGGAGTCAGATGTGCCGATCGTAATGTTGACCGCGCGTTCGGACACCGCCGACGTGGTGGCCGGCCTAGAAGCCGGCGCCGACGACTACGTCCCCAAGCCGTTTAAACCCAAAGAACTGGTGGCACGCGTAAAGGCACGTTTGCGAGGGCGAGAGGAAATGGTGGAGGAACACCTGCATTTGGGGGACCTTCACGTTGATGTTTCTGGCCATCAAGTTAAGCGCGACGGGCAGATAATCGCCCTCACGCCGTTGGAATTCGACTTGCTGGTGGCACTCGGTCGTGCCCCGTGGAAGGTTTTCTCACGCGAAGAACTGTTAGAGAAGGTATGGGGCTACCGCCATGCTGCTGATACTCGCCTGGTGAATGTGCACGTGCAACGTTTGCGCGCGAAGATTGAGCGTGACCCGGAGCATCCGGAGATCGTCATCACTGTGCGCGGGGTTGGCTACCGCGCCGGGGGCACCGCTAACCACTAATGGAACCGTACTGGCGGCGGATAGTGGCAGCGGGGAAACGCTGGGCTCATCCCCGGTTTGTTAGCTGCGACCGGTGGCGTAGCCGGATAATGGCAACCGCCCCCGCAGTTTATTTGCGGCGCTCACTTTCCTTACAAGTGGTCGTAGGAATGGGCCTAGTCATCATCGCGGTCCTGGCAGTGCTGTTCGTGACCGTCACCTATCAAGTACGCGGTAATGTATTCGAGCAGCGGCGCACTCAGATTATCGAGGACGCCTCGGTGCGCATTTCGCAGGCACAAACCACTTTTGACCAGTCCACCGCCACCACTCCCGACCAAGTGCAAGAGTTGGCTAACCAGTTGGTCTCTTCCTTGCAGTCATCTTCGGCTTCCGCTGGAGCAGTTTCGACCATGTTGATGCGCTCGCCGCGCTCAGCCGTAAGCGTGGCCATTAACGACCTAATCGACCGTGATCTAATGCCACTAATTTCCACGCAAATGCGCGAAGCGGTGGCATCCGGGCAAGGCCAGTACTATCAGTCGGTGGCCATCCCCAGTAGTAGTGGCGAAGATACCCCTGGGATAGTAGTAGGGTCGTTGGTGACCTTGCCGGTGGCGGGGGAGTATGAGCTTTACACGGTTTACTCCTTAGCTGAACAGCAGGCCACTATCGGGATGGTGCTGTCCACTTTGGCCTTGGGGGCTATCCCAGTGGTCATGGTGCTGGCACTGGGGTTACTGTTGGTGACTTACCGGCTGCTCAGCCCAGTTCGCATCACCGCGCAGGCGGCGGCGCAACTAGCTGAGGGAGATCTTAATGTGCGGGTGAAAGCGCACGGTGAAAATGAGATGGCTCGCCTGGCGCACGCTTTTAATGACATGGCCGAATCCCTGTCAGACAAAATCAACGAGTACGATGAGCTTTCCAAACTCGAACAGCGCTTCGTATCTGACGTCTCCCACGAGCTGCGCACTCCCTTGACCACCATCCGCATGGCGGAAGAAATCATCTTCGATGCGCGGGAGGATTTCGACCCGGTAACCGCCCGCACCGCGGTATTGCTACACGAGCAGGTAGACCGCCTGGAGAAAATGCTGGCGGACCTGCTGGAGATCTCCCGCTACGACGCGCGCTCGGCGGCCTTGGAAGCAGAAGAAATGGACCTGCGGGAACTGGTCAATAGGGTGGTCGAAGAAGCTGCCCCGCTGGCACAAGCTAATGAAGTGCAGGTAAAGGTGGTGGCCCCGCGGGAGCGCTGCACCGCGGAGATTGATGAACGTCGCATCGAGCGGGTACTGCGCAACCTGGTAGTAAATGCGGTTGAACACGCCGAGGGTAGCCCGGTGGAAGTGTGTGTGGCTTCCAATGACACCATGACCGCGGTTCGGGTATTAGACCACGGGGTGGGGATGAGTGAGCAGACCTGCAAGCAGGTTTTTGAGCGGTTCTTCCGTGCCGATCCGGCCCGCACCCGCACCACTGGTGGTACCGGGCTGGGCCTTTCCATAGCCCGCGAGGACGTGGCGTTGCATCAGGGGCGCATCAGCGCCTGGGGAAAACTGGGGGTGGGATCGTCCTTCCTGGTGGAACTTCCCCGCCGCGCTGGACAGGCGCTGGGGGAGTCGCCGTTGCAACTGTGGCCGGAAGGTAGCGATGAGGACAACGCTGGTGGCACGGTGGTGACTGCCCGACCTGCCCCAGGTGCCCTGCAGGCCGACCCGCCGACCGTCCTCGTGAACGAGGAAACTATCGCCGATGAAGAGGGTGATGAAGATGCCTAAGGCCCCCGCACCTAACTCGCCCCGGCGTCGCCGCGTCGGCGCCGCCGCGCTGATATCGGCAGCCTTGATGCTGACTGCCTGTCAAACCCTGCCCACCTCCGGGCCAGTCACCCAGTTCGACCCCGCCCCACCGACCTCGGCCTCCTTACAACTACGCGGCTACGGACCGGTCACCGGCGATAGCCCCGAGGGGATTGTGCGTGACTTCCTGCGCGCTTCAGCCGCCGGATGGAGCGATGACTTCCAAGTAGCTCGCAGCTACCTGACCCCGCGCGCGGTGAAGGAATGGAAACCCGAATCGCAAGTACAGATCTACCCCAATGACCAGGTGCCCAGCATCGAGCTGAAGGGGGAAGAAGTGCGCGTGGACCTGGCCCTGGACGGCTTCGTGACCCCCAATGGCCAGTACCAAATGCAAGCCAGCCCCGCGCGGGAAACGTTCACTTTCACGGTGCAAGAAACCGCTGACGGGCAGTGGCGTATCGACACCTTGCCCGAGGGCGTGTTGGTATCCCAGTCAGTATTCCAAGCCGCGTTCCAACAAGCGAACGTGTATTTCCTCAGCCCCGATTCAGCGGCCCTAGTGGGGGATCTACGCTGGTTCCCGCGCCGCCGGTTAGCGGGCTACCTAATGCAGGCTCTATTGGATGGGCCGACCGAGAATCTACGAAGCGCCGTACTTTCCGCCGCACCGGAAGGAGCGCAGCTGCCGCTAAAGAGTGTCGAGCTGAAAAACGGGCATGCTTTGGTGGAGATTTCCGGCTCCCCACTGGGCGGCGAATTGGCGCAACAACTTTTTCAGTGGCAAGTGAACGCCACTTTGATCCAGGTCGCTAACGTCTCCGACGTAAGCATCAGCGTTAACGGCACCGCCGTGCCCCCGCAGGTTCTGCCAACCGGGCCGGCATGGGCGATGGATTCCATTGTTTTCATAGACGAGGACGGGTTGAAAGTTTCCAATAATGCCGGCGAACGCACGGTCTTGGACACGGCCGGGCTGGGGCCCACGCCCACCGCCCCGGTCATCGGTCCGCTGGCTTCATCCCCGGTGGCGTTCATTTCCGGCGGTGACCGTCTGATGCTGGTGCCTGATAAGGCCACCGAAGCGACCGAGTTGTTCACCCAAGCGGGCATGAGTGATCCCTCCATCGACCGTTTGGGCTGGGTGTGGACTAGCGCAAACGGCTCGGTTTTGGCGGCAAAACCCTCGGTTGGGGTGGTGACGATTCCCGCGCCTTTACCGGACGGGAAGGACCCCATCACCGCGATCGCGATTTCCCCCGACGGGGCGCGCGCACTAGTGCAGCGCGGAGGCAAAATCCCTTCCCTGTGGGTGGCCGCGGTGCGTCGCTCGCACCAGGGTGACCCCATTGCGCTGGCCAATGCTGAGCGCCTGGGCGGGGTACCCGGGCAAATCCTGGATGCCTCTTGGTCGGGCAACAACTCGGTGGTGGCGCTGGTGAAAAACGACGGGGAAATGCAGGTCGCGGTATCGAACCTGTCAATGCCCGCCCAAACTCTCTCCGCCCCCAAAACGGTGAGCAGCATATCCTCTGGCGTGAACACTCAAAGCGTGATTCTCAACGCGCCTGACGGCAGCAGTTTTCAGCGCTCCGGCGGCTCCTGGCGGCAACTACCCGATGGGCGCGTGGGGGAGAGCTACCCGCGCTGAGCCATCCCCAACAGTGGAAAACCGGGTCTCCACAGGTTCGAAGCACGATGCTCGTGGGGGCGTGCGGCCTGCGTCCACAATGGCACCATGGAGTTGACTACCGAACTTTTGAACCTGATCGTGCCCACGCAGTGCCCCGGCTGTGGGAAGTGGGACACCACCCTGTGTGCGAACTGTGCTGCCTTGGCGCGCGCGCAACCACATGAGTGGCAACTGGGGGACGCGGGGGAGTTGAGGGGGTGGTCGTTGGGTCGTTACGCGGATGAAATGCGTGAGCTTGTGCTGGCAGCGAAACACCGACGTTGGGTGCGTTTGGATGGTTGGCTGCAAGCAGCCGGCTGGTCACTGGGGCAGGCCGTCGTTCCCGAACCGGGAATATTGGCGACGCCCAAGGTAGGTGATTGCGCCATCCCGGCGCCCTATTGCTCCTGGGACCCAGCTGGGAGGGCGCGGGAAATAGCACGGGGCGAACCGTCCTCGTCCAGGGTGCTAAATCAGCACGAGGACAGGGTGAGCGTGGTGCCGATCCCGTCCAGTTGGCGGCGGCGCTGGGACGGCATGCTAATCACCCCATCCATCGCTGCAGCCACCACCGCCGCGCTTCGTAGCCGTGGTTTTGACGCCCACTTGGTGCCAGCGCTGCGGATGGGTTGGACGGAGCACTCCCAGCGCGGCAGCGGTAAACGCCAACGTTATCACCGCCGCTCCATGATCCTGCAGGCCGGAGTGCATCAGCGGGTAGTGCTGGTCGATGATGTGCTCACTACCGGAGCCACGCTGTTATCGGCAGCGCAGGCATTACCGGGGAGCGTGAAAACAGTGGTAGCGGTTACCCTGGCGCGCGCATAGTTATTCGTCCCTGACGAAACGAGCCTAAAAACGTGACCGTCGTCACCGTTGTGGAGTAGAATTGGGTAACACCAACTTGGAGATCAACTCCGGCTGGTGGCTTGGTAAGGAGGTGGTAACTAAACGCAGGGTCAGATGCAACGAGGTGTCTGACGATTCGATCACGGGATAAAAATCCCACCATTTCCTGGAGGAAAACCATGGATATCACTGTCTCTGGACGTAACGCCGAAATCCACCCCGACTTCCGCGAATACGTAGAGTCAAAAGTCTCAAAGGTTACGCAGTTCTACCCCCGCGCCCAACGCATTGACGTGGAACTAACCCACGAACGCAACCCCCGCCAAGCGGAAACCGCTGAACGCATCGAGCTTACAGTTTTCGGCAAGGGGCCAATCATTCGCGCGGAAGCTTCTAGCTCTGACCGCTACGCGGCAGTCGACATTGCCGCTGGCAAACTATATGAACGTCTGCGCCGCGCACGCGACCGCGCCAAGGACCACCGTCGCCGCTATAACCGACCAATCGCCGAGGACTTGGGCGGTATCGTGCCGGAGGAAGCAGAAGTAGCGGTCGAAGAAACCGCCACGGTGGAAGAGAACCTGCGTTCAGCTTCGGATCTGAAACTTGGTGAGGCTCGCGAAGAACAACTGGGTGATTCCCCGGTAATCGTGCGCCAAAAGCTGCATGAAGCAGAACCGATGAGCGTGGACCAAGCCCTCTACCAGATGGAACTAGTCGGCCACCCGTTCTTCCTATTCATTGACAGTGATACCAACCAGCCGTGTGTGGTCTACCACCGCGAAGGCTGGACCTACGGCGTGATTCGCCTGAATGCGGTGATTGCTTCGTAGTGGGTCCACAGCACTTACCTGCCCTCAAAGATGCAGGCAGGTGAGAAAGAGGGGGTGAGGCACAGTCTCACCCCCTCTAAGCATGCGTTTTGGCATTGGGGTCTACAATGGGTACGGTAGCGACTATCGCAAGTATCTGAGTTGGGAGAAACGTGTCTATTTTCGACAAAATACTGCGCATCGGCGAGGGGCGGGCACTGCGTAAGCTAGAGGCCATAGCTGATCAAGTAGATGCCTTAGAAGACGACTTCCGGGAACTCTCAACCGAAGAGCTCAAGGGGAAAACTGCGGAATTCAAAGCACGCCTGGCAGAAGGTGAAACGCTAGATGACCTACTGGTGGAAGCCTTCGCCACGGTGCGCGAAGCCGCTGACCGCGTGTTGGGGCTACGCCCGTTCCGGGTGCAGGTCATCGGCGGGGCCGCCTTGCACCGGGGCAATATCGCAGAAATGAAGACCGGTGAAGGTAAAACCTTGGTTGCCACCATGCCTTCCTACCTGCGCGCACTGGAAGGCAAGGGCGTGCACGTGGTCACCGTCAACGACTACCTGGCCTCCTACCAGTCGGACCTAATGGGACGCGTCTACCGGTACCTGGGCCTCACCTGCGGGTGTGTGCTGGTGGGGCAATCACCGGAAGAACGTCGCGCACAGTACAACTGCGACATCACCTACGGCACCAATAACGAATTTGGCTTCGACTACTTGCGTGACAACATGGCGCAGCGGCGCGAGGACATGGTGCAACGCGGACATAACTTCGTGATCGTTGACGAGGTTGACTCCATCCTTATCGATGAAGCCCGCACCCCGCTGATCATCTCCGGTCCCGCCACAGGCTCCCTCAACGCCTGGTACACGACCTTCGCTCAGCTGGTGCGCAATATGAAGCGCGACCACGACTACGAGGTGGATGAGAAGAAACGCACCGTCGGTATCCTAGAGCCCGGCATTGACTACATTGAAGACCAAGTCGGCATCGACAACCTCTACGATCCGGCTAATACGCCACTGATCGGGATGATGAACAACGCGGTGAAAGCCAAGGAGCTATTCAAACGCGATAAGGACTACATCGTTACCGACGGGGAAGTGTTGATCGTTGATGAGCACACCGGGCGTGTGCTACCGGGACGCCGCTACAACGAAGGCATGCACCAGGCCATCGAAGCCAAAGAAGGCGTGGAGATCAAGGCCGAGAACCAAACCCTGGCAACTATTACCCTGCAGAACTATTTCCGTCTTTATCCCGAGGGCTCCCGCTCCGGCATGACCGGTACCGCGGAGACCGAAGCGGCGGAGTTCACCTCTACCTACAAGATCGGCGTCATCCCGATCCCCACCAATAAGCCCATGATCCGCAACGATCAGCTCGACTTGGTTTACGCCACCGCTGAGGCAAAGTACCGGGCGATTGTTGAGGATGTGGTGGAGCGTCACCGCAAGGGGCAACCGGTGCTGCTGGGTACCACTTCGGTGGAAAAGTCCGAACTACTTTCGCAGATGCTGAAGGAACGTCACGTTCCGCACGAAGTCCTCAACGCTAAGCAGCACGCTCGCGAATCAGCGATCGTGGCGATGGCTGGACGTAAGGGTGCGGTGACAGTGGCCACCAACATGGCTGGTCGCGGTACCGACATTATGCTCGGTGGTAACGCTGAGTTCTTGGCGGTGGCTGAGATGGCTGCCCGTGGTCTGGATCCGAAGGAAGACGCCGCTGAGTACGAGGCGCAATGGCCTGAGGTGATGGAGTCTGCCCGTCAAGCGGTGGCCGCCGAACATGACGAAGTGGTGGAGTTGGGAGGCCTGTACGTTCTCGGGTCTGAGCGCCACGATTCTCGGCGTATCGATAATCAGTTGCGAGGACGTTCCGGCCGTCAAGGAGATCCGGGTGAGTCCCGTTTCTACATTTCTTTGGAAGACGACCTGATGCGCTTCTTCAACGCTGAGTTGTTAAAGCGCGCCATGGCTAGTGGTTACCCGGAAGATACGCCACTGGAATGGAAGATGTTCGCTAAGCGAATTGAATCCGCCCAGTCGCAAGCTGAAGCACGCCACTTCGAGATCCGCAAGAACGTCCTCAAATATGACGACGTGATGACCGGGCAGCGCGAAACTATCTACGGCGAGCGCCGCCGCGTCCTAGAAGGCGAAGACCTGGGTGAACAAATGGAGTTCTTCATGGGAACTCTGGTGCGCTCCGTGGTATCCCAGTTCACCACCAGTGAGAACCCCAACGAGTGGGACCTGGACACACTGCATTCGACTTTGCGTGAGTACTACCCGGTGACCATCACCCCGGCCGAACTGGCTGACAGTGTTGGTGGGGTGGAGAATCTGACGAGCGAAGCAATTGAATACGAATACGCTTCCGACATCAAGGTTGAATACGACAAACTGCGTGAAGCCTTGCGGGAAAACCCGCTGGCCCTCCAGCAGCTCGGTGACGAACCGGTGGCGGAGTTGGAACGCCGCGTAGTACTCGACAGTGTGGATTCATCTTGGCGTGAGCACCTCTACGAGATGGACTACCTGAAAGAGGGTATTGGTTTGCGTGCCATGGGGCAGCGTGACCCGCTGGTGGAATACGCCTCTGAAGGTGCGCAGATGTTCACCACCATGATGGAGAGAATCCGAGAAGAATCGGTGAAGAAGGCGTTTGCCTACATGGGGCAGTTCGAAAATGCCCGGAAGGAAATGGAACGGCACGCTCAAGAGCAAGCCGCGAAGGAAGAAGCATCCGTGATGGGTGACGTGGGGCATGAGGCCATGGGTCAGATGACCATGTCCGGCCCAGAAGGCGCGGGGGACTCTGATGGTATTCCTGATGGCAACTCCACCACCGGCGGCGCCACCAACCGTGCTGCTCGCCGAGCGAAGAAGAAAAAGCGCCGCTAAGCATCACTAGGACGATCGTGTCCTTAACCAACCTGTGGGCCCGCACTAGCGGGCCCACAGCTATTGCACAACCCGGGCGCATTGGTATGCCCATTGCCGTCAGATAATCTCAATCGCGGTCGCTAGCCACTGGCGCCGCCAACCCTCCATACGCAACGCAACTGCCCGCACTCGCCCTTCGTGTTCCACCACGTGAGTGGTTTCCACCAAGTCATCTGCCAACATGCAAACCCTGGTAGTAAGCACCTGCGGGTGGCGGGTACGTTGAGGTTTACCGGCTAAGCGTTCGTTGAGGTCGCAGCGTCGCTCCAATAGCGCCAAGAAATCACGCGTTACCCACCGCTGCAGCTGTCCCACGGGGCGCAATCCCATTAGAACTTCAACCACCGCTTGCGCTAGGGCCGCGGACCAAGCATGAGCATCCGGCAGCGGCGGGTTAGCGGGGTCGGGATAAGGGCCGTAATGGGCATACACGCGACGCGGCATGCGGCGCGCCGCCAATGGTGGTTTAGCGACTTCTTCCACAGTGAACTCTCCCGATACAGTAAGGTGCCGCCAGCGATCAGACTCTTGATTTACGCGCGGCAGGGGGCGAGCTAATACCTCGCGCACAGATAGGCGCTCGACCGCGCTGGGCTTTTGATTAGCGGGCGTAATCTGCAACATGGTCATGGTTAGCTCCTAGGTGAGGGAAGGTAAAGGGTTTGGCCGGGAAACAGGAGGTTGGGATCGTGGCCGATCACCTCCGCATTTGCCTGATAGATGGTCTCCACGTAGCTGGCAATCGCTTCGCTGCTGATCGGGCCTAGGCGTTGGCGCGCAATATCCCACAGGCAGTCACCGGCGGTGACAGTGTAGGAACTCTCCACCACTTCCGAGGACGGGGCGGTAGTGGCGGTAAATGCGCCCCAGCCGAAGACGGAAGCTAGATCGAGGAATGGGGCTGCGCCGACCGGCGCGCTGGCGGCAGGATCGAGCGGCGGGGTGGGAGTGGATCCTGCGCCGACTGGTCCGCCTAAGGTGGGGTCTTCAAGCGGCTGCTCGGTAGCTGCTTCGGGCGCAGGCGCATTCAGTGCGGTATCGGTGACCGATGGTGTCGGAGCATCCGCTGTTTGGTGCGCCAATGGTTCGTTTGTGGGCAGCGGGTCGATGGAAGGCTCAGGGCGCTCGGCCACGGTGAATCCTCCCCACCCTAAATCGGACAATGGTATGTCCTCCAAAGTCGGGGCCGCGAGGGCGAGTTGAGGAGCGCCCAACGATATGGCGGTGGCGATCGCACCGGCACTGAGTCGGCGCTTGAGTAGGTTGCGGCTGGTGGGAGAAAGCCACCAGATGTGGGGGAGGCGGGTGAGTTTTTGCCCGAAGGTCGGAAGATGCTTCGCGGCGAGCAAAGCGGCTTCAACTATGAATAGGGAAATGAGGTTCCACAAGCTCCACAGCGCAACCAAAGCAGCACCGCAAACTAGTGCCAGAGTCAGGGCGGGTGAGTCAGCGCCGAAGGGCGAAGAAATTAGCAGCTGCGGATCGCTCCACCACAGTTCGAAAGTCGTTTTTGAGTCCCAAAAGAGTGCCGCGCATAGCAGGAGCAATAAGGAACTCGCCATAAATGAAAGCGCCACCTGCCAGCTTGTGGCCGGCTTCCTATGTTCAAGATTAGGCATCTTCGCCCCTTAACGTGTCAGTTCATATCAGTTCATGTTGTTATATAGTGGCAGAGGTTAGTTTTTGTTGTCAAGGGGGTTGGTTGCAATTGAAGAAGCTGTGTGGCTGCGCGTCCAGGTGATCGGGTGCGTGATTGAATAGGGGAATGGAAGTAAGCGCCTGGATTGCCGCCCTCGAAGGTGAGTTCGCGGCGATGGAAAACTACCAGAATCGGGAAATGGTGGCCGAGCTCGCGGAAGCCGAAAGCGCAGCCATCACTTTGCATAGCAGACTCCTCGCCGCCAAGGGACAACAAGTCACCGTTCAGACAGCGGGGCCGCGCACCATCGTAGGACAGCTCGAAGCAGTCGGTGAAGAGTGGATAGTCATCAAAAACCGCGAGGGCGAGGAACTGGTGGTGACCGCCCAAATAGAAACAATCTACCCGCTACACGGTGCGGCGGGAGAGCGTGGCAGTGTGGTGAAGGCTTCTTTACTGTCTGCTCTGCGCGGCTTACGACGGACCCGCAAACCGGTCTCGATTCGGCTAGTTTCCAGTGTTTTTAATGGCTATATCGCCCAGGTGCGCGCTGACCATATCGATTTGATCGGGCAAGAAACCCCGCATGTGACCGTGTCGATCCCGGTGCGCCACATTTGCTCTGTGCGCGCGCTGCAATGACAGCCGCCTCAGGGCCGGCTCCCTCTGTCTGCCACCTCAGGGTCGGCTCCCTCCGCCTGCGGCCAGGAGCGTGTATTGGTGTTGGCTAAGGAGCCTAAGCTGTCACCTGGCGCAAGCGTGCGGTGCGCTCACGGGGGTTCCCGTGGACTGGAAGGCTAGTCGAAATCCCCAGCCGAAATGCGCTCGCGCGCCACTCGATACTGCTGCGCGATGTAGTCTTCCAGCACGCTTTCTTCCACGCGCCATACGCGCTTGCCACCAACTTGGATGGCGGGAAGCTCGCCGGAAGTGACCAGCGCGCGGGCGGCTGAGGCGGTCAGATTCAAGGTCTCCGCTACGTCCGTAAGGGTAAGGAATCGTGGAGTCATGCCACCCAGTATCCCACAAACTCTTCACTTTGGGTCAGATGCTGTCAGTTTGTTGAAGAAGTTGTGGATAAGTCTCAATCTGCAGCAGTAGCGAGCACAAAATTGTGGAAACCCAGTTTTCCAAGCACAAAAACAGGCATTATCTAAAGGTGGCAAAACAGCGTAACCCAAGAATTCGCCTGCCTCGCAGGCCCTCAATGCTCCGCGATCCACGCCTACTTACTGGGATCGTCCTCGTACTAATTTCGGTGCTCGCAACCACCTGGATTGTGCAACGCGCCCGCGGCGGGGAGGAACTCTATTTACTGACCGAGGCAGTCGCGCAGGGCCAAGCGATCCCCGAAAACGCGGTCACCGTGGTGAAAGCCCGCACCGGCACCGACGCATACCTGCGCGCTGGCAAGATGCCGGCGGATCCGGTGGCTGTGAGATCCCTAGATGCTGGTGAGTTGCTGCCTGCTTCTGCGGTGAGCTCCCAGGCGGAGCAAGACCGGCGCCAGGTGGTGATAAACGTGGCCACCCGTATCCCCTCTAGCGTGGGAGTCGGAACCAGCGTTGAAGTGTGGTCCATTGCCAAGAAAGAACGTAACGAAGAAAGCGCCGCGTCCTCTCTTATTTGCGCTGACGCGATCATTTTGAACCTGAAACCCACCGACACCGGGCTGGGAGGGCAGCGGGTGAACTCGGTGGAAATCTCAGTGCCGGCCACGGACTTAGAAAAAGTCATTGCGACTTCGGGGGCCGGCACGACCCTGGTGATCGTTCCACGCGGGTGATGACATGTCACTGCAAAACATCATTGTTTGGCTCGAAGGCAGCCTAGAAGCCGAGGTCGTTAAGGTCCTCAACGACCGCACGTCAATGTTCAACGTTACCCACCGGTGTGCTGATTTAGCTGAGCTTGAAGCGGCAGTTGAAGCCGGCGCCGGCAGCGTGGTGGTAACTGATGCTGCCTTCGCCGGAGTCGACGCCGCTTTGATCGATCGCCTCCACGCGGCCAACGTATTTGTGCTACTGACCTGCCCTAACGCCCTCGACCATTTGGGAGTGGGGGAGGATGCGTGGTGCGATCGAATCGCCGAGGACGTGGCCCAAGCCCTCACCACCGGCTTGCGCAGAAGAATGCTGGGGCAGGAAGCCCCGGTGGAAACCCCGGTGGTGGAAGAAGGCGGGCCCGAGGGTAGGGTGCTGGTGGTGTGGGGAACACCGGGAGCCCCGGGGCGATCCACTTTAGCTCTGAATCTAGCCCGTCAAATGGCTGACGCTGGTAGCCCGGTAACCTTGATTGATGCCGATATTACAGCTCCTTCGTTGCTGCTCATGACTGGTCTGCCGGTGGAGGCATCGGGTTTAGCAGCTGCAGTGGCGCTGCGTAATCGCGGGGAACTCGATGCCCGCGCACTGGCGGACTTGTCATCTAAAATCGGTCCGAACCTGTCGTTGCTGACCGGGCTGACGCGGGCGGATCGGTGGCGACAACTAACCACCGAGGCAGTGTCTGACGTGTTGCGCGCGGCTCGACGCAACGGTGACGTGGTGGTTGACCTCTCCAGCGGTTTCACCGATGAAGACCCGTCTTTGATGAGCTTTGTGCCCTCCCCAGAGGACATTAACCTGGGGCTAGCGCGGCAAGCCGATGCGCTGGTCCTGGTTGGGCGGGCCGACGCCGTGGGTCTAATGCGTTTGAACGCGCTCTTGGGTGACTGCGTTGAGCATAATGTGCCGGTGACTGCCATGGTGCTTAATCAAGCGCGCGATGGGGCCTGCGGGTCAGCCTCGCGCGCCTCCTTGCACACGGTAATGGACACTATTGGGTCTGCGGCGCCATACGTGATTGTGGAGCATTCACCGGCGGTGGATGAAGCCTTGCTGCGTGGGACCACGGTGATTGACTGTCAGCCCGGGGATGATTTCGTGGCCAGCCTCGATGCCGTGTTGGAAGCTGCCGGCTGGGGGTGGATCAAGCGTGCGAAGCCCGCCGATAGCTGGGTTTCAAAACTGCGTTTGGATCAACTCGGAGCGCGCCTCAAAGGTGCCTTCGCCACTAAGCAATCAACTGCCAGTGGCGGCGGTGGGGGCCAGTCTTCGCAGGCCGATCCGGCAATGCAGAAGGCGGAGCATGAGGACAGTGTAGCCAATGAGGATGATGGCGACACGCTGGCCGCTGCGTCCGTGTCCTCAGCTCCCGAGGCTCCCGCCTGCGGGTCGGTGTCCTGCGAGTCGTCTCCCTGCGCGCAGGTAGCTTCCGCGTTTGCTACCTGCGAGCCGGAATCTTGCGCATCTTCAGCCTCCGAGGCGGAATCTTCCGCGGCTTCCCCCTCTGCGAATGTCTCCTCCGCGGCTCCTCCCGCTACACCCTCCCCTGAATCCACCACCGACTTTCATCGCGACCAGCAGGGGAACCAAGGTGGGGCGTTCCCTCGGCGCGCCGACCGGCACAAACGCAAGCGGAAGTGAAGCACCCGTGGTACCAGCGGTGTGGCAAACTGGGGGCATGCGCGCTTTTGTACCCCTACTACTGACGGACCTAACCGCCGCTAAGATGCCGGTGAGGGAACTCTTGGCGGTTCCTAC
The DNA here is from genome assembly GCA_023389315.1 of Actinomycetes bacterium. Lineage (GTDB taxonomy): Bacteria > Actinomycetota > Actinomycetes > Actinomycetales > Actinomycetaceae > Gleimia. The sequence continues at coordinate 14,160 of JAEWEQ010000063.1, read as the reverse complement.
CTCCACCAGTCACCAGCATCCTGACGAGGTGGAAGAGTTGGAATACCACCTGAGTTTGGAAGCCTCCCTGGCCAGTTTGGAACTAATCCGAGATGCCGAGCCGTCACCTAAGTCCGCGATGCGTCGAGTTGTTGCCGCCGTGGAGCTCGCCACCGCGCCCACCGACGGCGCACTGGAGTGGGAAGCATTAGCAGCACTGCTAGTTGACGACGAGGACGCCACCGAAGACGTAGCACACATCTGCGCTTTGGAGGACCAACAGGCAGCAGATGAAGCGGTAGAGCAGTTGCTTGAGAACCACCCACTGGTGTGGTGGGACCGCGCGGAGCGGGCGCGCGTGGCGGCGCTCACCGAGGTCTAAAGATCATCCCCGTAAACCTTCAAGGTGGATCCTTTACCACTGGAAAGCCGGGTTACCTCCACCCCAGTTTGGATGCGGTTACGCATCTCCGTCACGTGCGAAACCACTCCCACTGTCCGACCACTGGTTTGCATGGCCTCCAGCCCTGCCATCACATCGTCTAGGCGCGAATAATCCAAGGACCCGAATCCCTCGTCGATGATCATGGAGCGGAACTGCAGGCCCCCAGCGTAAGAGGAGATCACTTCCACTAAGCCAAGTGCCAGCGCTAAGGAGGTGTAGAACTTCTCGCCACCCGACAGGGACGAGGGCGTTCGCTCACCGTCAGCTTCTTCATCCAGGATCGCTAATCCCAATCCCGCATACTGGGTTTGCGAACCCGCATCAGCCACCGTGCGCTTGAGTTGATACCGCTGGGCAGAGAACTGCAGCAGGTGAGGGTTGGCCGCGGCAATCACATCGTCGAACTGGTTGAGCAAAACCCAGGTGTCCAAAGAGATTCTGCGTCCCTCATCCAAGGCGGCGCCCCGCGCAGCTTCCGCCAGGCGCTGGAGGGATTCACTACCAGCGCGCTTTTGCTGGTATTGGAGTAACGCCTGTTGCAAACTGTGCAAGCGAGTTTGGGCTGCTTCGAGTTCCTTCGCGGCCGCAGTTTCCGCCTGCAAAGCGCGTTCCGCACGGCCCTTGGCTTTACGCAGCAAGCCGCGCAACGCGGCGCTGTCAGCTCCAACTCGCCCACGCAGGTCTGAAGCATCCAGCTCTGCGCGGCGCGCCTGCACTCCTGCCATCTCCTGATCGAAGGAGCTGATTTGGGCCTGCAACTGGAATTGTTGTTCGTCTTCTAAAGCAGCTGCCAGACAGCTTTCTAAATCGGGAAAAGTTGTGTCAGATAGAGCCTGTTCCATCTGCTCAAGGGCATGGTTGCGATGGGACCGCAGGGTCTGAATGGTGGCCAAGCCGCGACGCAGCTGCTCCATCAGGTCCTTTAGTTTTTGGAGCGCGAGGGAACGTGCTTCCAGGGTGTCGAATCCGGCGAGATTTTCACTCACCCTCGCTTCCAGCGCTTCCACCCGTCCTCGCAAATCGGTGCGTTTTTGCGCCAAAGCGCTGCGCTGCGCACCCTGCTGCGCCATGGATTCCACCAGCTGCGCCAAACTATTGCGCTGCACCTGCAAGATCTCTTCCAAAGCGCTGGCCTTTTCACCAGCCTCCAGGGCTTGGGCGAGGGCGGCTTCTTGCTGCTCCAGCTGGAACTGCAAGGTGGCGCGATCTTGTCCGCCGACCTGCTGGTTCAGGCCGGAGATAGCGCTGGTGAGGTCCCGCTGCTGGAGCTGAAGTTCCTGCAAGGCTGAAGTGGCTTCTTGTAGCGCGGCCTGCGCGGCCTCCACCTGTTCTTGGGTGGCATGATCTTCCGAGGGGACCTGGGGTGCGGGGTGGACCGTAGAACCACACACCGGGCACGGCTGGTCCGGCTCAAGGTGTTCAGCAATAGCAGCTGCCGAAGCCGCTAACCACCGTTGGGTCACGGACTGGCTGAGGCGGCGAGCACTATCGGCTTTGTGCGCGGCCGGATTGATCTGCTCAGACAGTGCCACCAGTTCCGCGCGTTTAGTTTCAGCTTCCTCTACTAACGCCAGTGTTGTTTTTAGCTGTTGCACTTGGGACTGTAACTCCACACCCGGTTGCGCCATTTGCCGCAGTATCTGCACGTTTTGGGTCATGACGGGCAGTTGCGCATCGAGGCGTTCCTTCGCACCTTGCTGAGTTTGCAGCTGTTCGTCCAAGCTTTCCAACTGTTGGTTCACCTGCAGTAACTCATCCCGCGTGCGGTCACATTCTTGCGCCGCCTCCCGCGTCGTATCCACAACTTGGATCTGGGCCTGCAGCTGGTCCCAATGGGCATCCACCTGTTGCGGGTCGACCGGGTTTCCAGCATCAGCTAGGGCCTGCAACAGTTGCGCGCTGTTGCTTTCTTCCGCCTGCAAAGAGCGTTCGGTCTGCTGCAGCTGCCGGTGGGCAACTTTAACGGGCTGGGCGCTTAGCGATGCCTCCAACTGGCGGCGTAACTGCTCTACTTGCGGGCGCTGGGCGTCTAGCTCGCTTTCCTTCTGCTGAACCTGTTTCTCGCGGGCCTGGAACTGCGCAATCGCCGTTGCTTCCGCCTCTAAGGCCGCCAGCTCATACACGGCGAGGGCGTGTTGGTGGCGCTCAGCATTTTTCGTCTCCCAGACTTGCTGGTGGTTAGTCACTTGTGCCACGCCCGCGGCTACTGCGCCTTCCCAGTCGCCAGCCGCAGCATTCTCAGCCGCTTCGTCACTGACGGTGGCGGCAATGAACTCCAAGTTAGACAACTGACTGGAAAGCTCAGCGTTTACGTCTTTCCAGCGACGCAATAAGCGGTCCTGGAAAGCCTCAAATTGGGAGGTTGCGAAGATAGCAGACAAAATCGCTTTACGCTCATCGCTCTTAGCTTGGATGAACTCAGCGAATTTACCCTGGGGAAGCACCACGGTTTGCAAGAACTGGTGGTAATCCACTCCCAGGAGGCTTTGCACCTGGCTGTTAATATCCCCGATGCGCTGCGAAATCGGCTCAGTCTCCAAGCACTGACCGTCCTCGTCTAAAGTAAGACGCGAAAGTACTGCTTTAGCTGGGATCGCACTCTTACGGCCCGCTTTGCGATACTCCGGGCTGCGTTCAACCTCGAAAACCCCCTGGCCGACTTCGAACCGTAGCCGCACGTAGGATTCGTCATTGTCACTGGCATAGTTGGAACGTAAACGCTCCTTGGAGGAGTCCGTACCGCCTGCCACGCGACCATAGAGGGCGTAGGTGATGGCATCGATAAGTGTGGATTTGCCCGCTCCAGTTTCACCCCGCAGCAGGTATAGGCCATCGTTTTCAAAGGCCGTGAAATCAATGCTATGTTCTTTAATGAACGGCCCAATGGCGCGAAAATCTAGCCGAAGCAAACGCATCAGACAGCCTCCTCTTGCCGCAGCTGGGACCAAATCGAATCGATAATGCCGCGCTCTTCATCGGTTAGCGCCCGGTCGAAGGCGCGAGTGAAGAAAGCCTCGGTTTGGTCTTGCGGGCGCAACGCAGTGTCGGTGCGTGGGGAGGTTTCCAAACCGGGAGTGTCCCCGGTGCCCACGTGGCGGATCACCAACGCTTGCGGGAAAAGCTGGCGGACTTGGTTAAACAACTGTGGGGGACGCACCGGGTCAGTAATTTCCACACTCACATACGCCTGCTCAGCCCAGGAAGGCAGCTGACGTTTGAGCTCATCCAGCGTGCCGCGCACGTTGCGCAGTCGCAGTTCGCTGGGCACCTCAACCGTGCGGACCTCGAGCTTACCGCCGCTGATTTCCAACACGGAAGTGGATTTGTGGTCGTTGGCTTCAGAAAACGACATAGGCAGGGGAGAGCCACTGTATCGGACCTGGAAATCATCGTCCTGGTACGGGGTTTGGGGGCGGTGCAGGTGGCCGCACGCCAGGTACCGTAACTTTGTGTGCTCCCCAGTATTTGAATCCGTAGCTAAGGTCGCGGTCGACACCGCTTCGGCTCCGCCTACCGAAATGGAACGCTCTGAATCCGAGGTGGCGCTGCCCGCTACGAACGCGTGCGCAATGGCGATCCCCACGCCCTCGCGCACACTCAAATCCGCGTTAATCCGGCGCATCGCCTCACCCACCACCGCGTCATGGCTGCGGGCCAGCAACACCGGCCGACCGTCCTCGTCCAACTCCCGGGCCAGCCGATGGCGTGCCAAGTCCGGCTCCAAGTAGGGGATGGGATAAAGATGGACGGCTGCGCGCCCCTCACCCAGGGTGAGGGGACGGCCCACCTGCTGGGCGTCACAAACCACCTGCACGCGTTTAGTGAAAAGACGCGAGCCGAAGCTCAGACGCGAGGCAGAGTCGTGATTGCCGGGAATCACCAGCACCTGGGTCAACTCCGACAATCGGAAAAGAGCCTCATCGAGCAAACTCATAGCCTCAACCGGCGCCACCGCCCGATCAAACACATCACCGGCCAGCAGCACCGCATCGGGACGCTCATCCTTGACTAACTCAATGAAGTGATCAATGAACTGTGCCTGATAGGGCAACAGATTCACTTCGTGGAGTACCCGACCTAAATGCCAGTCCGCGGTGTGTAGCAGCTTCATACTTATACGCTAACCCGGAGCACGGACATTTTTGTTGACAAGGCGGTAGTTAATGCCACTCCAAGTGGTCTAATACCCGCTGGTGGAAGTGACCATTGGTAGCCAAAGCGTTGCCTCCCCACGGTCCCGGCTGGCCGGCGAGGGAAGTGAACTTCCCACCAGCTTCTTCCACAATCGGCACCAAAGCGGCCATGTCGTAGACTTCAAGTTCCGGCTCACAGGCGATATCAACCACGCCTTCAGCCACCAGCATGTAGGACCAAAAATCGCCGAAACCGCGGGTACGCCAACACTTATCCATCAGGGAGCGGAACTGCTCCTCATGCCCATAGTGGTGCCACCCGGTCAGGGAAGAATACGACAGCGAAGCCTGCTCCCAACTGCGGACCTCAGACACTTGCAGCCGCCGTGGGGACTGCCGAGCGAAACTGGAAAAAGCCCCTTCACCGCGCGCCGCCCACCAGCGTCGCTGCAGCGCGGGGGCAGAAACCACACCCACTTTAACTTCCTCATCTATCACCAGTGCGATCAGCGTGGCCCACACCGGCACTCCGCGCAAGAAGTTGGCGGTGCCATCAATCGGGTCGATCACCCAGGTGCGGTTGCTTTCCCCGCTCGCCCCGCGTTCTTCACCGAAGATCCCATCGCCGCTGCGATGCGTTTGCAGGTACTGGCGCAACACGTCCTCGGTATGCCGGTCAGCGTCGGTGACGAAAGTGGAATCAGCCTTACGGGAGACTGCCAAATCGGCGGCTTGGAAACGCCCTAGCGTCACTTCGTCGGCTAAATCAGCCAAGGCGAGGGCGATTTCTAGATCATTAAGCGAAGGGGAGGGCTCAGTCATGGTTTCCACGCTATCGCAGTTCTCGGGCTGCGGTAACATCCGCGCTCAGCCGATCTCATCACGTAAGCTAACCCCATGGGCAAAGACGCACGTTTTCTCCTCATCGCCACTCGCGACCAAGCGCAAGTGGCCCAATCAGAGTACGAAATGTTCCACCGCCTCAGCGGGCTCAGCACCGACCAATTGGTGCACTGGCGCCTAGATCAGCAGCCTTTGGGAGAGCTGGACGTGGGGAAGTGGAGTGGGATTATTTTGTGCGGATCGCCCTACGATTCACTGCTGCCAACCGAGCAAAAAACCGCCACCCAACTGCGTGTGGAAGCTGAGCTCAGGGAGCTGCTAGACGAACTAGTGGCGGCGGATTTCCCCTTCCTGGGGGTGTGCTACGGGGTGGGGACGCTGCTGGGGCATCAAGGCGGGGTGATCTCCACTAAGTATGCGGAGGAGATTTCCGCCCCCACCATCTCACTTACTGACGCGGGGCGAAAGGATCCGATTACCGCTGGCATTCCGGAAGTGTTCCAAGCCTACGTGGGCCACAAAGAAGCTTGCGAAGTGATGCCCGCGCATGCGCAACTTCTGGCGACCACGCCCTCGTGCCCGGTGCAGTTATTCAAGGTCGGACATAACCTGTACGGCACCCAGTTCCATCCGGAGCTCGATTGGCCAGCCCTGCATATGCGCATCCTCGCTTACGCCAAATCTGGCTACTACCCGCCCGACGAACAAGCCCGGATTATCCAACAGTGTGAAAGCGCTGACGTCAGCCCCGCGCATCGCATCATCGCGAACTTCGTGAGCCTGTACTCTTAAGCTCTCGTTTTCGCGCCGCCCAAAAGCCGGGGTTTCAGTAGGTCGAGCGGTTAGTTTGCTGCCATTGCGGAGCTTGGGCTTCGCGCACCGACTCCAGCAAACGGCGCACGCTGTCCACCCGTTGCCGGCGGCGTTCGTATTCACCATCGAGGACGGTCTGGTGCGCCGCGATATCAGCTTCGGAGGTGGCGGCGACAGTAGTGGAGCCCCTTTCACCGGTATGGGAGACGTGGGCGGCCTCCACCCATAGATCCAACCCGCATTCGCTTTCGCTGGCGGCGTGGGTGCACCCGCGCGGACACTGTTCGCAGGCCTGCTCCAGGTCCGGGAAGGCGGTGATGATGTTGTCGGCTTCCACATGCGCCAATCCGAAGCCACGCACCCCGGGGGTGTCGATCGCCCAACCGCCACCCGGAAGCGGCAGTGCCACCACGGAAGTGGAGGTGTGCCGCCCTCTCCCAGTGACCGCATTAACGTGGCCGGTTTCGCGTTGTGCCTGCGGGATGAGGGCGTTTATTAAGGTGGATTTTCCCACCCCCGAGTGGCCAATCAAAACGCTGACGTGTCCTCCAATTACTGACCGCAGCTGTTCCACTCCGCTTGCATGGGGATCGTCGGGGTCAGCGGAGGTGACGATGGTGGTGACATCCAAGGCGCGGGTGAGAGCCAAAATTTCACTTCCCGATCCCAAGTCAGCTTTAGTGATGCACACGATCGGCTGCAAGTGACCATCGAATGCTGCCACTAAGCAGCGGTCAATAAACCCCGGGCGCGGCGGAGGGTTGGTCAGGGCCACTACGATCACCAGGTAATCAGCGTTGGCAACCATGGTTTTTTCTTGGCCTTTGGCGTCGCTGTCTTCCGCGCTGCGACGCACTTGGCTGCGGCGTGGCTCCACCGTGACGATACGAGCCAAGGTGTCTTTGCGTCCGCTGAGGTCGCCGGTTAAACGTACGCGGTCACCCACCACTACCGCGCCGCGCCCCAGTTCACGGGCCTTAACGGCGGTGATTTCTTCACCGTCTAAAATCACCCGGTAGCGGCCGCGATCCACCGCCATCACTTGGCCAACCGGTCGGTCGGAGTAGTCTGGCCGTCGTTTGGTCCGCGGCCGCGACCCTTTCCCCGGACGTACGCGCACTCGGGGATCGTCGGTGCCAATGTCACGCCGCGCCATCGCTGCCCTCCCCACTTGGTTTGGTGAGCGCTTCCCAGAGGGCAACGAAGTTGGGCAAGGTTTTAGCGGTAGTGGCAACGTTCTTGACGCGCGTGCCGGGGCGTCGCAATCCCATCAGCGCCGCGAAAGTCGCCATCCGGTGATCGTGGTACGTTTCCATCACGATGCCCGACTCTTCCGGCGTGGCAGCAGTGCCCCCAGTCGCTGCGTCTGGGGTTGGCATTTGCTTTCCCGAGGACGGAAGGCCTCGGTCACCTGCACCGCCTTCGACCGCTTGTCCGCCCCCTTCAAGGGGGCGAGTGGGATCAATAATGAGACTATCCTGCTCGGCTTTCGCCCACACGCCGCAACGGAGCAGTTCTGTCTCCAAGGCTCGCAGTCGGTCAGTTTCATGGCCACGCAGGTGCCCGATTCCGCTGAGCACGCTAGCTTCACCGGCGTGAGCGGCCAAGGCCGCCAAGGTGGGGACTAACTCCCCGGCACGGCTGAGGTCGCGGTTAAATCCGCGCCCCGGTTCGCCACTGCCACTAACCCAAAGGGTGCAGTGGTCGGCGTGCGGATCCTCCCAGGTGACTTCCGCACCGTACTCGGTTAGCAGCTCGCGCCACAGGTCACCGGGTTGGGTGGTTTCCCGGGGCCAGTGTCGCACTCCGACACGGCCACCGCAGATGGCGGCCGCCACCAGGAACGGGCCAGCGTTGGAAAGGTCCGGCTCGATGACAACGTTGCGGGCCGCTACCTGGGCGCCGCTGATCGTGACCCCCAAGTCGCCGTTATCAAACGCGGTAGTTTGGACCTGTAGGCCGCGTCTGCGCAGGCACTGCCAGGTCATCTCCAAGTGGGGAGCAGATGGAATCGGCCCGTGGGCGTGAATACTTACGCGGCCCACTTGGTCAATCGCTGCTGCCGCCAGTAGCGCAGCAGCCGTGAGGAATTGCGAGGAGGCACGCGCGTCCACCTCAAAGCCCACATTTTGGGTAGGCAGCTGCAGTGGGGAAGTGATAGTGAAGGGGAAAGTGGCTTCACTTTCGAAATGCACACTCGCGCCGTGTTGTTGGAGCAGCTCTAAGATTTCGTGCAGGGGGCGGGCCAGGGCTTCCTCATCGGCGGTAAAGGTAACCGGCTGGTCAATTAGCGATGCCAACGGCGGTAGGAAACGCATTACGGTGCCCGCTAGGCCGCACTCCACGGTGCGGAGGAAACTGGTCTCCACAGAGGCTACAGAACTGGGCCGAAGGGGGCCACGCACTGTGACATCACTACCATCAGCAACGATTTCGGCACCCAAGGTACGTAAGCCGGCGATCATTAGATCGGTGTCACGGGCTCGCAGGGCACCACACAAACGCGACTCGCCCTGCGCGGTGGCGGCGAGGACGAGTTCGCGGTTGGTGATTGATTTAGATCCGGGCAACTCCACGCAGAAATCAAGTGATTCGGTAGGTGCCGGAGCGATCCAATCAGTGAGAGTCAAAGGTCTCCTTTGCAGCTTGCCAAGTGGCGTTACGGGCCTCCACTAAGTCTGCCTTGTGGGCGCGCCAGTTAGCCAATCGCCAAGCCGCTGAAGGCTGCCCCAGACGGTCCGTGGTGGCGAGGATGACGCCGCCAAGGGCAGCGCCGTAACGTTCAAGGCCGCGGCGGTAGCGGTTGCGTTCAGCGCGGTCCTTAGCTGTCCACACGGGGTTTTGGATTAGTGCGATGGGGACGGCCACGGTGGCCAGAACGGTAGCGCAAGCACGCGGAGCCTTACCCAGCGCTAGACCGGCAGCTGCCACGGTGGTGACGGCACCGAGGCCGCGGGTGAGCATGCGAGTGTCGGCGGCAAGTACCGGCGGCACCCCCATAGTTTCCAGCAGGGGAGCGACCTTCTTAAACTGTTCGGCATGAGCCTGAGGATTGCGCATGGCTGAAACCCCGTCGACGATGAAGGGGACAGCAATCAGAGGGCGAGCAACTAAACGTAGTAGGTTCATGCTTACTATGGTACCCGGAATGAGACGTGGCGCACGTGCAAGTATCAAGAATGGAAGCTTTCACGCCTGAACGGTGGAGGCTCCCCGCCCACCCGCGTATGCTCAAGGGTGATGACTACCACCGATTTGGACACCGAAACCGCGCCCCCGCCCTCGGCCATTGATGGCGGTGAAGAGCTGAACCAAGCTGCGCTGGCCCTTGACAGTGGGGGAGAGCTGGACGAAGCTGCGCTGCGGGAGAGCTTTGAGGAACAGGCGCTACCGCTGTTGGATCAGCTCTACGGGGCGGCGATGCGTATGACGCAAAATCGCGCTGATGCCGAAGATCTGTTGCAGGACACCTACGTGCGTGCGTTCCAGTCTTTTCACACTTTTAAGCCCGGCACCAATCTCAAGGCCTGGATGTATCGGATCTTGAAGAACACATTCATTAATGAGTACCGCAAGCGGCAGCGGCGCCCGCAGCGCACCTCCGGGGACGGGGTGGAAGATTGGCAACTGGTGGAAGCTTCCAACCATCAGGGCGTGGGACTGGAATCGGCTGAGTCCCAAGCTTTCTCCAAGTTGCCTGATGACACGGTTCGCCAGGCTTTGGAATCGCTTCCGGCCGAATACCGCGAAGCGGTGCTGCTCGCGGACGTGGAGGGGTTTTCCTACAAGGAGATCGCCAATATCATGGATACTCCGGTGGGGACAGTAATGTCGCGTATCCACCGCGGCCGGGCCGCCTTACGGAAGAGTTTACGTGGTTATGCCGCGCAGATGGGCATAGGGGTGAAGTGATTATGAACGAGCATTTCAACGATTGTGACTGCGAGCAGCTGCGGGAAGTGCTTTCCTTGTTCATTGACAATGAGTTGGACGAGGACGTGGCGCACAGTTTGCGTCTACATGCCGACTTATGTCCCGCCTGCGCTGACGCGGTCGACGCTCAACGTCATTTACGCGCCCTGCTACGACGCTGCTGCGAACAACCCGCGCCGGAAGAGGTACGGGCGCGCGTGATAACTCGTATTCGGCAAACTTCAGTGCGGATTGAGCGCTGGTAGAACCCACCGTTTTACGTGCCTCACAGTTTGGCGTAGCAAAGTAGATACTGCCGGGTAAATATGCGAAACTTAGCTAGTTGCCTATGCTCGGCGCCTGCCCCCGCTTCCAGTGGGTGACAGCGGCGGGAAGGTCGTATCAGCACGAAGGAGGATCACATTATGAGCAAGCGAGGCCGTAAGCGCAAGGCTCGTCGCAAGAGCGCAGCTAACCACGGCAAGCGTCCCAACGCTTAGTGGTTATTTGCCGGCAGCTTCAAGTGAGTTGTTCGGCCATGAACTTCAAGCGGTGCCCCACTGGTGAAAGACCAGCGGGGCACCGCTACTATCTACCTACGTTCGACTAACCTGCCGTCGCCAGGATTGTTGGTGTCATGTCCCATCTCCACAAACGCCGGCGACCAACGGCTGAGGGCTTGAAAGCTGCACGATCACCCTGTTACCGGCTTCCAAGTGCGCGCGAGTGTAGGCATTTCGCGACACTAACAGGGGATAACCGGCATCGGTCATAACCACAGCGCGGTTGGAATCAGCTAGCGCTGGATAATCCACCACCGTGCCCAGCAGTTGCTGCACCGCTGTGGCATCGTCCGATGCCGCCGGGGCAGAAGTAAACGCGCTAGCAGTGTTTTCATCAGCAGCCATTACCTTCACGTCCTCCGGCCGATAGACAATGCCATCGACTGTGCTGGTCAGGCCGAAGAACTCGGTGGAGAACGCACTAGGCGGATTGCTGACTAGCGCAGCGAGTCGGCCCGAAGCAATCACCCGACCCGGTTCCATGATCACCACATGGTCCGCCAGGGTGCGCACGTCCGTCAGGTCGTGAGTAACGATCACAGCGGTGCACCCACGTTCGAGCAACTGTTGGCGTAAGAGCACCCGCAAGGACCACGCCACCGAGGAGTCTATCGCGGCGAGCGGTTCATCCAACAGCACCAGATCAGGATCTATAGTTAAGGCGCGAGCTATAGCGATACGTTGGGCTTGGCCGCCCGACAGCTGGTGGGGGCGCCTGTCCTCCAAATTGCCGCATCCCAATGCCTGAAGCTGCGCGCGGGCCCGCACTTTAGCGTTGCGCATCACCTCGCGTCGTTTCAGCAAGGTGCGCCATCCCCGCGTTTGACAGGTCAGGGGGAAAACCACATTTTGTAGCACGCTCATGTGCGGGAACAACAAGGCTCTTTGATGAAGCCATGCCACACGCACCGGGCCTTGATGATTTGGAAACCTGATAGTTCCGCGGTAATCGATAGCACCGCCGAGCACATTGAGAAGGGTGCTCTTGCCCGCCCCATTGGGCCCAATCACAGCGGTGACTTCACCTACCGGAAGTGACAAATCGATGTTTACCTTACGCTGCTCCACTTCAACGTCGAGTTCGATATAGCCGCCCGACGGTTGGGGCTTTGGTATCTTCGACAGGCTCAGGAGGGCCTCTTGATGGGCGGTGAGTGACTCATCGGCAGGTGAGCCCTTAATTAGCTGGGGGGATTTCCCCACCGCCAAAGTGGTGATCGCTATTACCACCATGGCGACCGCTAACAGCACTACGGCCAGTGCTAAAGCCAGGTCGGTGTCGACTTCGCGCTGCAGATAAATCTCTAACGGGAGGGTGCGGGTAGTGCCCTGTAAGGAGCCTGCGAAGGTGAGGGTGGCTCCGAACTCGCCGAGTGAACGAGCCAGCGTTAGCGCTGCCCCGGAGGCAACTGCGGGCCAGGTCAGCGGGAGGGTGATTTGCCAGAATATACGCGACCGCGAGGCACCCAAGTCCCGAGCGGCACGCTCAAATTCAAGACCGCGTGAACGCAGTGCCCCCGTCAACGAGATAACCACAAACGGCATGGCTACGAAGGTCTGCGCGATCACCACCGCGGTGGTGGTGAAAGCGATGTCCAAGCCCCATTGATGCAACGCACTCCCCAGTGGTGTACGGCGTCCCAATGTCGTTAGCAAGGCCAAGCCTGCCACCACCGGTGGTAGCACCATGGGGAGGGTGATCAATATATAGAGGGTTTGTTGAAACCAGCGGCCAGCGGTGGAACGTGCCGGTTGGGCGAGCAGGTGTGCAAGTGGCACTCCTAGTCCCAACGCGAGGGCGGTCGCAACCACCGAGGTTTTTAGGCTCAGGTTGAGTGCATCTCGCGCCGCGTCAGTAGCCAAAAGCTTAGGTACCTGAGGCCACGGGAGTGCGAGAAACATTCCAACGAAGGGAGAAACTAAGGCGAATACACCGAGCGCCGCCGGTAGGACGAACCATTTCGGATTGGTAGTCTCAGCCCGGCGGGGCGGTTGGGGATGGTCACCCATGGATCCTACTTGTTAGTGAGAAACCCGAATCGAGCAAGAATCTCTTGTCCCTTCTCAGACATCACGGTGTCAACGAAGGCTTGTGCCAGTTCCGCTTGCTTGGAGTCTTTAACCACAGCAATGGGGTAAACGTTAGTTCCCTGCACTGACATCGGGATGACTTCAACCTTCTCGCCAGCCGCTTTGGCGTCGGTGGCGTAGACGAAGCCCGCATCGCCCTGACCGGATTCAATCTTGCCGCGCACGTCCGTGACTTTTTGCTCCTCAGAAACCGGCTTCAGTTCGATATCGGCTTGCTTGGCGACTTCCAGGGTGAGGTTTCCACACGGTACCTGCGGCGCACATACGATAAGGTCCTTACCATCCAAAGAGCTGTCCAGGCCAGTGATGCCCGCCGGGTTACCGGCAGGGACGATTAGTGTTAGATCGTTGCGGGTAAACTCCACCGGCTCATTCACCAGATCAGCATCGGTCGCTTTCTTCATATTCTTCAAGTCAGCAGAGGCAAAAACATCCGCAGGAGCACCATTGGAGATTTGATCGACCAAGGTTGAGGAACCTTCGAAAGAGAAGCTCACCTCTACCCCGGGATGCTCCACCTTGAAAACCTCATCGGCGATAGCAGTGAACGCCTTGTTGAGAGAGGCCGCAGCGAATACCGTTAAGCTGCCGCCCGCCTGTGCGGTAGAGGTCTCAGAAGTGCTAGGGGCGGGGGCGCTAGTTAGGCTTTCACCCCCGCCTGAACAAGCTGCTAGGGGTGCGATGAGCGCCACCAGGGCTGAACCGACTATCGCCCGCAGGCGCAAGTGTGTCTTCGACATGCGATTTACTCGTTAGGTATTGAAATAGAAACGTTTGTTGCCTTCATGTTGGCAACCGCGACGGAGCCCACCTCAAGGCCCATATCCTTACAAGCCTCGGTTGAAATGAGACTTACGATTCGATAGGGACCACAGACCATCTCCACTTGGGACATAACTTGGTCCTGGATGATGTTGGTTACCACTCCCCGCAGATGGTTACGTATCGAGTGGTAACGACGACCTTGGCTTTGTCCATCGTCGCTCGCGATACGCGAGAGCTTCTCTACAACCGATAACGGGTCAACCTGGATGCGATTGCCTTCCCGGCGGGCCCGCAACTGACCGTCCTCGATCAGGCGCCGAACAGTGTCATCCGAGACGTCGAGGATCGAGGCAACTTCTCGTACGCGCAGGTAATTCATGTTATTGAACATATCGCAGATTCGGACATTAGGCCAACTTGAGGTAGGCAGCTGCGGTGATAATCGTCCAATCACACCGCTTTTACGCCTGTTTGTCAGTGGTCTTTCAGTACCGAAATGGCATCCCCTTCGGCTACCATCTCCACCCCGGCGGGAACGACCGCCAAAGCCTGCGCATGGTGAAGACTGGCCACCAAATGCGAACCTGAACCCAGAGGGTGTACCGGGTAAACATAT